>CBDUNM010000276.1:0-1772 GCA_965368585.1 uncultured Chromatiales bacterium | reverse complement strand
GACCAGTTCGCAATCGGCCGAAAGCAGCTGTGCGGCGACGACCAGTTGTCGCTCGCGGCACTCATCCACCATCATTACGCGCAGTTTCGACAAGACTCAAATAACTCCGGGTATCTTGGTTCAAATCGATAGCAATACATATGCCAAAGAAATAGAGATTAGCTAACATGTTGAATTCGGTCTGCTTATCAGGGGTTTCCCTTAATCTGGCGGGGTCGTTTCGACTGCTGCACCGCACCATTTGGGCGCGCCGCTGCACTACGCGGGGGCGGCCGGGCACGTCCGCGGCGGCCGGTTTGGTCCTGCCACGATCCACCGTGGCGGCACAAATTCCGGAAACGCAACTGGTAAAATTCCGGAAATTCGTCTAACTTGTTGATTGTAATGAAAGAAACCAGATAGTTCACAGGTTTGGATATCGGCGAGGAGAGTCCGTTAATGCGAACACAGGCGCAGAGTGGCGACGCCGTTCGTCTGATCGTCACGCCGTTGCAGCGCAGCGCCCCGCGCAAGCGCCAGGTAGATATCCGCCACTGCCGCACTAAGGACGCGCCGTGCATGGACACCTTGCTGCATTCGCACCTGGACATCGAAACGTTGCTGCGCGAATTTTCCCGCTGTACCGCGTCGTGCGTCTCCCACAGCGGCGTTCGGTACGCCGCGCCGGATCGGTCGCTGGAAGTGCGGGTGGGACGCGAGGCCCATCACCATTGCCGGTATCGTTTCGAGTTCGAAGGCGACGATCTGGGCGAGATCACCGTCATGCGCGGCAAACGTTTCGCACAGCGCGAAACCCTGCGGCTCGATCATTCCATGCGCCTGCTCCTGTCGCCCTTGTGCAATGCGCTGCGCTATTGGCGGGCGATACAGGCGTCGTACACCGATCCGTTGACCGACGTTTACAATCGCAGCTTCATGGACGAGGCCCTGCACCGGGAAGCGGCGCTGGCCCACCGCCACGGCAGTGCGCTGTCGATACTGGTGCTCGATATCGACGGCTTCAAACTGATCAATGACTCACGCGGACACGCCGCCGGGGACGAGGCTCTGAGGCGGGTCGCAAAGACCATCGGCGCCTGCCTGCGCGCTACCGACCTGGTGGCCCGTTACGGCGGGGACGAGTTCCTGGTAATACTGAGCAACACCGCCCTGGCGGGCGCGCGCACGCTGAGTAAGCTGATCAGACGGCAGTTGGAAACGTCGGATGCCGACCTGCCGCCCACCGCGCAACACCCGGCGGTGAGCATTGGCATCGCCGCCCTGCAGCCCAACGAATCGCAGCACGAGTTGTTTCACCGCGCCGATCGCGCCTTGTACCGCGCCAAGCGCAGGGGCGGCGATCGGGTAAGCGTATCGCTGGGCAGTCGGACCAAACGCGCGGATCCGGCTTAGTAGTACCCCTGCGCCTCGTGATCGCTGCCACGAGCGAGTTGCCGACTGGCCAGTCACAAGGCGCAGGGGCACTCAACCCCAACAAACACTTGTTCGCAGCCGCTGCCTGACGTTTAATCATGCTGCTTTGCACCGGTGGCGTTTGAAAGTGGCGCCGCGTACAAAACTTTTTCGCGCCCAGATAGCCTAACCTGTCTATGAAAAGACGCCATCAGGCCCTGCTTCACCCCGCAGCCGCGCTGCTGTTGCTATTGACCGCCGCGGCGCAGGCCGACCCGGTCCGGATAGGCCAGGGCCGCCAAAACCCCGATATCGTCAGAACCGGAGCCGTCCTGGCCCTTCGCCAGCCGCTTGGCCTCCTGCCGGATGCGGGCCAGCGT
>CBDUNM010000275.1:0-2331 GCA_965368585.1 uncultured Chromatiales bacterium | reverse complement strand
GTACGCAGCCCCGCCGACGTTGAGCCCGCTGGGAGCGGCGCATGGCTACCAGCATCTGTACCTGGAGGGAGAGGGCGCGCCGGGTTCCGATACCACCCGGTTCTCCTTCATGGACCACGGCCGTTTTTACACATTGACGACGGTCAGCAACGCGGCCGATAAATTGTTGTTCACGCGGATCGGCGCCAACGATCCTGAGTTCAATCTGCGCCGGGATGCCGCATTCATGCTGCGCAGGCGCGATATCGCGGACACGATCTTCGTGTCTATCGTGGAGCCGCATGGCAGCTATAGCCCGGTATCGGAACTCGCCGTCAATTCCAATAGTCGTGTGCAGGCGCTGAGCATCGCCTGCGACGATGAAAACTACACGGCGATTTCCATCACAGACGTGGCCGGCCGAACGCGCCTGTTTTTCGTCGCAAATGGGGATGCATCCCCATCCAGTCGACACCAGGTGACCTTGGGCGACCGGCATTACGAGTGGACAGGGCCCTATCACTATTTCTAGGCTGGCAGTCCAATCGGACAAATTGGTAATATAAAGTGTCGCCCAGCCTGTATTTTCCAGTATTAGGTTAAAAAACAAGTCGTTGGATGGAAACCCGGGCGGTTGTAAGCGACCGGAAATGGCGAGCCCGGGTGGCAGGCTTGGCGGGCTGGTTTGACAGCTTCTCGCCAAGCGCGTAGGATTTTGGTCATCAAAATCGCTAACCAAAATCCTGTGTTTTGGTTACATAGCCTTACGACCACTATCATTCGGGGGAATACCGATGGGAACGTTTCGGAGCGTCGTCTTGCGCGGCTGCCAATCTCATGCCGTTTTCGCAATCAGTGTCATTTCGGTCGCATTGACCGGGCTTTTTTCATACGCGCCAGCGCATGCCCAGGAGGCCGACGACGAGGTAATAGAAGAGATCTCCGTCATCGGGACCCGCGCAACGATCCAGAGCACGATCAACATCAAGCGCAGCTCCACAACGATTGTTGATGGCCTTTCCGCGACCGACATCGGCGATCTTCCTGCACTGTCGATCGGTGAAGCACTCGAATCAATCACCGGTGCAGCGTCGCATAGAGAAAATGGCGGCGCGACAGAAATCTCCATTCGCGGCCTGGGGCCATTCCTGAGTGCTACGACGTTCAACGGTCGTATGGCAACGAACGGCACGGGTGACCGCTCGGTCAACTTCTCACAATTCCCGTCCGAGCTGATGAACAAGCTGGCGATTTACAAGACCCAGGATGCGAGCCTGATCGAAGGTGGCGTTGCGGGCCTGATCGCACTCGAAACACTCAAGCCGCTCGACTACGGCAAGCGCCGTTTCCAGCTTGACCTGAAGGGAAACTACAACCCTGACCAGCAGAACATTGCCGATTCCATGGCCGGTGATCTCGGTTTTCGGGGTACCGCGAGCTATGTCGATCAATTTGAATTCGACAATGGCGGTCTGGTCGGTATTTCGTTCGGTGTGCAGCGCAGTGATATTTCGCAGCCAGAACAGGAGATGCGCTCTTCCAGTCCAAGTGGCACCTCACTGTTCGCGTGCCTGGCGGACAACGATCCTTTCCAGGGCTATTCGAACCTTACCGGCACCGATGACGACTGTGAGGACAACCCGGCCGGCTCAGGCACGAATGGCGGCTACGATACGTCCATAGATCCCGCTACCGGCGTTGCTGTAGACGACGGCCGTAACTACGCCTGGGCAAGCAGTTCGCGGGGATTTCGCCAGAACGATACGCATGACGAGCGTGACTCGTTCTTTGCAGCATTCCAGTGGCAGCCCAATGACAAGTTGGATATTAACCTGGATGTGCAATGGTCTGAGCGTGTGCAGTCAGAAGATCGTTACGATCTGAACTTTGCGAACATGAAACGCAATACGCGCGGCACAACGATCGACGCCCTGGAGTTCCAGACCAACGGTGTGGTAACGAGCTGGGCCGGTGAGACCGACATCGATTCCAACGGTGAGCTGTATTCCCGCACAGAGGAATATACCGGCTGGGGAATTGACGTTGAATATCACATCACCGATCGGTTGAGCGTTACAGCGGATGTTTCCTCATCCAAGACAACTCGTGTGGAACAGCAGGCTTCATTCCGCCAGCAAAGCCAAAGCCGGCAGGACGTCACGTTCACGCGCAACAACGAAGGCTTTGTTACCTGGACGGTCGAAGACTTCGATCTTACCGATCCGGCCAATTTCGACGACGGACTGCGTGTGCGTATCGATACCGATGCGGACAGGGAGAACACGATCGACGCGGCGCGTCTCGATTTCAACTTCGATCTGGATTCAGGATTCTTCGACAGTGTCGAATTCG
>CBDUNM010000274.1:0-2438 GCA_965368585.1 uncultured Chromatiales bacterium | reverse complement strand
TTTTTCTGTTCATGGATCATCTTCCGGCCGCCGTCTTTATCAAGGCACCCCACGATCGTTTGTATTTCGTCAATGAGTACCTGAAATCGCATTTCGGAACTGGAGACGATCGACGCGCAAAGGCCGCGGTTGATTTTCCCGTCGAAGCCATCGACCAGTTCGGTCACCACGATGACATGGTCCTCGCCGAGGGATGGTACGAGATCGTGAAGCCGCTCGAGGACAACACGGGCCGGGAGCGAACGTTTCGTATTCACAACTTTTCCATTCCGCAACCGAACGGTGAACAGCCGCTGATCGGCGGTATAGCCTGGGATATCACCGACGCGGTCGCGGCGTCGGAGGCGCTACGACATAGCGAGCACCGCTACAGAGAAATCTTTGAAACGGCGGAAGAGGGTATCTGGCTCGTCGACCCGGCAGGAAACACGATTGAAGTCAACGAGCGCATGGCCTCGATGCTGGGCTATAGCGACTACGAGATGAGAGGACGAAATCAGGATGAGTTCATAGACGGAAAAGCGCGCACGGAACTTGCGAAACTGTTCGATCCGATGCGCAAAGAGGTTGCAAACAAATTCGACCTTCGTTTGCGAACCAAGTCCGAAGCCGAAATATGGACGATGATCAGCACCACGCCGATACACGACGCAAAGGGCAACTACACTGGGTCGTTGCGGATGGTCACCGACATCACCGAACGCAAGCGGGCCGAAGAAACCCTGAAACAGGAACGGGACTTTGCCGACAGTCTGATCGAGACGGCGCCAGTAATCGTCATGGTGCTTGATCCGCAAGGATACGTCATGCGTTTCAATTCCTTCATGCAGAATCTCTCGGGGTATTCCTTGGCGGAGGTTAAAGATACGAGCTGCGTCGACACCTTCCTAGCCGAGCGTGATCGTGAGCAGGTGACCGAGGATCTTGTAAAGGTCAAGGAAGGCGTCCCCATTTCGGGTAATCTGAACGCCATGGTGACGCGCGACGGCACGGAACGTCTTATTTCCTGGTATGCGAGGGCACTACGAGATTCCAGCGGCGAGGTAATAGCGTTGCTTGTGATCGGGCACGATGTGACGGAAGAGAAGGCGCAGGAAGCGCAGCTTCATCAGGCCCAGAAAATGCAAGTTGTAGGCCAGCTCACCGGCGGCGTAGCCCACGATTTCAACAACCTCCTGACGATTATTTTGGGGAATCTGAAGCTTCTGGCCGCCGCCATAGAGCCGGATTGCGATCCCGAGACGATGGAGTTACTGGAGGATTCGACGTCTGCCGCACAAGACGGCGCTGAATTGACGCAGCGCCTGCTGGTATTTTCCCAGAAGACGCCGCTGCAAAAAAAACGCATCTATTTGCCGGTGTGGCTCAAAAATTTTCAGCGTTTTCTTGAGCGCACGCTGAGTTCGGACATCGAAGTGCGATTAAACAACGAGGCAGATCTTGAGTACTTTCTCTGCGACCCGTCCGAACTGCAAAGTGCGATGTTGAATCTCGCCCTCAATGCTCGGGATGCCATGCCCAACGGTGGTCTACTTGTACTGCGCGCTGCATTAGAGGAGGTACCGCAACGACGTCTGACCCTGCTACCGGGAATCTATGTGAAACTCATGGTTATCGATTCCGGGGAGGGTATGACACCCGATCAATTGAATCAGGCGATCGAGCCCTTTTACACCACCAAAGGGAGTAAGCAGGGAAGCGGCCTGGGATTGAGTTCGGTGTTTCGTTTTTGTGAGCAAGCCGGCGGTCTATTTAAACTCGAGAGCGAACCGGGAGCCAGCACGCAGGCCATGATTTGGTTGCCGGTTAACGGATCTTACAGCGATGAGCCGGTGCGTATGGACGAATCTATGTCCCCGGCGCCATCGACTGATGCGCACGGAACAATTTTGGTGGTTGAGGACGACGAACGTATTCTGAAGCTGGCCAAACGTTTCCTGACGGACCTCGGATACGATGTGCTGTTAGCCGAGGATGGAGAGTCGGCGCTTACAATACTGCAGTCCGAGTCGGCCATCGATCTGGTGTTCAGCGATATCGTCATGCCAGGCCGAATCAATGGTGACGATTTGTACCGTTGGGTGGCAGAGCAACGGCCGGAAGTGAAAGTGTTGCTTACTACGGGATTGAGTTCAGAAAAGCTCAAAAAACTTACCGGAGACAAAGAGGCACAGATACCCTTGCCCTTGCCCAAACCCTACACCAAGGAGCAACTTGCAGAGGCGATACGAGGTGTTTCGGCGGTTTGAAGCCTTCGTTCGATGCACAGATCGCTGCCGTTGCAAAATGGGAACTTTTAGATTCAACCAGTCATCGCGTGCGCATTCCACTTGATTCTGCCACCCATGCCACACGAAGGCTGCCGCCCAGACCGGGGCAAAGCTGCCACCTGTCGGAGCGTAGCGACGCGGGGTTTGTGTATTGTTACTCGGGTTGGG
>CBDUNM010000273.1:0-2619 GCA_965368585.1 uncultured Chromatiales bacterium | reverse complement strand
GCATGGAGATTGAAGACAAGCTGACCATACTGGCCGATGCGGCCAAATACGATGTCTCCTGCGCATCCAGCGGCAGCCGCCGGAAGAACAGCGGCCGGCGGCTGGGCAACACCGCTCCTTCGGGCATCTGCCATTCCTACACCGAAGACGGCCGTTGCGTGTCGCTGCTGAAAATCCTTCTCACCAACGTGTGTATCTATGACTGCGCTTATTGCGTCAACCGGTGCAGCAACGATCTCCCCCGGGCGGCTTTCACGACTCGCGAGATCGTCTCTTTGACCATCGACTTTTACCGGCGCAATTACATCGAGGGACTCTTTTTGAGTTCGGGGGTCATACGCAGTCCCGACGACACCATGGAGCGGCTGGTTCGAACCGTGCATACGCTCCGCGATCAGGGGTTCAACGGATACATCCATTTAAAATGCGTCCCATTCGCCAGTCGGCGATTGATTCAACAGGCCGGGCGGCATGCCGACCGGCTGAGCGTCAATATCGAGCTGCCCTCCGAAGCCAGCTTGATGCGCCTGGCGCAGGATAAAACTTACGCCTCCGTGCTGACCCCCATGGGGGTGATTCGTGAAACGATCGCCGAGACGCGGGCGGATCGCAAACGACTGCGGCATGTGCCGGCCTTTGCGCCCGCCGGACAGAGCACCCAGCTGATCATCGGCGCCAGTCCGGAGTCCGACTATGAGATACTGAACCTGGCTGATGGGCTCTACCGGCAGCAGACCCTCAAGCGGGTCTATTATTCGGCGTATGTGCCGGTGGGCGGATCACGCAAGCCACTGCCGGATCTGATTGAACCGCCGCTGCGGCGCGAGAACCGACTCTACCAGGCCGATTGGTTGATGCGACTTTACGGCTTTTCCATCGACGAGGTGATTGACAGCGCCTCCCCCTGGCTCGATCTGACGATCGACCCCAAACAGGCCTTCGCCCTGAGGCATCCGGAACTGTTTCCGGTGGATATCAACACCGCCGACCGTGAAATGATTCTCAGGGTGCCGGGCATCGGACTGAAGTCGGCCAATCGCATCGTCCACCTGCGACAAAAAGGACACATTCGATTGGAGCATCTGCGGCAGCTGGGTGCACTTGTTAAAAGGGCCCGGCCTTACATCCGCTGCAATGGATCACCGGCACGACAATGGCCGGTCGCCGCGACAAGCAATCCCCTGCAAACCGCCGCCATGGCATCGCCTCCAAAGGATACCGAAGCGTTTTCAAGCAGCGCCTGTCGCCGGGTATTTGAAACCGACGGCAGCTTCGAGGGATTGCTCAGCGCGATCTATAAAGCATACACAGACCCGGCACTGCCGGATGCCATTGAACCCTCCGGTAGCGGCCAGAGGGGGCTGTTTGAACAACCGGTGACCATCAACACGGATCCGGCGATCGCGGATCGGGTATGGAAGGGGCTGAAGAAACATCTGGGCGCCAAGCGCCGCCGCAAGTTGCTCGACGCTTTCCTGTCGGGCCACACCGGGGTTGAGACCATGATTTACCGGCTGGTTGCAGATGCCATCGCCGCCCGCCGCGGCCGCACCGGTACGACCCATCTGGCGACCTTCATTCAAATCGATAAACTCAGTCGTCAGGTACGATTAGAGGCGCATCGCATGAAAGGCTTGATTCGGTTCGAACAGACCGGCGAAGCGGGCTACCTGGCCCTGGTGGCCCCCCGCTACGACGTGCTGCCGCTGGTTCGTCGACATTTCGAGTCGCGTTTTGCCGACCAGTGCTGGATTATCTACGATAGGCGAAGAAACTACGGGCTTGTCTATGACGGCCGCCACACGCAGACGTTGCAGATGGATGTAGCCGCCTTGACGGCGTCCTGTCGGAACGACCATGAACAGCTTTGCCAAACCTTGTGGCAGCGCTATTATGCGGCCGTCAACGTGCAGGCGCGCAACAACCCCAGGCTGCACCTGAGTAAGCTGCCGCGCCGGTATTGGCAGTATCTGACCGAAAAGCAGCCCCTGAGGGTGCACCAGACGCATGGCCGATAAGACCAACCCCGTATTACCTTCAACTCGTGTCTGGCAGCATCGTCGCGTGCTTGATTTCTGGGGACTGATTTCGATGGACAGCAATTTATTGCTCAAAGGCAAATTCACATTTCGCCTTGGCAGCCGAAAAGTGGTTATGGTAAAGAAGACTGTCGAAAGCCTTCGCCATGTGGTGATGAAGGCGCTTTTGTGGGCCCGCTACCTGCCGACCTATAACCGGTTGCAGGTGGAGGTGCCCATCGGTTACAAGTACACGCCTGATCTGGTCCAAAACGGTCCGGAGGACATCCAGTTTTGGGCGGAAGCCGGCAATGTCGGCTCTCAGAAGCTGCGACGCGTGCTGAAACGCTTCCCGCGCACCCACTTTGCATTGGCAACCTGGGGGGGCGCTGGATCCCAGGATTGCGCGAATACAGCACCAGATCCAGGGGGTAAGCCGCTCGGCAGCGATGAAAAGGAGAAGTTAACCATGAACCGACTGCAACCAGGCGATGCGGCACCGGCCTTCAGCGCAATGGACCAGCACGGCAACACCGTCAATCTGGTCGATTTAAAGGGGCGCAAGGTGTTTGTCTTTTTCTACCCCAAAGCCAACACCTCC
>CBDUNM010000272.1:0-2676 GCA_965368585.1 uncultured Chromatiales bacterium | reverse complement strand
GAAAACCGACCGTCATGCCAGCGGCATGACGCAGCGCGACGAACGACCGCACAGGAAGTGCGGGCTGGGTGCACTACCAGGGATGGTTGCCCAAGACCCAATCCCAATCGAAGCCCCTCAATCCCAGGCAGCCAAATAGTGCGAAAACCGACCGTCATGCCAGCGGCATGACGCAGCGCGACGAACGACCGCACAGGGTAAGCGACGCTCGGCGAAGCCGACGAAAGGCCATTTAACATGGCGTTTCGAGTCGCGCACGTGAGGCCGGGAAGGCCGAGCTGGCCGAACCACCAGGGAGGGTAACCTGGGACGATTTAGATAACGCTCGGCGAAGCCGACGAAAGGCCATTTAACATGGCGTTTCGAGTCGCGCACGTGAGGCCGGGAAGGCCGAGCTGGCCGAACCACCAGGGAGGGTAACCTGGGACGATTTAGATAACGCTCGGCGAAGCCGACGAAAAGCCGATCAACACAGCGTTTTGCGTTGCGTGTACCGTCGCAACCCGGATGCAGCGCCAACAAAAAAAGGCCGCTTGAGCGGCCTTTAATCCGGCGTGTCTGGTCAGTCTACTTGATGTGGCAGAGCTTGCACTTTTTCTTCAATGGCCCCGCCTGTATACCACGCTCTTCCATGGTGTATTGATGGCAGCCCGTACAGCGGTTGTGGAACGCCTTTTTCAACTGGATGGCGTCGCCCTGTTTCTTCTTCGGGTCGTGACACTCACTGCAGGCTTTGACCTCTCCTTCGCCCTCGAAGGTGTGATGGCAGGTTTTACAGGTGGTAAAACTGAGGTCCGCATGGTGTTGATGGCGGAACGTAATGACCCCGGTCTTGGTCTCAAACTGAATGATTTCCTTGCCATCCGGAATCGTCGGATCGCCGCCCATGGCGATACTCCAGGTCAGAGTCAATGCAACAACGAACAAATACTTCAGTAATACAGGCATACCCAGTCCCCCCTTCGGCTGGCAACGGTCTCCATATAGGTGCAAGCTAACGCCCAGGAACGGATGCGGTCAATCGCCGGATCGCGCGATCGACAATCTCTTTGACGTCGGGCAGAGTTAGCGTGATGCATGGAATGCGATTGCCGGGTTTGTGGCAGGTCTGGCCAAAAAATCGAACCGCCAGTGTCAGGAGCCACAGCGGTTCGTCGGGCGAGTTGCGCAGGCATTGCGGACTGCATGTCTCGACACCCGCGCACATTGCGTCATACTGGGGTTCAGGGTTAGCGGTACCGCAGTAGCTCAAGTTCACGCTATTGAGCGCTGCACGATTTCGATATGAGCGGGTGACGAATGAGTATTCGGAAAACGGCACCGAGCAACGGTTTTCGCGACTTCGTGGCAGCATGGCGTCGCGATGTGATGGATCGCCGCACCTTCCTGCAACGCGTCGGCGCGCTAGGGCTGGCCGCGTCATTTCCGGTATTGACGGGCGCGGCGGCCGTTCCATTGCCTACCGCGCAGCGCTGGCAGGTGATTTGCAGCGTCCAGCGGCACATGCTGCCGTCTGAACCAAAGGCGCCCGGCGCCGACGAGATCAATGCGCTCGGGTACCTCAAGTGGGTGGTGGCGGACGAGCGGCTCGATACGGAGGAGCGCGGTTTCATCCTGCAGGGCGCTCAGTGGCTGGAGGATCTCTCCCGCGACCTGACCGGGCAGAGTTTTCTGAGTCTGGACGAGACGGGTCGTGAGCAGGTGATGCGTCGGGTGGCGCAAAGCAAGGCCGGTGAAAACTGGTTAAGCACCCTGTTGCTCTACATCTTCGAAGCCCTGCTCGTTGATCCCGTTTACGGTGCAAATCCGGACGGTGTCGGCTGGCAGTGGCTTGGTCATCAACCCGGGCTGCCGCGGCCGGTCGTCGGCAAGCGCTACGGGGAGCTGTCCTGATGGATGCCGACTTCGACGTGTGCGTGATCGGCAGTGGTGCGGGGGGCGGTCCGGTCGCCTGGACCCTGGCGCAAGCCGGTTACGCAGTGCTGGTCTTGGAAAAAGGGCCCTGGTTGAGCGATCAGGACTTCTTCAAGGACGAACTGGCCTGTTGTCGGCGCAGTTCCTACACACCGAATTTGCGCGACGAACAGCACGTCATCGAAACGCTCGAGGACGGTGGCTGGGAGGCGACGCCGACGTCGCAATCGGGTTGGGATTTCTGGAACGGTAATCTTGTTGGCGGTGCCACCAATCTCATGTCCGGTTTCTTTCACCGGCTGAAGCCCGAGGATTTCCTTCTGCGTTCGGAATTCGGCCCGATCGAAGGTGCCAACGTGGTGGACTGGCCGATCAGCTACGATGACCTCGAGCCTTATTACACCAAGGTCGAACAGGTGGTGGGTGTGTCGGGGAAGGTCCGACCGCATCCGCACCTCGAGCCGCGCTCCACGCCCGATTTCCCCTATCCGCCGACCGCGGAAAACGTGGTCTCCGCATGGATAGACAAGGCGTGCCATGCGCTCGGCTACCATCCGCTGCAGGTGCCGCGCGCGATTCTTCCCCGGCCGGCGTTGCAGCGCGGCGGGTGTTCCTACTCGGGATACTGCGGAAGTTACGGGTGTTCGACCGGTGCCAAGGGCAGTTCGCGTGCTGCGTTGCTCGATGCCGCGGTCAAGACCGGCCGATGTACCGTACGCGCCCGGGCCAAAGCGCAGCGCTTGCTTACAGACGCGCAAGGCC
>CBDUNM010000271.1:0-2894 GCA_965368585.1 uncultured Chromatiales bacterium | reverse complement strand
GCGGCGCCCCTGCGCCGTGCACGGCTTCATGGCACTGCTTCAACACGGCAAACACCTCATCCCACTCGCCCTCGATATTGGTGCTGTTGCAGTTGACTTCGAAGGTCAGACCCGACCGTTCGAGGACGCGCTCGAGCGCCGCGACGTAGGGAGACACAGAGATACCGGCGCCAATAGGCACCAAGGTAAATCCAACGATGGCATGCAAGTTCAAGTTCCGCCCATGCTTGTACGTCCGCAACAGTATACTCGTTTAGAAAAGATCGGCGGCCTCGAACGAACTTGGTCGTGCCGCACATATTCGACCGTTGCAGCATCGTTCCACTTGACTCTAGTCACCAGCCAATCAAGCCCCATTACGATGTTTCCTTCGGGGTATTGGGGTCGGTATAGGGGTCAAATCTAGTAATATACAGTATAAGAGGAGGCGCGCTCCTTACTAGAAACAACGGTCTCGGTCGATACGCGTGACCTCCGCTACCGACCGAGCGGCACGGCGTTGCGCCGGTATCCGGTCGATGGCGGCGTTTCAGGTGCTTCGCGCACCCTTAAGTACGACGCGAAGCGTGGAATGCCCCGTCGGGTGAACCCGTGATGACGGAAGGTGATCACGGAACCCAGCGCGGGCGGGTCCTTGCGGTCGGCATCGGTGAGCCCGGAACCGATGAAAAAGCGCTGACCGCTGGCGAGTTCGACCTGCAGTGCGCCGACCATGCCGGCATATTTTCCCTTACCGGGGCGAAAACCGATCACGATCCCTTCCATGTCGTCGAACGGCTTGACCTTCAGCGCGTTCGTGCTGCGCCCCGTTTCGTAGGCCGTGTGCGGGTGGCGCAACACCAGCCCTTCTCCGCCCTGAGTTATGACTTGGTCCAGCACTGCATTGAGGTGTTCCGGGCCACGGCAGGGCGTTTGCGGAATTACGCGTATCGTCGTTTCCGCATGGCGCGACAAGTACCGCTGTATTTTCCGCAGGCGTTCAGCCAGACCGCCAGGCGCATGCGGCACCTCGAAAACATGGTAGGCGAGCCGCGACCACGCCGCGCTGGGTTCGTCCGTCGAGGTGATGGATTGAATCAACTCGAACTCGCCACGACCGCTCCACAGCTCGCCGTCCAGCTCGAACGGCGGATAATCGGCCGTGAACCATGAGGGCGCATTGAACGCATGCCCTTGGCGGGAAACCAGCCGACGTCCATCCCAATAAGCGCGAACGCCATCGAGTTTCTCGCTCATGTACCAACCCGCGATATCCGTATCCGATCGATACTTGGTCAGCAATACCAGGTCGGATTGGGCAACACCGACGGAAACCAGGAGCAACCAGGCCCCGACTGTACCGATCACTGCCTTGTACATGCGCATCATCCATGTCCCGAGTGTGTTCCGGTCGCTGATTGTACCGGGCAACCGCGCAGGCGGCGAGTCTGGCCTGCGGGTACTCTCTGGTTAACTGATTGGCTTATTCAGCGCAGGGGCACGTAGAGCGTGGTGCGTACTTCGTTACTGTGGTGTGTTTGGCGCGCATCGTTTTCGTACACCTCGAGCCAGGGTCGAGAACGATCCTGTTTCAGCTTGTACATGCGCAAGTGATTCATGGTGCTGTACCAAGCCGCCTCCAGAAAATCATAGCTGCCGCGTATCGATACTTTGAAGTAGCGGCCGTCGCCCAACGACTTGCGCACAAACTCGCCGGGCGGGATCTCCTCCGGGACGGGTAACGCCAGATCGCATTCGAAATACATCGATTGGATGTCGGCCTTGTGGAAGGCCGCGAACTGCGGGCCAGTCGGTCGTTCACCGTAGCGGGACAGTGCAGCGGTCAGCCGCGGAAACCCCTTTTCCATGGCCGTGACCATGCTGCTGATGCCGCCCTTGAAGGGGATGGTGAGTACGGTCTGCGCCGCACGCTCGACTTCACCCTCAAAGTAAATGACCGGCCGTTCCGCGTCGGGATCCAGTTTACCCCGCAGCATTGCGAGTCCCAGATCGTAGTCCTTCTCGATCATCTGCCGCGTGGTATTGGTCATGAACCTGAGCGGGAAAGGCATCTTGCCACGCATACACCAAGTAACTTCGGTCTGGTTGTTGACGTCAGAGAATTCCCACCAGACATCGCATATGGATTTGAATGGCCGCGTGAATTCGATGCGCTGTTCAATCTTGTTGAGGCCGTCGAACCGGATATGGGTGAGTTTTCCCGCGCCAACGCGCTTACCGTTCCAGGTATACGAGCCGCCTTCCCGGCTGGCGTTGTCACTGAACTTCAACAGGGTATCGGGTTCGTGCATGAGCCAAGGACTCCAATCCTTCCAGCTACGGAGGTCCCGCACTTTGTCAAACACGGTTTGCCGATCCACATCCATCACCAAAGACCGCCGCACCAGGTACTCGCCGGGTTGTCTGGCCAGGTACACGGCCACGCCAGTCAAAATGAGGATGAACAGGGCAAGCGCATAAATCACGATGAATCTCCTTCCTCTTCAGTGATTACCGGCTTAGTTGGCAATATATTCGCTCCACGCGGAATAGAAACTGGGGTCGTTGAACCTATCGCGTCTGCACGCTGATCGGCGCATCCGCCGTGCCGCGCCGAGTCACGGTGCCGATCACAGCCGCCTCCGAGTAGCCCAGATCGTGCAGCATTCCGACACAGACCGCAGCCCGCGCGGCGGGCACGCCCGCCAACAGCCCCCCCGCAGTCTGCGGATCGAACAGCAAGGCGAAGGACGGATGTCGGGACGCATTCTCCAAGTCCTGAACGGCGCGTCTCAAGCGCAGATTTTGCGGTTGCAGCGATGACAGGATCCCTGCTCGAACCGTCTCCGCGGCTCCGTCCAGTAATGGCACGTCGTCGAGCATGAGACGCGCGTCAACGTCCGAGGCGCGCGTCA
>CBDUNM010000270.1:0-2926 GCA_965368585.1 uncultured Chromatiales bacterium | reverse complement strand
CGTTTGAAATCGGCAATGCGACGGCTCTTGAGCCTGCTGTCGGCAAGCCTTCCCAAGCGGATTGCAAGGTCAAAGCCTTCCTTGACCAGATCCGACTGCCTATCGCTGCTTTGAAGTGAAATCGCGACCATCGGGTACAAGCGGGCGAAATCCCAGATTTTCTGGCGCAGGGGTGTCCGTTCACCCCAGGCGGGCATGGTGATGTGCAGCGCACCAACAGGCTCGTCGCTGCCTGCACTCAAGGCATCAAGAGCCTCTTCACCAGCAACGACCATTCGGCGGGCCGGTGCCAGGGCGGCATGCCCCTCGGCAGTCAGGGACATCGATCGGGTCGAGCGAAAAAACAGCGTCGTGCCCATCTTCGCCTCTAGCCGGGAGAGATGGTGGCTGACGACCGAGGTGGAGAGTTTCAACCGACGCCCTGCGGCACTGAGGCTACCCGCATCGGCAACGGCCACGAATACAGCAAGACCTCGATAGTCCTCGATCATCTTTCTAATTCCTGGAAATATCCTTTAGTCGATTACAGGCTATTCGAAACGTCAATCCAAATCTACCATGTACGCAGTTAAAGAAGGAGTCACCCGTGCCCAACAGTTCCACCACCGTTTCCTCGGACCGCGCAAGCCGCTACTTGCAGCAGCTCTGCAAGCACTTCGCTCACAAGGTTCCCGTCGAATTCACGACCGAGGCAGGCCAGATCACATTTCCGTTCGGCACCTGCACGCTGCACGCTGAGGGTGCCTTACTGACGCTGGTCGCAACCGGTGAGACTGTCGACATCGACCGGCTGGAGCAGGTGATCGGCGACCACTTCGCGCGGTTCGCGTTCCGCGAGAACATTACCCTGACCTGGCAACGGACTGTCTGAAAAAGCCACACTGCCCTACCCAATGAGACTTGAATCATGACAATCGCTGTAACAGCCGTATCCGGCAAACTGGGACGGGAGATAGCACAAGCACTTCTGGAAACGCCGGGTGGCACACCGGTCGTCGGTCTTGCACGGACGCCGCAGAAGGCTCTGGGTCTTGACATGGAAATACGCCCTGGAGATTACTCAAATCCTGAGCAACTCCAGGCATCGCTGGCGGGCATAGACACATTGTTATTGGTGTCAGGCATCGACGCGCCGGAGGAACGCATCCAGCAGCACCGTAATGTGATCGAGGCTGCGCGTATCGCTGGTGTAGGCAAGATCGTCTACACCAGTATCCAGGGGCCGGAACAGGGAACCCGCTTTTCGCCCGTGGTACAGAGCAATCGCCAGACCGAGGCCGACATTCGCGCCAGCGGGCTGACGTGGGCCATCGGCCGCAATGGTATCTATATCGAGCCGGACGTGGATTATATCGACAGCTACCGAACACGCGGTGAGATTGCGAATAGCGCTGGTGGCGGGAAATGTGGTTACACGACCCGCGCGGAGCTCGCCCACGCCTACGCACAGCTCCTGACCGGTTCTGATCACGACACTCAGACCGTCAATCTCAACGGCACGCCGATCACGCAAGCGCAGCTGGTCGATTATATGAACAGCGCATTCGGGACACAGCTTACCTACCGCACCATGACCTCGGCCGAGTATGCCGAGGATCGCACCGCCGAACTCGGCCCTTTTTTCGGCGAGATCATTGCGGGGATCTACGACGGAATACGTCTTGGTGCCTACGACAATGCCAGTGATTTCGACGCGGTGGTCGGGCGGCCGCACCAGAGCTGGGATTCCTACTTTAGCTCTTTGCAGCTCTGAGTGAGCGACTCCGGCACAGCGTGCTTAAGGCGTGTGAGCCCAGATCAAATCAACAATTTCCAAACACAGAGGATTACCCAATGAAATCGTATCGACACAAGGTTTTGCTTGCCGCAGCAACGACACTGGGCCTTGCTGGCACAGTCCACGCCGAAGGCCTCTACGGCACAGCCATGATCGGCATGAACTTTCAGGAGGGTGACTCCGAACCCTATGGTGAAAACGTAGCTGCTGATACGGATTTTCCGAGCCAGTTCGACAGCGGCGACGGAGCCGTAGGCGCTGTGGGAATCGGCTATGCAATCAATGGACAGTTCCGGGTTGAAGGACGACTGGGTCTGCACGGTGCTGACTTCAACAGCCAGCGGTTTGGAACCGGCGCCCGGGCGGGTGAAGAATACGTCCTGGATGGTGATATCGAAAGCACAACCTTGACCGTGGAAGGTTTCTACGATATTCCGTTAAACGGAAAGTTTGCGCCGTATGTGAAGGCAGGTGCGGGCGTGTCGCGCAACAGCTATTCCGCCCGACTAGGCGGGGCGGGAGTCGCAGAGTTTGACCCCTTCGATGGCACGCCTGACGGCTTCTACGATGCCTACGCGGACGAAACTTCAACCGAATTCACATGGAACGTTGGATTAGGCGGTAGTGTGGTCCTGAACGATCAGTTCACTCTGATTGGCGAGTATCAATACGTCTCATTCGGGGATGCAAACACTGGACAGGATGACTTCACGGACGGTTTTCGCGTCGATGCATCCGCCCATGAAGTACTGCTCGGTGTACGCGTCAGTTTCTGAGGTTGTCCTTTGGCATTGGTTTGAAAACAGCTTCGCGGTCAGTCAGGTGTATCATGGAAAATATGAAACCCACAGGTTATTCACGTTCCCAGATCGGATTGCATTGGGTCGCAGCGGTGCTGATCGTCGCGCAATTCGCTTTGCATGATCCCATCGTCGCTGCCTGGGAGGCGATATCCAATGGCGAGACGCCCGAGGTCAGCCTCCTCGTCCGGTTTCATGTGATTGGCGGTTCAGTCATTCTGGCACTGGCGATCTGGCGTCTGGCGCTGCGGATGAAACGAGGTGTTCCCGCATTGCCGGAAAAAGAGGCGCCTTTGCTCAAGGGTCTGGCGCATCTGACCCATTGGTCGCTTTACGCGCTGATGATCAT
>CBDUNM010000269.1:0-3081 GCA_965368585.1 uncultured Chromatiales bacterium | reverse complement strand
GCCACCGCGGTTTCCGGAGTGGATCTTGACATGGCCGGATAACTGTACACAATTAAGGGGTATCCACTTAGCTCCACTACTTCCGTAGCGTCGGGTTTTTCCGAGTGATGTCGGCGTAGGTAATGGGTGGGGTGCTAACCGCTTGTTCCATCAGGCGGTAGAAGAGCATGCCCCGTGAGCGTGAAGTTCTGCGGTTGAAGCGGAATACGAATTCCTCCAGATAGAAGTCCAGTTGTTCCGGTAATACGGAGCCTTGGTGGGTACCCAGAAGCCATCGCTTGATCAGGGAGGCGACCCGGTGAACGCCCGGCATCGAGACATGGGCAGCGACAACCGAGCCGAGCATCACCTTGCGCTCGTGGCTGTAGCCCAGTTCGGCCAGAGACCGGTAGGCTGCTGAACCGTCGGTGCGCACGGTCGCAGAGACGTCGACCACTTCCTGCACAAACGGGATAACGCTCGCCGCGCTGTCGTTTTCAATGCGCCGCAGTCGAATCCGACCGAACCCTTTGGGCTCCAGAATCTCGACCGCCATGACAGCCAACACCTTGTTTGTTTGGCTCTTTCTCTTCTGAACAGGTAACTTTGACTGTCTATCTGCGATGTCCAGGTAGGTCTCGTCGACCTCGACCAAACCATGAAGCCTGTCGCGCTCGGGTCGCACCATGGCCCGGCGAAATCGATGAAGCATCGTCCACGCCGTCTGATAGCTGCCAAGGCCGAGCACGCGCTGCAAGCCCAGTGCGCTGACCCCCAGTTTTTGGTTCGTGACATACCACGCTGCGGCCAACCACACGCGCATCGGTGTGCGGGTCTTGTCGAAGATCGTGCCGGAGGTGACCGAGCTTTGATGGGCACAACTGCGACACATCAACCGCAGCCGGCTCGCCCGGTATGGCTCGTCCGCGGCGCCACAGGCCGAGCAAACGAACCCCTCAGGCCAACGCAGCCGCTCGACGAAGTGCAAGCAGGCATCTTCGGTCGCAAACCAATCCAGAAATTCGTTCCAAGTACGGGGGTAGTCGACGCCAGAAACTGGAGCTATCATATGAATAAATATTCAGTACTTTGGTCGGGGTGGAGCTAACAAGATACCCCTTATATTTATGCACATACAGAGGGAACGATGAACGCACTGATCTCCACCTCGATGATTGTCACCGGTCTGCTCGCCGGCTTCGCCTTCGCCTCGCCCGGCAACGAAATCCGCTACCTCGTCCCAGCGTTCATCGCACTCATGGTCGCCATTCTCGCGCGCGTGAATCGATTCGATCTCTAAGCGCCCAGCGGCAGAGAAATTCACTGTCTGACATCAGCGACGAGGACAATCGCGCGACGGCGGTCATCCGGCCACGACCGCATACGAGCGACGGCTAGATAGCGGCTCGTTGATCGATCGCTTCAGAACCCGGCAGCGCACATGAAGGCGGGCAGCCTGGTGCGAGATGCGCACCGGCGGCACGCCGGATGATCCGACCGTGTGAAATAGAACTCATCGGTCATTCATTGTGCGGGCATCGAATTTCAAGCATTTGTCTGGTCGAATCCGCCGGTCATGCAATCGTGAACACGGTCTCGGCGCATAGCTGCCAAGGAAGTCTGCGTCCCCCAGCAACGACCGTGTACGCCCACATGAGATATTCCACGTATGTCCATGGCAAATCTGCCTAGCATGCGCGCCTCTATTCGTTTGCGATTATCGCGCTGGGCAGGTCATGGCATTCATTCCGTTGGCGAAGCGCGTCGCGCTGCTCCTTGCACTTCTTCCAATCAAGCTGAGTGCGGCTCAATTACCGGCTGATCGACTGCTCGACGAGCGCCGCGATGCTGCGCACGCCCAACACCTGGCACCTGATACGCTTCCCAGCACACGGTTGACTGCACCTGCGCTCAGTACGCACCCGGCGGATGTCACCGAGGCCGGCCCTACACTCGATGCCGCCCGTATCGAGATCCACAGTCACGGTCTGCTCAGTCCGCTTGATGTCGAAGCCGTTCTTGCCCCCTTCCGCACCCAGCCACTGGGTCAGCAACGGCTCACGCTCTTGCTGCGCCAGCTCGATGCGCAGTTGGTTGCGCAGGGGTGGGTTACCAGCCGCGCACGATTGACGGAGTTTGCGTGGCAAGACCAGTTGGTTCGCATCGAACTCGTTCCTGGTCGTATCGAACGTATCGCGGCGCCCGACGTTGACCCGGCCGCGCTCGCGCGTGTCCTGCCCATCGCCGCCGGCGACGCGTTGAAACTCGATGCACTCGAACAAGGCGTACAGCAGATCAACCGCCTGCGCATGTATCGCGCCAACGTGAAGATACGACCGGGCAGCGACGTCGGCACCAGTTTGCTCGAACTCCAGCTAGACACCGGCAAAGCGTGGACCGTTTCGCTTGGTTTCGACAACCAGGGGCAGCGCAATACCGGCGCGGAGCGTTTGCGACTGGGCGGCCGGCTGGAAAACCGTCTCGGTTTGTTCGAGGACGTGCAATTGGCCTATGTGCGAAGCGAGCGCAGCGACGCGTTGATTGCTTCGATTGCAATACCCCATGGCTTCAACACCTGGTCGGCCACGGTCTCCGCATCGCAGACCACCTCGCGCGTGCTCGACTTCGACTACAGCACCCGCTCACTCAACCTCGTACTGGGCTGGAATCGGGTGCTTTCGCTATCGCGAGAAGGGCGCGATGCGCTCGATGTCACCGTCACGCGTTTGCGCACGGCACGCAAGCTCCACTCCATGCGCCTTGGCACTGAGCGCGCTACGGTGCTGCGTGCGGCCTGGACGCGTGTTCGCCAGGGCGCCGGCTACCAATATTACGTGGAGCCCGCACTCGCCTTCGGTCTGCCCGCTTTCGGCGCCGCGGATGATTCAAGTGGCCTTCCGCGCACCCACGTCCACCACCAATTCGAAAAAATTGCGCTCGACGCCGGCATGGTCGGTCGACCCTCCGCAGCAATCGAACTCGCCGCCCAGCTTGGCGCACAGCGCGCCCGGGTAAGCCTCATCGGTGCCGAACAGCTCAGCCTCGGCGGCCTGGCCTCCGTGCGCGGTTTCGACGAAGCCGTGGTGTCGGGCGATAGCGGCT
>CBDUNM010000268.1:0-3113 GCA_965368585.1 uncultured Chromatiales bacterium | reverse complement strand
ACTCACCGCCGCGAAAGGTTGCCTCGAGCGACGGCGACTTAAAGAAGCGCTCATGAGCAGGCGACTTCAGCGGCGGCATGATCTCACAGAAGGTTACGTACTTACCCATTGTCATCTCCTCTCGCCTTGCGCGCGATGTCGACAGCGTCTGCTGCCAGCCTGGTGATTTCATCGAAGTTACCAGCCTTGATCGCGTCGACCGGCGTCAGCCAGCTGCCCCCGCAGGCAAGCACGGCGGGCACCGCCAGGAATTCGGCCAGGTTGCCGGGGCTCACGCCGCCCGTCGGCATGAATCGAATGCTGCGAAACACACTCGCGAGCACTTTTAGTGCAGGTACTCCTCCGGCGATCGACGCCGGGAAGAATTTTACGGTATCGAGGCCGAGATTGAACGCACGCTGGACTTCGGTTGGCGTCATCGTCCCCGGGTAGATCGGCACCCCCCGCTCCCTGGCAACGCCGACCACGCCGTCGTCCAGGCCGGGTGAGACGATAAACCTGGCGCCGTTGTCGATTGCGGCGTTGGCCTGCTTTGCACTCAGAACCGTACCAGCTCCGGCGATCACCTCCGGCACTTCGTCGGCTACAGCGCGCAGACACTCGAGGGCCCGATCGGTGCGAAACACCACTTCGGCCACCTTCAGGCCACCTGCCGCCAGCGCGCGAGACGTCTTTACCGCGACGGCCGGGTCGTCGGCCTGGACCAGCGGTACAACCGGGTTTTTCGTGAGTAATTCAGTGATGTTCATCAAGACCCTCCAAACGATGTATTGCAAAAAGTTCCATATTTGCAGCCTTGTTCTGCTCATGATACTGACCTGCCCGCATTCTTTGGTCCAGGTTGAAAGTTAGTTTACGCAGCTTTATCCGTTAGTTGAAAGTTCTCAATTGGTTGTAGCGTTTCAGGCGCTGGTGGCCTGTATCCGAGCGAGCTGTGTTGACGTTGTGTGTTCTAGAAAACGCGCCATCGCTCGATGATCACCTGTATTGCTCGCAAGGTGCAGAACAATTCGCCGTTGGGCAATTGGTCCCTGAGCCTGCCATTGAACGATTCGCAGTAGCCGTTCTCCCAGGGGCTGTCGGGCGTGTTGTACATCGGTCTAGTTCGGAGGCGTGTCAGATCCGCATCACGCGGCCGTGGCTCACCAACTAGCCTTGTGTCCGGAGCAAGGCATGGATCCTGCGATAGCCGCAGCGCCCATACTGGCCCGCCAGTCGAATAATAGAGCCCGTCAGGGCCGCTCCATCGTCTCGTGGCTGTGGCTCGTAGCGAACCGTGTTTCTGGAGATGCCCAGCGCTATGCAAATGCGCCGCTCTGAGTGGCCGAAGTTCTTGCGCCAGCGGTAGTACGTCTTATCGACGATACCGAGTTGCTTACAAACCCGGGCAACGCTGCAGCTCTGGGTAGGTAGTACATCGACCTCACGCAATTTGTGAATGATGTCTTCGGCGGTGTATCGTTTCTTTGGCAACGACTCCAGGCATGACCGGGGCGACGCCGGAGCCGCGATGAGGGAAATCAAACTGCATCCTCCTCTGCGCTTTCGAACCAAACGCCTCCGGCGCCAACCTGACGTACGCTGGTCGTTTTTCGATGGCGCAGCAGATCCACGAGGCAAATTCCCCCGATAACGATCTCGATCGCCGCGGCACTGACGAGCCCACCATGCGGAACTCCGTCAATGGCCATACTCAAGACACGGGACAGGCCGTACGACAGGTAGACCGCGGCCGCCGTGGCCAGTGACGCGGTAGCAAGCTCCGACTTGAATACGCCGGCCATCATCAGGAAGCCTGCCAGGAGCAACAGACCCGCCGGTGCTTTCAACTCATTGGCCAGACTCACATTGGTGCCGATCTCGATCCCATGGCTCCCGTAAAAGGCGCCTGGGGCAAAGAGGATCGTCGCCGCGATGCCTGCGGCGATCAGTCCGCTCGCGAGCAACAACCCCCGGGTTCCGTATGAGCTGTAAACGCTCGTTCTTACGTCGTTCTTTGTCATTTTCAGTCTCCGTTAGAAGGGTAAGGGGTAAGGGCATTACGCAATCGCCCTCCATGCCCCTGTCGCCGCAATCGCGCGTGCAAAGTCGGAAAAGTCTCGCGGCGGCCGCCCCAGCGCACGCTGTACACCATCGGTCAGGTAGGCATTGCGGCCGTCAAGTACGGTGGCGAAAAGATAGTCCAGCAACCAGACGACGTCTTTCGGTGCGCCGGACGCAGCGATCTCGCTAACGAACGCGTCATGGGGAACCGGGACGTATGCGATGTCGCGGCCGCTTGCGCTGGCGATCTCGTCAGCGACCTCGGCTAGCGTCAGCAGTCGCGGTCCGGTCACCTCGTAGATCTCGAAGGCGTGCCCGGGCTCGGTGAGAGCGGCGACTACAACATCCGCAATATCGTCGACGTCGACCCAGGGCTCCGGCGTATCGACCGCCGGCAACGTAATCCGGCCGCCCTGCACCATCTCCACGAACGCGCCCTCGGAGAAGTTCTGGTTGAACCAGCTGGCCCGGACCACCGTCCAGTCGACGCCGCTATCTTGTACGATGCGTTCGCAGGCCTGGGCTTCTTCTTCGCCGCGGCCCGACAGCAAGACCAGGCGCGTGACGCCGTGTTGCCTGGCCCGGTCAACGAACGCCTGGATCGAATCCGCTGCGCCAGGTATCGCCAGGTCCGGGGCATAATTGATGTACACGGCCTCGACACCAGCCAGGCAATCGTCCCAGTTGGCCTCGTTGTTCCAGTCGAAAGACGGAAATGCCGAACGCGACCCCCGTCGGATCGGAAAACCGCTGGCTTCCAGGCTCTCCACAATCCGCCGGCCGGTCTTGCCAGTTGCGCCAAGCACGAGGATCAACCCCCCCGCTGCAGTGTCTTTGGTATTTGTCGATGACATGACTTGCTCCTGTTGAGTTGGTGTGCAGGCCAATCATCGTGGTTCTTTGCTTTTGGTTCTTGACAGAGGACGCCGGTCTATTGACGCGACGCGCCAATCGCCAAACCGGGTAACCCAGGATTACGCCTTGATGCGGAAAGACCGCGGCGTTTGTCCCGCCCAGCGCTTGAAGGCGCGGTTGAGTGCAGGCTCTGACTGATAGCCTATGCGTTCGGC
>CBDUNM010000267.1:0-3222 GCA_965368585.1 uncultured Chromatiales bacterium | reverse complement strand
CCCCCGTCCCCGATCTATCCGGGCCCTCGCTGGTCCAGGCACGCGGGGACTTGCCCTTCACTCAAAGCATAACTGCGGCTATGGTTTTCCCGCCAGGGCGGCGTCCAAACGCACCTGGCCGGCGCGATCATCCCGGATACTGGTGCAACATGCAGGATATCCCGCAACGATAAGCCGTCCGTTCACCGCAGAAACACTGGGCAATCCGCACACGGCGGTGCATGGCATCTTTTCCAGTTCTGCTTCCACAGTCGTAGTGTGCAGACCAAGTGGTCACCGTTTGGATCGCGTAAAATGCCCGGCAAATACCTGACGCTTGATACTGGAAACAGCAATCGACTATGGCACGCAACGAATCAGTTACCGAACAGGATCCCTTTCTATTCGACACCGAAAAACTCGAGGCAATCGCCGATGAACGGGTCATTCGACAGGGATTAGCACATTTTCGTAACAACAGTGTTACGGCGTTTACCTGTGCAGACTATGTGCTCAGCGGTGAGGTCGAGGACCTCGAGACGCAGGAGGCGCAGTACACGGAAATCAGTTACAACGACGGCGAACTCTACGTGAGTTGCGATTGTGGCGACCCGGAGCACACGGTTTGCCGCCATGCGGTTGCTCTGCTATACGCCTACACGGCGCGCACCGGGGACGACGATGAATTACATGGCGCCGCCGAGACGGCCATCGACGAACGTATAAAACGCGGTCGCACCGAGGTGCGCGTTAAGCACTTGGGTGGCGAGCCGGGATTTGGCGTTTGGCAGGCGCGTTCGATCACTGCAAACAGCCCTTTTCCGCGCAGCTACCGTGTCCATATCCGCTCTCTGGAACGGCGTGCAAATTTCTGCACCTGTCCGGACTTTGCGGGGAACCAGTTGGGTACCTGCAAGCATATCGAGGCGGTATTGCACAAGCTCGCGAAGCGCCGGGACTATCGCAAGTTGAGGGGCCAGACCGCACCGTTTCCCTACGTCTTCCTGGCCTGGGATGTCGACCCTGCGCCACAGATTGCGCTGCACCGTACCAGCCGTGCCCCCAAGGGGCTGGCGCCCGTCTTCAGCGAAAATTTCGATGACCGGGGATTGTTCAAGGGGCGCTTGCCGGATGATTTCTTCCGCTTCGTCGAACAGGTCGAGGGTCGCGATGATATCGATGTCGGTGACGACGCCCTTGCGTACGCGCGGCAGTTGGCCGAAACAGCGGCGCATCGCTTACGCGCCGAGCGGATTCACGCGCAGATAACCGCCTCGGGTGGCCACCTGCCGGGCGTGAAGGCGCGACTCTATCCTTATCAAGTTGAGGGGGTGGCCTTTCTCGCCGCCAACGGCCGCGCCTTGCTCGCTGACGATATGGGCCTGGGTAAGACCCTGCAGGCCATGGCCGCCGCCTGTTGGTTACAGCAACACGCCAACGCCGATCGCGTCCTGATCGTCTGCCCGGCCTCGTTGAAGCAACAATGGGCGCGGGAAATTCAACGCTTCACGGGAATCCGAACGCAGATCGTTCAGGGTCCCGCTGAGGCGCGCGGCGTGCAATATCGCCGCGGCGGGGGCTTTTACATTGTCAATTATGAATTGGTACTGCGTGATCTGACGGTCATCAATGAACAGCTCAGCCCTGACCTCATGATCCTGGATGAGGCACAGCGCATTAAGAACTGGCGCACCAAAATCGCGACCGCGATCAAGCTGATCCCATCACGCTATGCATTCGTGCTGACGGGTACGCCGCTGGAGAATCGCCTCGAAGACCTGTACAGCCTGATGCAAGTCGTGAACCCCGGGGTATTGGGACCGCTGTGGCGCTATCTGATCGATTTTCACATCACCGACGAGCGCGGCAAGGTTCAGGGTTATCGCAATCTGTCCGAGTTGCGTCGCCGCCTGGCACCGGTGTTGCTGCGGCGCGACCGGCGTTTGGTGAGCGATCAGTTACCGGAACGCATCCAGCAGCGCGTCGACCTGTCATTGACCCCCGGGCAAAAGGATTTGCACGACGCCGCCATGCAGTCCGCGGGCTCACTGGCGAACATTGCCAAGCGGCGTCCCTTGACGCCGGGGGAGCAGAATAAATTGATGGCCTCGCTGCAACAGGCGCGCATGGCGTGCGATGCGGCGGGTCTGGTGGACAAGGAGACCGAGGGCGCCCCCAAGCTGGATGAATTGGCGAATCTGCTCGACGAGCTTTGTCTGCAAGGTGGGCGCAAGGCGGTGGTGTTCTCGCAGTGGGAATTGATGACGCAGATGATCGAGCAGCGCGTGCGCCGGCTGGGACTCGGTTGTGTGCGCCTGCACGGCGGTGTCCCGACCGCCAAGCGGGGCGATCTCATGGATCGCTTCCGCGACGATGACGCGATACAGGTCTTTATTTCGACCGACGCCGGTGGCGTCGGCCTGAATCTGCAGAGTGCGTCGGTGTTGGTCAACCTCGATATCCCCTGGAACCCCGCGGTGTTGGAACAGCGGATCGCGCGGATTCACCGCTTGGGTCAGTCCGAAAAGGTCCAGGTCATCCTGATGGTGACTACCGACGGCTACGAGGGGCGGGTCATGGAACTGGTGCAGGGTAAGCAAGTCCTGTTCGACAATGTCATCGATCCCGAGGCGGAAGAGGACGTGGTAGGGGTCTCACCCAAACTCCTGGAGAAGTTGATCGACGACTTGGCGGAGCCGCCAGAAAAGGTGGCCGAACGCGATGCAGCACCTGTAGCGGAAGAAGCCGGCGGAGCCGGGACGTTGGAAGCGCCCGAATCCCCGGAAAGTAAGGTGCTCGAACGCGCGATAACCCGGTGTATCGACGAACTGCAGGCGGCTTTCGGGCATCGCATCGAACGCATTCTCGGGGCAGGTGGGGGATTATTGGTCGTCATGGACCAAGTGGATCGAGCGGCGGACCAAGTCTCGAAACAGGTTTCTGACGCGATCGCGGCCGACCTTTCGGTCGATATTCCGGTCGCGTTGGTTGACCCGGTAACGCTCAACGGCCTGCAACGGCTGGGGGCCGCTTCGCCGGTGCACGAGGCGGCAACCTACTACGACGCGGCAGAAGCGGCAGGCGCGCCGCGTGAATCGGCGCTGCTGAGCATCGCCAAGGAGCGGTTCAAGGCCGCTGAGTTGTTGCTCGAGCAAGCGTGTTCGGGGCCGGCGCGGGAATTGGTGGTCACGGCGCTGCTCGCCGCTTCCGCGGCGCGCGCCGGACTTGATCTGGCGCCGAGTC
>CBDUNM010000266.1:0-3269 GCA_965368585.1 uncultured Chromatiales bacterium | reverse complement strand
CATCGTCTCCGCCACGCTGGTGTATCCCTCGGCATCGGTAAACAGGCACACGCCGAACAGCGTCGCGCGATTCCGGGTGGGGTGAAAGCCTTCGTGGACCAGCCGATTGATGGCGATATCCGGCAGGTAGCGGCTGAATTCCCGATGGATGAGTTGGTAGTCGCGGGCGGCCTGGCGCTGGTGCAGCACCACCGCGACGAACAGCGTAAAGGGCGCCTGCAGCAGCAGGGGCACGACCAGCGGCGGCCAGACGT
Organism: uncultured Chromatiales bacterium; assembly: GCA_965368585.1. Classification (GTDB taxonomy): domain Bacteria; phylum Pseudomonadota; class Gammaproteobacteria; order Chromatiales; family Chromatiaceae; genus JARRQB01. The sequence continues at coordinate 3,015 of CBDUNM010000266.1, read as the reverse complement.
GCAGGCTGCCGAACAACTCGACCGAACCGTATAGATAGGCGACACACAGCAGGGTCACCGTAAGCGTGGCCCACAACGGCGTCAACAGGCGGGCGCCGACCGCCACCAGCAGGCCCCACAGCAGTATCACCGTGCCGGTTTGGCGACCGTCCAGCGGTCGCAGGGTGTCTTGTCGCAGCAGGTTGACGAAGCCGGTCGCGAGTATTTCGATGCCGCTGAGCTGGGTACCGGATGCGGAATACACCGTGTCGAAGAAGTCGTCGTTGTCCTTGTAGTGCCGCTGATGGGGCGTGGATAAGCCGACGAACACGGCCTTGCCTGCGAATACATCGCGTGCTGCCGCGTCGCGCCGTGCCAGCAGGCGCATTGAGTGGTCGTAGGGGTAGGTCTGAATCGCACCCGTCGCACCGAAATAGTTGAGATACCGGCTTTGCGGCGGCGCGTAGGCAGCCAGCAATGGCGCTGCCGTGGCCGTAGCGTCGGCGGACACCCGCTCGAACAACTGTTTTAGCAAGGCCGGGCTTTCTTGAAACAGGTCGCGGAGCGCAATGGCGAGTTCGACGCTCCGGTGCTCGGCGACAATCGACTGGGCGTTCGACGGCAGTTCCTTCGCGTGCGGGGTGGCGAAGTCCTGGAGCAGGGTTCTGAACTCACCGTAGTCGGGCAGCGTATAGAACAGCAACGCCAGCAGCGGCAACGAAGGCGCGTCACCGGCGTAGGGGTCCAGCGTCCAGAACTGGTCGATGCGGGTTTTTCCCTTGGGAAGTGTGAAGGGTCCGATGCCCGCCGCAGCGTCCGCCAGCAGGGGCGGCGGCGGCGAGCGGGTGTGTACGGCGACCGCCACGTCGGCGTTAAACTGCGTCATGAGGTTGGATTGGCAGTTCTCCTCGCCGGGAATGCATTTGTGCAGCTTTTCGGGCAGCAGCACATTGCCCGCGCGGCGCAGCGCCGTGGCGAACTGAGGGTCCTCGGCGGGACGTTCGGTCAGGAAATGCAGGTCGAATACGATGACCCGCGCGCCGGACGCGTGCAGCGCCGATACCAGGTCCGCGTGCACCTGGCGCGGCCATCGGGCGGTATCGAAAGGCAGGTTCAGCGCGTCCGCGGCATTCTTGTCGATAGCCACGATGACGGCTTCGTCCGGCGCGGGCCTGGGTCCGCGCAGGTTAAACAGCCAGTGCAGCCCGTATTGTTCCTCGAATCTTTGCCCCCACGGACTCGCCGTCAGCGCAATACCCAGAATGACGGAGCAAAGCGCCAGTGCGAGCACGGAAGTCAGCTTGGTGTCGGGCAGCGCTACCCCATGACATGTTCCAGACGCATATAATGTTCGTTAGGCAGTTCCTCAACTGTAGCGGAGTCAGCCCGTGCGTTGTCAAGAAAGGCGCGCCGGTGAAAAATCGCAGCACGCGGGGCGCGGCGCCCGTGCGGCGTGCGTATCAGTCACAGTCGTCGTCGGCGAAATAGTCGCCTTCGGGCGTCGGATGCTGGGTCCGCACGAACATCATCGCATCGATGCGGTCGAACTGGTTGTCCAGCGCCTTGTCGATTTCGGCGACGGTGACGCCGTCGTAGATCGTGACGCGGCCGCGGCGTTCGTTTTCTATCAGCGTGTCGGATGGCTGATGCAGTTGCCGCAGTTCCCAAGCGGCCGTGGGACCGGCGGCGAGTGCGTTTTGGCTGACCAGGTGGAAGGCGAGACTGCAGGCGACGGCAATGGCGGCTGGCTTGGCGATCATGGCGGCAATGCTCCGTATTTTCGTTGACTGTCGATGTGAACCCCGGTTCTGTGTGGGCCGGTGTTGTATCTAAGTCTAGGGAGCCTGCGGTCGCCTGTTTGTAAGAGATTTACGCCGGTTGCTGTGAAAAATTCACGTTTTTGCCGAGGATTACCACTTCGGCGGCAGCTTGCGGTGAATCACGTAACGCTTTCCTTCGACGCTGACGTACTCACCGGCTTTTAAATCCCGGAGAATTTTGCTGATCATCTCTCGGGTGGCGCCGACGCGGTCCGCGAGTTCCTGCTGGGTGAACTTGGGCGTGACGAGCCGATCCTCTTCCTGCACGGCGCTGTCGTTCAACACCTTGACGAGCCGTCCGTAGACGTCGAGCAGTGCCAGATCCGTGACGGACTCGGTCAGATTGCGCACCTGGTTGGCCAACGCCTTGATGAGATTGAAGGCAATATTGGGGTGATCGCTGAGGCACTGCAGGAATGAGCGTTTCGACAGCACCACGAACTCGCTGTCTTCGAGGGTCATTACCGACGCGGTGCGCGGAATCTCGGCCAGCAGGGCAAGTTCGCCCAGTACGGCGCCGGGGCCTTTCTGGCTCAGCACGATCTCCTTGCCCGAATCGTCCGCGACGTACGCCTTGACCTGCCCGTCAAGGAGTACATACAAGGTGTTGGCGTCGTCGCCACGCTCTATTATCACCGTGTGCTTGCGGTACCTCTTGGTGACCGCATGCTGCTCTATGACTGCCAGTTCCGTGGGGGATAGTCCTTCAAACAAGTAGACTTGATCCAGCATAGGAAGTAACTCTGCGCGTAAGTTATGGATTTATCATAGCCAACTATGACCACAGCGGCGATGGGAGGGATGTAGAAAGTTCACATTTGTCTGCGTGCTTTGTTCCTGATGCGGCGCGAGCGCGGCCAAAGTAGTGCCTTTCCAGAAACCTGGAAGGCCCGATCTACCCCGGGGTGTCGCAAAAGTCCGTGTTTCTTCTCCCGCCGGGATGAGGCTAGGATGAGGGGGCAGATAAAACAACACGTTAGCTTTTCGATCCCCTCACCCTAAGCCTCTCGCAGCTGGGAGAGGGGACTTGCTACGACATCCTCCGGCAAAAAATGACGTTTGTGAACGAACACCAAATAATCGATTAGTTCGTATTCGACGACTGGCTGGCTTCAGCATGCGTATGGAAGACCGTGCCCGGTTCGATCGTCGTGGTCGCCCCCTGCTCGGAGTGGTGTGGCGGTTTGAACCAGGCCAGTTTTTCCTGCAGTTTCAC
>CBDUNM010000265.1:0-3326 GCA_965368585.1 uncultured Chromatiales bacterium | reverse complement strand
TGTCTGCCTATTACCCGGAGTTAGAGCGGTGGGAAAAGGGAGTGCCAACGATTTCTTCGCCAGCCTTTGGCGGCAGTGAATGCCCAATATAACTGAAGGAACTGTTGCTCACTCAGCCTTCATAAGCAGATTCGGATCGATATGGCGACGATTGCTTAACGCTAACCCTTCACGCCGCTCGCGTCGCGATAGCGTTCCCGCAATACGCGATGCATGAGCTTGCCGGTGGCGGTGCGCGGCATGTCGGCATCCGTCACGAACGAGACCGACTTGGGAGTCTTGTAGCCAGCAATGCGCTCGTGACACCACTCAAGCGCGGCCGACTCGGATAGGGTCGTACCGGGTTGCAGCACGAGCACCGCGTGCACGGCCTCGCCCCATTTCTCGTCGGGTACGCCGATCACGGCCACATCCTTGATGGACGGATGCTGGCCGAGCAAATTCTCTATCTCGGACGGATACACGTTCTCGCCCCCGCTTGAGATCAAGTTGGACTTGCGGTCGGCGAGGTAATAAAAACCGTCCTCTGTGCGCCGTGCCATGTCGCCCACCGAGCAATAGCCGTCCCGGAAGGCCTCAGCAGTCTTCTCGGGCAATCGCCAATAACCCTGAAACGTGCAGGGCGTGCGTGAGTACAATTCACCGACTTCGCCTTCGGGCACGTGGTTGCCGATCTCGTCCAGCAGCCGGATGCGGCCCGATCCCACGGTTTCGTGGCCGATCGACCCTAGCCGCGCGAGTTGCTCTTCTGGCCGAAGCACCGTGACCCAGCCTGCTTCGGTGGAGCCGTAACCCTCGAACAAAAGCGAATTGGGAAACTGGACCAGGATCCCCTGCTTGGTCTCGAGGCGGGCCGGCGCCGAGGAGATCAGCAACTTGGTGACGCTGTTACCGCCATATCTGTGGCGTACCCGCTCAGGCAGTCCGAGCATCATGATGTAGTGGGTTGGCACAAGCGAAGTAAAGGTGAGCCCGCCCTGACTGAGCGTGGCCAACAGGTGCTCCGGATCGATGCTGCGTCGGTCGTAGATATGCACCGAGGCGCCGAGGTACAGCAGCAGCACGGCATACCAGAACGAGTTGGAGTGGCACAGCGGCATCACCAGCAGCCCGCGATCCGCGTGCGAAAATCCCTGATCCAGCGCCGTGCACAACACCAGCCTGGCCATGCTCGCGTGGCAGCGAATCGCGCCCTTGGGGTTGCCGGTAGTGCCCGACGTGTACATGAAGGCCCAGGCATCGTCGCGCTCGACCTTCACGCCCGGTTCTGTGCCGGCCGCGACAGATATCAGCTGTTCGTAATCCCGGTAGCTGGGGGGTATCTGCGTGTTGCCGAAATGGATGAAACGCTCCGGTTCGATCGGCAGGTCATTGCGGACCGGTTCGAGTCGTTCTTCCAGACCCGCCTGCACGACGATCGCAGCGGCTTCTGAGTCCTTGACGATGTACGCGATCTCGGGCCCGAGCAAGCGGAAATTGACCGGCACCGCTACCAGCCCGGCCTTGGCGGTCGCGGCATAGATTTCCGCCCATTCGACGCAGTTGAAGGCCAAAATCGCAATCCGATCGCCCTTTACCAGCCCGAGCCCGAGCAGGCCATTGGCCAACCGGCAGGCACGTTCATTGAGTTGGCTATAGGTGAGACTGCGAATCGAGTCGGCAGCCGCCTCCTTGTCCGGAATCTTTCCTGCGTGAGTCGCCAGCACCTCGCCCAGGGTCAGCAGTCCGCTCATCACGCACCTCCCGAATGAAGACACATCGTCAGAGACCGCGCCGCCGGCGTTCAGCCTCGTCCCAGGCCGTCAACGCCTGGTAGCGGTGTATGAAACCCAGCCCCTTGCCGGCATCGGACGACAGGGCGTGCTGGGTCAGCACGACATCCACCAGCGCAGGGGCCTGCTCGAAAGCCCGGCGCAGCGCTGGCGCCAGATCGCCAGGCTCCTCCACCCGTTCGCCGTGCAGCCCGAAGGCGCGCGCCATCGCCGCATAGTCGGAATACGCCAGTGTGGTGCCGGCCACGCGGCCCTCGTAATTCATCTCCTGATCTAGACGTTCAATGTTCCAGGCGGCATTGTTGGCGATAACGAACACCACCTTTACGTCATGCCTCTTGGCACTGTCCACCTCCATAGCATTGATGCCGAACGCTCCGTCCCCGCTGATCACAACCACCTGCCTACCGGGCTTCGCTAGTGCAGCCGCGATACCGTAAGGCACGCCAACCCCCAGGCATCCGAAGGTGCCGGCATCCAGGTACGTCCGTGGCGGCAACCCCATCCGCGCGAAGCTCAGGATGTCACCGCCGTCGGCGATGGTGATGGCGTCGTCGACAAGAACCTCGTGCAGCGCGGCGAAGATACGATTAGGATGCATGTGCCCATCCTTGCCAGGCGCCGTCTCGGCCAGCGACGCGGCGTAGCGCTCCGAGCGTTCGATATGCCCCGCGTGCAACGCGTCGCGCCACTCGAGGATCGTGGGCGCGGGCGTCGCAGGCAATGCTTGCGACAGGGCCACTAGGGCCAATGCCGGATCGGCGAGCAGCTCAACCGTGCCGCGCCGGTTATCCGACAGTTCCTCGGCGCAATCGGCGATTCGCACAAATTGCGCCGCCGGAAACACGGCCGGCGATCCGTAGCCAAGTTGGTAGTCGAGTTTTCGGCCGACAACTAGCACGAGATCGGTTTCCCGCATCACCCGGCCGCGCAAGGCGCTAGCCACCGCCGGATGGTCAGCCGGCACAAGGTTTCGGCTTTCCTGGGTATCGAGGTAAGCGGCGCCACTGCGATCGAGAAAGTCTATCAGTTCGTTACCGGCACGGAGGGCGCCACGTCCGGTTATCACGAGGGGTCTTTCTGCAGCGGCAATGTCAGCCGCAGCGCGCGTCACTTCGCCAGGGTCCGGGGGAATGCGCCGGGAAGGTTTGGGCCTTAGGTGCTCATCGAGAACCAGTGAGTCCGGCACTTCCTCGCGCAACACGTCGGCAGGGATTTCCAGGTATACGGGTCCCGGTGCACCGCCATCGCCCAGGGCGGTACCCGCCGCTTTGTCGAGGTCCCGCATAATGTGGTCTGCAAAGCGGAGGGTGCGCGCGCTGCGGGTGATCGGCCGCAGGATGTCGACGTGTGGCACGCCCTGCAGCGGCCCCAGATCGTCCTGGGCGACCGGGGCGCAGCCGCCAAACAGCAACACTGGCACCCGTTCGAGTTGCGCGTTGGCCATGGCCGTGACGCAGTTGGTGACGCCCGGTCCCGCCGTCACCATGACCACGCCGAGCTGTCCCGTGAGCACCGCGTGGGCATGGGCCATGTGCACGGCAGCGCCCTCGT
>CBDUNM010000264.1:0-3461 GCA_965368585.1 uncultured Chromatiales bacterium | reverse complement strand
GGATCTGATTGCCAACGGCCTGTCGGCCAAGGATTTTCACCAGGAACTGTTCAACTTGCGATGAAGGCCGCTGACCTCTATCGTCATTGCAATGGTGTTCGATTGCGCCAGCTTTCGGACCTCATTCTCAAGAATGTTCCGGTGATCGACGCCGGCGTCGATGCGGTTCCGTTCAAACGATTCCGCTCCAGTGTGGTTCGCTTCAGGGCGGACCGGCCATTCATGATCGCCGTGATGGGTTTCGACTGGGAAGGAAACCCCAGGCTTGAATGGTGACGGTGTGATCGACGTCGCCGACAAGCTGAGCTATGAGGACGCTGCCGCCAGGGCCAGCGACTTCTCGCTGGCCGGTTATAGGGACTGGCGCTTGCCGACCATCAAGGAGATGTATTCCCTGATGGATTTTCGTGGTATCGATCCCAGCGGGTTGGAGGACGATGACACTTCGAAGCTCATTCCTTTCATCGACCGGACCTATTTCGATTTCAACTGGGGGGATACAGCTGTCGGGGAACGCCTCATCGACTCGCAGATGGCTTCATCCAACCTCTACGTATTCGGCACGATGCAAAGAAAGGATCGCACCATGTTCGGCGTCAACTTCGCCGACGGGCGGATCAAGGGCTATGGCCTGAAACTGCGGGGCCGCGACAAGCTGTATTACGTCATGTATGTGCGTGGCAAGCCGGGCTACGGCGTCAACAGTTTCATCGACAACAGCGATGGATGACCGATGCGACCACCGGACTGATGTGGAGCAAGGCCGACAGCGGCAAGGGCATGAACTGGCAGGACGCGCTGGCGTGGGTCGAAGCGAAAAACGCGCAAAACCATCTGGATTACAGTGACTGGCGCCTACCCAATGTCAAAGCACTGCAAATTCTGCTCGACTATTCGCGCTCGCCGGATACCACCCAATCGCCTGCGATTGATCCGATCTTCCAGTCGACACAAATCCACAACGAGGCCGGACAGGCGGACTGGCCCGCCTACTGGTCGTCCACCACCCATGTCAATTGGAGCCAGAAGGGCCGTTAGGCGCGCAATCAAATCCAGTGGCTCGAATATGACATGCTTGGTGCCGTCCCGGTACGGCGTCTTCAGCTGGACCTCTTGTTGCGCGGCATCGTCTCGGTAGCCGCTCACCGACTATTTCAAAGCTTTTTTGAACTCAACCTGAAAGCGGTCGAAGTCTTCGATCTGGGGCATGTGGCCGAGTCCATCGAGTTCGTAGAGTTCGGCATTCGGAATGGCGGCTGCCGTTCGTTTGCCGAGCTCCTGATATTGACCGAGCAGATGAGTCACACCCTCTTTTTTCCAGCCGCGTCCCGGGCCGGTGCGGTCGCGCGTGCCGATGATCAGGCGGGTCGATACGTTCAGCTGGTCCCATTCATTGCAGACCGGCTGCGTGAAAATCATGTCGTAAGTCTGCGCATTATTCCATGCGACCTGCGGCCAGTCCGGCCCATTCAGCAGTCCTATTTGAAATTCGATCAAGTCATCATAGGCCGCTTCCCATTTGCCATCGTAATAGTATTTCAATTGATAGGCCTTGACCTTCGCCGCGGTTTGTTTGAGTTGCGCTTCGTAGAAGAAATCGATCGTTTTATACTCAACGTAGTTTAGATAATCCTCCAACCCGATCGGGTTCACCAGAATCAGGCGATCCACCTCATTGCCGTACATCAGCGTATAGCGGGTGGCCAGCATGCCGCCCATCGAATGCCCGACGATGACGGGCTTTTCGATTTTAAGGTTTTGAATCAACGCCCGCGTGTTATTCGCCAGTTGCGCAAAACTGAACTGGTAATGTTGCGGCTTGGTCGATTTACCAAAGCCGATCTGATCGGGAATCAACACCCCGTAACCAAGCGATTGAAGCAGTGTTGCCGTTTTCTCCCAATAGGCGCCCGCGAAATTTTTGCCATGCAACAGCACAACCGTCGGCTTTCCAGCGGTGCCGGGCAGATACATATACGCCATTTCGAGTGTTTGCCGCTGCGATTGAAATTCGAAGCGCTCCACCGGAAAAGGATATTTATATCCCTGCAGTTCCGCGTCGTAGGCCGGCTCTGCCCGCGCGTTCACCGTTGCGATACAACACAGCAGGAGCGCGGCGATCCCCCTGCCCCACCCGCGTCGAACCCTTTTTTGATGAATCCTGGTTTTCCGATTCTCGAGTCTCTCGTGGGTCATGTGTTGAATCATTTTCATGGAGCCTCCTGGTTTCTAAGATGGATCAACCCGTATCCAACCCAAAGGTGTAACTGGTAGTGTGTCACCGTTATACCGGGACACCATCATGGCGCGAACCTAACCGCTGCCGGCCTCGGTGGTGGTAACGGCGAGGCGCGGGATGACCGGCACCTCGATCAACGCGTCGGAACCGGGTGCCCGGTATCGCCAGGCCGGCGACGGCAACGGGATCTCCACCATGACGCACGGATAGTGCAGCAAGTCGTCTGGCTGCTCCGGCATGCCGTACCGCTCCAGGATCACACGGATCGCTCAGGTTACCATGCGCATGTCGCCTATCGCTGTCGCGACCATCGAGCTTTCCGGCAGCACGTGCAGCCGTCCAACACCAGCATCGACATGGCTTCAAGTCGATCCATCGATTATCTCTCTTTCTGGAAGAGTCGTTATCGATAATGACGGATTATCTTTCTTTCCGGAAGCGCCTAGTGTTCCTCTCAAGGCCCGGTCGGGGCCCGCAACCCGTAAGGATAACACCATGGCACGCATCACCGGATCAGCTTGCATTCGAGACCAGCGACCCGCCGAGCGCCGAACTGATGATGGATAAGGAGACCCTGACTGCCGAGCTCAACGGCCTCGATTTCCTGCATCTGCGAGAACGTACGCGTGAGATCCACGAAGGCCAGTTGCACAATGGCAGGGGTGCGGTGGTGCAGCTCGTGGGCAGGAAGATCCAGGTGCCTGCGCGGTAGTACCAGACGGGGCGGCGACCTCTCCACTTCGGCACGCTTTGACGCTCGTCCTCGCCGCATCGGGCTCACTATGCCCCTCAAATGACCGCCAAAATCGCGCTCGAATCGGGAAACCCTCGACAGCCCCCGTTTGCGACCACTTCCCTAATTCTTCCACAGTCCTTCCGAATTGGCTGCGCACAATGACAGTCGTGGGTGTATTGGCCCAACGACGTTCAACGCTATGGAAGACATTGATGACACGAGGCCGCCTGCAACCTGGAAGGCAGTTAACACCTGCGGTGAACAGCCTGTTGCTGGTTGCCCTGCTTTCCTTGTCGGCCTGTACCACGCTGGTTCCGAAGCCTGCAGCGGTGGGCGACGTTCAGGGTAGCTTCTCCGTGAGCGGCGACGCCCCGTTGCTGTCCAACTGGTGGGAATCACTGCCCGATCCGGCACTCCATCGGCTGGAAAGAATCGCACTGGCCGAAAACCCCGACCTGCTCGCCACCCAGGCCCGCCTGGCCGAGG
>CBDUNM010000263.1:0-3545 GCA_965368585.1 uncultured Chromatiales bacterium | reverse complement strand
ATCCTGTACAACCTGACCCGTTTGATATCACGCCGCGCGAGTAAGACCGCGACCGGAATAGATCGGGTTGAACTCCATCATGCGGCTTTGATGGCCGAGGCGTCGGCTCGTCGGCCGGTTATGTTCCTGCATCAGGCCTGGAACACTATGCGGCCGGTCGGCCTTGGCGACGCCAAGAATCTGTTGCGGAAGTTGTCGGCGCGTTGGGGCGGGGGCGAGCGCGAGTTCATTCGATCGTACCCGAGGCTGGAATCGGCACGTCGGACGATCGATGGCTGGATGGGCGAAAAACTGAACAGGACGCTGCATCCGGACATTTCTCGATTCTTGCGCCATAAAAGGCGGCCGATTTTTTTCAATAGCGGCCAGCTTGGCGCCAACCACCTGCGTGTTCACGAGTACCTCGGCGAGCAACATCAGGCAGATCTTGTTTTCTATCTTCATGATCTGATTCCGATCGATTTTCCCGAGTATGTCGTTAACCCGAACGGGGCGGACTTCCACCATCGACGCGTCACCACGATGGCGAAAACCGGCCGTATCGTGCTCGCCAATTCGAAATACACGATCGGCCGTTTCAGGCGTTTCTGCGACGAACATTCCCTGGCGTATCCGGAAACCAAGCTGTTGCCTATCGGCGTGGATGATTATGTCCTAGAGGCGGCGAAGGCCCCGGTGCGTCCGATCAGTCCGCGACTGGAAAAAGTCGTCGGAACCGAGCCCTATTTTGTCGTTTTGGGTACCATCGAACCACGCAAAAACCATCTCCTGCTGCTCCAGTTGTGGCGCCATATGGCCCGAAAGTACGGTCCTCATTGCCCGCGCCTGCTGATCGTGGGGCAGCGCGGTTGGAAGAACGAGCACGTGGTCGACCTGCTGGAGCGATCGCGTGTCCTGGAAAGCGTGGTTATCGAGTTTAACGATGTCGCCGACAAAGACATGGTGGCCTTGCTGCGGCATGCCAGAGCGCTATTGTTTCCCAGTTTCGAGGAGGGGTGGGGAATGCCGTTGGTCGAGGCCCTCACTCTCGGAACGCCTGCTATTTGTTCCGACATTCCCGCCTTTCACGAGTCCGGTCAGGGGCGGGCGCTGTACCTGGATCCCCTGGACGGAAAGGCTTGGCTTGAGGCCATTTTGGCGATGATCGAAGCGGGCGACGGCCACAATAGTCCGCTCTACACGGAACTGAAGGACAAGACTCGGGGTTTTAGGCCGCCTACCTGGCATGATCACTCCGAGGGCCTGCTGCGCGTCATCGACGATCTCGACGGGTTGAAAGGTCCGGTCGCGGTACCTTTCGACTAGAGGCTGTGAGCACTGCGCAGGTGTCAGGAAGACCCCTAAGTGATATATTGGCAGGCTTACATTCGCTCCTTCCGGGGTCGAGCAGTGATTATGGTGCACTCAGCGGGATGGCCATCGTGAAGACATTTCTTCGTGTATTTTTATTGTCGCTACTGTTGGGAGCGTGCAGCAGTCAGGCCGTCAAGACGCCCCAGGTCGCAGCCGAGGGTCAGCCGGATAGTCGGCAAATAGATGATCTTGAATCGAAAAGAATCTTTGACGAATTGTCTGGCACCGCGCAGGGCGCTATCGCCAGCGTGAATATTCAGGGTCGTAGCGCCGTGTCGGTGCGAGTTGAACAACACTACTGGTCCGCGAGCGGCAAGCGATGCGTCGCGCTCGCCGAACGCGCGCGGTCCGTAAACCACGCAATTTGCCTCTCACCGAACGGGTTGCACAGTCGCGTTACAGTGCCTTGAGGGGGCGTGCTCGAGACAGTATGCAGATGCGGTCTTCGTTGATTGGAGCACTGGAAATCCAGGCGCGTGTCATGCAGGCCCTGTTCATGCGCGAGACCAAAACCCGCTTCGGCAAGCTGAAACTTGGCTATTTCTGGGCCTTTTTCGAGTCGGTCGTTCACGTGGCCGTATTTGTCGCGATGTTCTCGATGATTGGCAAACAAGATCCTTCCGGGATGCCGCTGATCCTCTTTTTGATCACGGGGATCACGCCCTTCTTGCTGATGCAAAACCTGATCCAGCAGATCCAGGCGGCGGTGGAGTCCAACCGGTCGCTGTTGACGTTTCCACAGGTAACGGTGTTTGATCTGGCCTTCTCCCGAATCATTCTCGAAATCAGCACTTCGCTCATCGTTTTCACGTTATTGATTCTGGCGACGCTCTATTTCGGAATGAATTCGCAGCCGGCGGATTATCTGGGCGTGCTGTTCGCGATTTGTCTGCTGGTTGCCATCGGGTCTGGATTGGGCATGCTTTTATGCGCCCTTTCTCCGACTCTGCCGTCGCTCAGGAACCTTACGAACCCGTTCTTGGTCAGGCCGCTGTTTTTCACGTCCGGCTTGTTCTTTTCGGCGGAAATGCTGCCGAAGGGGTTGCGCGAAATACTCCTGTACAATCCCGTCCTCCATGTTATCGAGTATCTGCGAACCAGCTTTTTCCGGGATTTCGAAAGTATTCACTACAACCTGGGCTACGCCGGAGCCTGGGCGTTGGGACTGTTTGCCTTGGGGTTCGCGACCATGCAGATGCGGAGAGATGAGTTGCTGGCGTCATGATCGAGCTTGAAGGCGTATGGAAAAGCTATGTCGTGAGGGGTGCCCGCAAGACCGTGTTGAAAGATGTGACAACGCGTTTCCCGACCGGCAGGAATGTCGGGATACTGGGTGTCAACGGCGCCGGGAAATCAACGTTGATCCGATTGCTTTGCGCAGTGGAGAAACCTGACCGCGGTGTGGTTCGCAAAAATGTAAGGGTTTCGTGGCCCCTGGGGTTCGCGGGAGGATTTCAAGGCAGTTTGACGGGCAGGGACAACGCGCGTTTCATTGCCCGAATTTATGGCGCATCGATCGGGTCTTTCGTCGCATTCGCCCGAGATTTTTCCGAGCTTGGCGATTATTTCGATATGCCGGTGCGCAGCTACTCGTCAGGCATGAAGGCGCGTTTCGCGTTCGCCGTCAGTTTGGCCGCGGATTTCGACTGTTATCTTGTCGACGAAATCACCGCAGTCGGTGATCAACGATTCAAAGACAAGTATCGCAAGGCGTTCGAAAAGCGTAAAGCGCACGCCAGCATCGTGATGGTTTCTCACAATCCAGGTACTATCCGGCTCGATTGCGACATGGGCGCGGTGTTGCACCAGGGGCGGCTGGAAATGTACGAAGATGTCGAAGCCGCGATCGCGGAGTATTTACGGCTTAACGACCTGCCGGTTCCGAAAGTGCCGGCAAAAAAGTGCCCTGACAGCAAGCCGGTGTCGGCGACCGGCTGACGATGCGGCCCGGGGGACTCCCGTGAGCGGTATCGCACGGCAGAGGCTTAATTAACCGTGTGGCGCGATGTCGATGGGCCCAATAGCCGCTGTCGGCTTATGATGGCGCCGTCTTGGATATGAGTACTGAAATGGTAGATCGAATTGACACAGATTGGAGCCTCCGAGCTCCCGTTGGAGATGCAACCCATCGCATCGGGGCGGGATTTGGGCGTCTAATCCGTGTGCGAGCGAGGCGTGCATGAGTCGATCCA
>CBDUNM010000262.1:0-3596 GCA_965368585.1 uncultured Chromatiales bacterium | reverse complement strand
ATCTTGGCAACCACGAACAGCTACAAAGGCATATCGAGCGCCTGGTGGCGCAGCCGGAGATCGAGGCGATCGCCGTATCCGCGTACGCATCAAAGGCGACACTGACTGCCGAGACTCACGAAGGTGCTCGCGATACGACCCGTTATGCGCGGTATTTGAAGGGATTAGTCTCCATGGAGCATATCGTCTGGAAACGACCGATCCGGCAGCAGGTGATAAATCCGTTCGATTATTATGAAGCGACCGAGCAGGAATCGATCGAGGCAGCGGCAATTGGCAGCGTCAAACTGGTACTCAATCCTTACAGTATTGCCGATCGAAATGTGCGCGGCGTTCTCTATCACCTGCTGATCAGCTTGGCAGGCGTTGCGCTTATCATGCTGTTTACCGTCATGTTCGCGAGGCGACTTGCAACGCCATTAACCCGCTTGGCAGAGCGTTCCGAGCGCGTCCGGCGCCGTGCAGAGGAAGAAACGGGGTTCGAAGATCTACCGACGACCATCGCGAAGGACGCCAACGAGATCGAGGTCTTGGAGAGCGGTTTCAACCATATGGTCGCCACCTTGGAGACCGCGAAACAGGACCTGGAACAGCGCGTCCAAAGCGCAACGGCGCGGATACAGACGCTACTGGAGGAAACCTCCCGCATCGCGGAACGGGAGAAACGGGCCTTGGCCAACGAACTGCACGATGAGTTGGGCCAGGCGCTGGTCAAACTGAAGTGGCAGGCCATCGGCATCCGCGACGTGGAAAAAACATCGATCAAGGAAATACGTGAGCGCGGCGTGGAAATACTTGACGGGATTGATCGGATCTACGCTCGCGTCAACAGCATTATCAATCGCCTGCATCCGGAGGAGCTTGAAACGCTTGGGCTGAGGATGGCCCTACAAAAAAATGTCGAAGAATGGAATATGACCAACAGAACCTGTGAATACACCCTCTCGTTACAGAAAGAAAACATCGATCAGCTGGACAGTGAGATCTCGCTCATCGTGTATCGCATCGTCCAGGAGTCCCTTACGAATGCCACCAAACATGCCCAGGCGACCAGGGTAGCTGTCACCATCGGAGAGGATCCGACAACCAACGAGTTGCAGCTGGGGATTGTTGATGATGGCATTGGGTTTGATCCGGAGGGGATAGGACCGGCCTGTCGCGGCATCAAGACTATGCGGGAGCGTGCCGCTGCCTTTGGTGGGAACTTCGTCGTCGTAACCCAGCCAGGTGCGGGAACGACAATCGAGGTAACGATCCCGGCGAACTCCAATGCATTCGGCGAAGATTAGGCAGGGAACGTCACCGGGCGACGATCAAAGAACATGGCTCGGTGCAGGCTAATTCAGCAATGACGGTCAAATATGGCCGAAGTTTTCCGTGCTGTTGTTTTCCCTATATGCGGTAGAGTCGCTATGGTGCCACCCTGGATTTCGATTCAGATTCAGGAACCGATTGATTTGATCGACGATCAGCGAACCGCTAAGTTAACCGTCACGCGCAGGAGGCGCCACCAGTCCTGAACGGATGCAGAATCTACCCGCCAGGATCCTGTCGCATAACCTGTGCGCTTTTCATCGCTTTGCCGCAGCTGGCAGCGCTGTATCGATTATAAGGAAGGAGCAGGAAGCTATGTCATTACGGATCGTGGAAAGGCAGCTAGGCGAGACCCTGATCATTGACGGCAATATCGAGGTCACCATTCTGGGTGTGAAGGGTCACCAAGTCCGGATCCGAACCCGAGCCCCTCGAGACGTGCGCATCCTTCGAGCGGAGATCGCCGACAGATTCAAAGAATCGGCCTAATGAATTCGCAGCGACGACCCGCATGGTGAAAATCATCGACGTGTAGAAACCGCGTGAATTGATCTTCAATGAGTCCGAGAAACGCTGCCAAATAAAACAAGGTGATTCAGGACTCAAGCGCCAGGAGACTGGAAGCTTCAATCGACCCCCGGCTGGGCAAGTTGGGGGTTCTCTTTTTCGTATGAAAGAACATGGCAGGCACCCGGCGTTCAAACGTCCGACAACCGAATGTTTTCTGCGAACACCGAATGTTCCCAAAGATTCACGACCTGCCATCGGAATCGACGGGTTCTGAGTAGGACGCCTGGTCTTTCCCCAAGCGGGGTTGGGAAAAAGATTACCGTATAACGGTTTCTTCCTGAACAGGATTTGAAACCCGATGCCCTTTACGGCATGCTATGGAGAACATAATAAGAACTAATTGGGTCCTGATGGCCCCCGACAAGCGGCGCTTTGACCCGCCAAGCGGGGCTCGGCCAAGCATCGCAGAACGCCAAAAAAATGAACAAGAACAAGGCTACTACTCATGGGCGCGGCGGCCAAGTCGGCATCGACTGAACAGCCGGTTCACTACGAACGCCATCGCCCGGAGCGCACCCTCCTTTACCAGCTTGTCCAGGAATACTATCCGGCGTTCAAGGCTCACCTGGAAGCGCAGGGTACCGGCTTGCCCCGCTATGTCGAGCGGGAATTTGAAGACTATCTCAAGTGCGGACGCTTGGAAGGTGGCTTTTTACGGGTGCGTTGTGAGACGTGTCGTGACGAACGCCTCGTGGCGTTTAGTTGCAAGCATCGCTCTTTCTGCCCCAGCTGCGGGGCGCGGCGTATGGCCGAAAGCGCTGCCCTGCTGGTCGATGAGGTCTTTCCCGAACAGCCCGTGCGTCAGTGGGTGCTGAGCTTTCCGTTTCCGCTGCGATTCCTGTTCGCCAGCCGTCCGGCGATTATGAGCAAAGTGCTCGGCATTGTGTATCGAGTCATCGCCACGCACCTGATCAAGAAGGCAGGCTTCTCGTGCAAAACGGCCCACACCGGCGCTGTCACCTTTATCCAGCGCGCAGGCAGTGCCTTGAATTTGAATCTTCATTTTCACATACTTTTCCTCGACGGTGTCTATGTCGAGCGCCTCGACGGATCGGTGCGATTTCGTTGGGTGAAGGCCCCGACGAGCGCCGAACTCAACCACTTGGTGCACACGATGGCACGGCGCGTGGGCCGTTTCCTGGAACGGCAGGGATTGCTGGAACGGGATGAGGACGACTGCATGGATGCAGGAGGTAGAGCAACGCAAGGAGCAGTTGCCGAGAACAGCTATCTGGCCGGCGAGGCCGGGGAAGCGGATCCGATGGATCAGTTACTGGGGGCCTCGATCACCTATCGGATTGCTGTGGGGCCGCACCAGGGCCGCAAAGTGTTCACCCTGCAGACGCTGCCACCCTGGGATGACTCCTTTGGTGAGGGGGTCGGCAAGGTGGCGGGATTCTCACTGCATGCCGGGGTGATGGCGCGGGCGGATGAACGCCAGAAGCTGGAACGATTATGTAGGTATGTCAGTCGATCCGCGGTGTCGGAAAAACGGTTGTCGCTGACCGCCAACGGCCAGGTGCGTTACCAGCTCAAGACCCCTTACCGCGATGGCACGACCCATGTCATCTTCGAGCCGCTGGATTTCATCGCTCGGTTGGCGGCGTTGGTTCCCAAGCCGCGGTTCAACCTGATCCGTTTCCACGGCGTATTCGCCCCGAACAGCAAACACCGTGCGCGCGTGACACCCGCCAAGCGGGGCAGGGGAGGTA
>CBDUNM010000261.1:0-3714 GCA_965368585.1 uncultured Chromatiales bacterium | reverse complement strand
TCAGGTTAAGGGTGAAGCCGCCGAAATAGAGCAGCGCGAAGGTCGCGACCACCGAAATGGGTATGGCCAGCGAGATGACCAGCGTACTGCGCAGGTTGCGCAGAAAGAACAACAATACCAGCACTGCCAGCGAACCGCCGTAAAGCACCGATTGCGCCACGTTGGCGATGGACCGCTCGATGAAGTTGCCCTGATTGATAACCGGCACGATGCTGACCTGCGGAAACGCCCTGTTCAGCGCCTTCACTTCCTCCAGCACCCGGCGCGACACTTCCACCGTGTTGGCGCCGGCCTGCTTGCGAATGGCGACACGCAGGCCGCGCTCGCCGTTGACGCGGATCATGCGGGTCAGTTTTTCGTAGGTGTCGTCGACCCGGGCGATCTGTCCGAGCGTCACCAACGCCCCGTCGCGTTCGCTGATTACCGTGTTGCGGATTTCGTCGAGATCGCCGAACTCCGCCGGGGCGCGCAGCGTGACCTCGAAGCCGCCGCGCTCGATCTTCCCGGCGGGCAGGTCCAGGTTGGCGTTGCGCAGGGACTCCAGGATGCCGTTCAGGGGCAGGCCCAGCGCGTTCACCTTGGCCGGGTCCAGCGCCACACGCACCTCGCGGTTGAATCCGCCCCAGGGGTCCACCTGGGCCACGCCGGGGATGCGCGCGAAGCGGTAACGGATCTGGTCTTCCACGAATTGTGTCAGTTCGACCGGGTCCAGTCGGCTGGAGATACCCAGCAGCACCACCGGAAAGCTGTCGACATCGAACTTGGAGACCCGCGGACCCACGATGTCGTCGGGCAACTCGCTGATCTCGTCCTCCAGGGTCGCGCGCACGTCGACGGCCACCGTATCGATGTCGGAGCCCCAACCGAAACTGACCCGCACGCTGCTGTTGCCTTCGTAGGACTGCGAGGTCATTTCCTCCACGCCGGGTACCGTGGCGACGATTTCCTCCACGATCTGGGTCACCAGGCGTTCCATGACGACGGGGTCCGCGCCCTCGTACTGCGTGCGTACCGTGAGCGTTGGCAACTCGATACTGGGCAGCAGATCGATCTGCAGGCGGTCGAGCGACACCGCGCCCAGGACCAGTACGATCAGCACCATCATGGTGGTGAACACCGGCCGGCGCACGCTGGACCGCGCCAGATTCATGGTTTGTCCGGCGCTTCAGCGCCAGCGATGCGGATGGGTTTGCCATCGTCCAGCAGCTGTTGCCCGAGGATCACTACCCGGCCGCTGAGCGGCTCGCCGGTCAACTGCACGCGGCCGTCCTGGCGAATCCCGGGTTGTACTTCGTGCCATGCTACCGAAGTGCCGTCCCCGTTCACCAGAAACACCCCCTCACGCCCGTCACGCTTGGTCAGTGCCTCCGCCGCGACGATGATCGCGTCCGCCACCCGGTCCAGCACCACCGTGGCGCGCGCGAACATGCCCGGTTTGAGCTGCAATTCCGGATTGGCGACGCGCAGTTCCACCTTGGCCTGGCGCGTGGCTTCTCGAAACACCGGCGCAATGCGCGCAATGGTGCCGCTGAACCGCTGTCCCGGAAAGGCATCGGTCGACAAGGTCGCGCTCTGGTCGGTGCGCAGGCGGGCGTAATCGCGCTCGGTGACGAAGAACACCGCCGTTATGGGATCGAGTTCGACAATGCGCAGCAGGGGGGCATTGGCGGCGACGGTCTCACCCTCGTCCACGTAACGTTCGGCCACCACGCGCCGCTCGCTGCCCCCGCGCCAGCCGGCCGTGACCTGGGTGTAACCGAGGCGAATGCGGGCCGCTTCCAGATCCGCCTCGGCGCGCGCAATCTGAGCCCCGGTAACCAGCACCAGGGCCTGTTTGGCGAGCTGTTCCGCCTTGGCCGCGTCGCGTTGCGATGCGGAGCTGACGCCGCGGTCGCGCAGGTCATCGACGCGCTGCAGCTCGCGCTCGGCGATCTGCAGCAAGCTGGCGGCCTCGGCATTGTTGGCTCGAGCGACCTCGAGATCGGCGCGCGCCCGGGCCACTGCCTGCACGTATTCCGCGTCGTCCAGCTCCGCCACCACCTGGCCGCGGGTCACGGCATCGGCTAGATCGAGGTTCAATTGCTCTACTCGACCACCGACCTTGGGCGCCACCACGAACTCGGCGCGCGCCTGCAGTGTCCCGGTAAAGATGCGCCGCAGTTCGATGGGACCACGTTCGATGGCTGCGACCTCTACCGGTACCGGTAGGCTGTCGGTCTTGCGCGCTGTCTGCTCCGCGGTATCCGCGAGCTTTTGATAGATGCTCCAGGCCAACATGCCGCCCGCGCCGAGCAGCAGCATCAACGGTATCGATTTTTTCAGGCGAGCGACGCTCACAAGGCGCTGGTCCTTTACAAGTCACACTGTACAGGCAGCGCCCGAGTCTAACAGTTCCGTACTGAATCGACGGGGTTGCCTGCGCGGCGTCGCAAGTCGTGGCAGTGGGGCGAAACCGCACTTAAGATAGGGCCATGCAACGCCTCCTCAGCCTGTTCGCCGCGAACCCTTACTGGACGCTGCTCGGGCTGCTGTTGCGTCCAAACGCACCTGGCCGGCGAGATCATCCCGCATACTGGTGCAACATGCAGGCTAGCAGTTTTCTGCTTAGTTGCCGCTCAACCGCCTCGGTCGTTCGAACTCTGTCTGCGCAAGACGACCCGATTTCAGCCAACACCCGACGTCCCATAGCTTCACCCCCACGTTCTGTCAGTCGGTCAGGAGCAATGCGTTTATCGTGCTGATCAGGGTGCGCTCAGCCCGAAAGTTGGACTGCGGGTCGTTGGGGTCGGTGCCTTGGCGGTACTCCTGCAGGTTCGTCTCGCGGTCGCCGTCCGCGTCCCATTCGGCGTCGGCCGCACTCAGCGGGTTGAACTGCATATTCACCTCGAACCCGTCCGGCATTCCGTCGCCATCGGAATCGATAAGCAGCGGGTCAGTGCCCAGTTGGTACAGTTCGAGTGTATCGGTAAGGCCGTCAGCGTCGTCGTCTAGGTCCGCGTTGTCGCCCGTGCCGTCGCCGTCGGTGTCAACCGATTCGTCTGGATTCTGCGGGAAAGCGTCTAATGCATCCGTGACATCGTCGTTGTCATCGTCGGAATCGCAGCTATCACCCACCCCATCGGTGTCGGTATCGAGCTGACTGGCGTTTGCCTCGTAGGGGCAGTTGTCCAGATGGGTATTGATACCATCTTCGTCGTCATCCGCACTCTCATCCATAGCGGTCTGGAACGTTGCGAGATTGGAAATATGGTCACCGCCCGTGACATCGGCACAGAGCATCTGATGGTAATAGATCGTGTTGTGTGTAAGCTGGGTTAGCCAGACCTGGTGCTCGGTCGCCAGGTCTTCAACGCTCGCTCGCTGTGCGAGGTCGTTTGGAGCCACGCCAAAGCGTACCTCACAAGATGCATAGTGGTTCGTGGTCGCACTGATAAGCGCCTCACTCGTCGTGACCAAGCTACTGGCTGGCGCGGCGGTAAGAGACAGGGGTGAATTTGACGGGGTCGCAGGTGTTGTGAACACTTGCGTATCGCTGGTTGTGTGATTGCCTGCGACGTCGCTCGAGGCGACTTGGTAACTGTACCCCGTACCGGGTTCCAGATTCGTCAACACCTGCAAGTGGTTGGCGGTCGGCGTTATATCGCCGGTCAGCTGCTCAGAACTTTCGACACCGCCGCTGTACGTAACTTGGCTTGTCGCGACTTCATCGGTGGC
>CBDUNM010000260.1:0-3816 GCA_965368585.1 uncultured Chromatiales bacterium | reverse complement strand
GCCGGTGAGCGCAAAGATGGGCACGTACACGATCATAATGATCAACACCCCGAACACGCTGGGTCGTATCACTTCCACCGTCGCCTCACGCACGATGCGCAAACGCTCATGGATCTTCGGCACCGCCCCGTGCATATGCTGGTAGACGCCAAGCTGGTGCAGGCAGTTCTCTACAATAATTACCGCGCCGTCGACGATCAGACCGAAGTCCAGCGCGCCCAGGCTCATGAGATTGCCCGACACCCGCGATTCAACCATACCGGTCACTGTCATGAACATGGCCACCGGGATCACCGCCGCCGTCACCAGCGCCGCACGCCAGTTGCCGAGCAGCAGGAACAGCACTGCAATGACCAGCAGTGCGCCCTCGGCAAGGTTCTTCTCCACCGTGGCAATGGTCTTGTCAACCAGGGTCGTGCGGTCGTAGAGCGGGTTGAGTTCGACACCGTCCGGCAGCGACGGCCGGATGGATTCGAGCTTGTCGGCGGAGGCGCGCGCGACGATGCGACTGTTTTCGCCGACCAGCATGAACACCGTGCCCAATACCACTTCCTCGCCATCCTGCGTCGCCGCGCCGGTGCGCAGTTCATGGCCCAGCGTGACGTCGGCAACGTCGTGCAGGTGGACCGGTACACCATCACGCCTGGCGACGGTGATACCGGCGATTTCCTCCAGGTTGGCGATCTGACCTGGCGAGCGGATCAGGTATTGGGAACCGTAACGTTCGATGTAGCCGGCGCCCGTATTGAGGTTGTTGCGAGCCAGCGCCGACATCAGGTCGTGCATAGTCAGTTCGAAAGCCAGCATGCGGTCCGGATCGGGCAGCACGTGGAACTGTTTGGTGTAGCCGCCGATGGTGTTGACCTCCACCACGCCCGGTGTCTGGCGCAACTGGGGGCGCACGATCCAGTCCTGCACCGTGCGCAGCTCCGTTGGCGTGATGCCCGAGCCCTCGCTCGCGGACACCGCGTACATGAAGATCTCGCCCAGCCCCGTAGCGATCGGCCCCATGGCCGGTTCGATGCCCTCCGGCAGACGGCCCTTGACCTCAACCAGGCGCTCGCTGATGAGCTGGCGCGCCCAATAGATATCAGTGCCGTCCTCGAACACCACGGTCACCTGTGACAGCCCGTAGCGCGACAGGGAACGCGTCGCCGACAGCCGCGGCAGGCCGGCCATGGCGGTTTCGACAGGAAAAGTGATGCGCTGCTCCGCTTCCAACGGCGAATAGCCCGGTGCCTCGGCATTGATCTGCACCTGGACATTGGTAATGTCCGGCACCGCGTCGATCGGCAGTCGATTGAAGTTGTAGATGCCGAGCGCGACCAGTCCCGTTGTGATGACCAGTACCAGCCAGCGGTGCGCCAGAGAGGCGGCGACGATTCGGTTCAGCATGCCGGTGCTCCTTAGTGATCGTGGCTGGCGCCCGACTTCTCGATGTCCGCCTTGATGAGATAACTGTTGCCGGTGACGTACTCGCTGCCGGGCTTGAGACCGCCGAGCACCTCGGCCCATTCACCGTTCTGCCGGCCGAGCTCCAGCATGCGCACCTCGTAGGTTTCACCGAAGCGCGCGAAGACCACCTGGAAATCGCGGAAACGCTGAATGGCCGATTGTCGAACTGCCAGTTCGACAGCGTGTTCCGCAATCGTGACTTGCCCGCGCACAAACTGTCCCGGCCGCAACCGCCCCTCGCTGTTGTCCAGCACCACGCGCGCCTGCACGCTCTGACTGGCGTGCATGGCGAGTGGCGCCACCCAGTCGATGCGGCCATCAAGGTGCGCGCCATCCAGTGTCTGGACTGTGACGCGTTGCCCGGCCCTGACCTGCGCGATATGGCGAGCAAAGACGTCCAGCTCCACCCACACCTTCGAGAGGTCGGCAATCACGAACAGCGCTTCATCGCCCGTCGTCATACCCGGGTGTATATCGCGTAGCAAAATCACACCGCCGATGGGCGCCTTGAGCGAATACGTCTGCAGACTCTCGTTGCTCTGTATCCGCGCCAGCACCGTCCCCGCCGTTACGCGTTCGCCCAGCTGCGCGTCGATGGACTCGACAACCCCGGGGAAACGGGCACGTACGCGGGCCAGTCGCGCCGGGTCGGTCTGCACGCGCCCGGTGAGTATCACCGTATCGCTGAGCGTCGCGGGGCCCGCTATCCCGGTTTCTATCCCCGCCTCCTGTGCCAGCTCCGCCGGGATCTCGGTACGTCCCTCGTGGCTGGAAAAAGCCCAGCGCCAGGTCTTGCCGCCATGCCCTGCGATGATCGCCACATCGAACGAATGCGGTTCACTGACCACGCCCTGTCCGCGCAGGTAGTCTTTCAGCGGTTTGAATGCAAACCGGTCGACCTGCCCGTCGACGCGCGTCAGCTCTACGCTCAGATCCACCGACCCGGGCGCGAGTGCTTTACCGTCCTGTGTGGCATAGACATGAAACTCGGGCGGCACACCGGTTTCATACAACACCAGTTCGACAGCAAAACCGTCCTGCTCGAACAGCTTGCCGCCGTGTGGTCCTCTGGGAATTTCCGCGGTAGCCGCATCCGCCTCATGCGCGCCATGCCCCTTGCCGCCAGCACCGTGCACAACGCCCGGCGGCCAGGCAACCAGGCCGGCAACGGCGGCCACCAGACTCAAACTGAACAGGACATTGCGAATCATCGGGGTACTCCATTATCGGGTGTGGAACCGATCAGGCGATCGATTTCAATCTGCATGGCATGGTGTTCAACGGCGGCGGCAAGCGCTTCGCTGCGCGCTTCCAGCAGGCGATCCTGCGCCGTGCTCAGTTCCAGCAGCGAGTAACGTCCCAGGGCATAGCCCTCACGGTAATCGGACAGCACCTTGCCCGCGGCGGGAATGATACGGTTGTGCCAGGTCTCGAAACGGTCGCGCGCGTGCAGCAGTTCCTGGTGCAGTTCGAACAAGGTGGCGCGCAGTTCAAGCCGCCGGTCGCGGGCCAGCAGCGGTTCGCTTGCCGCGAGCGCCCCGGCCTCGTCGGCATCGGCGGCACGCCGGGCGCTGCCGAGCGGCATGCGCAGCGACAACACCAGGCCGACATCATCCGGCTCGTTGAAATGCCTTACGCCGCCGCGCAGGTCCAGGTCGGGCCGGGCCCGCGTGCGCGCCAGCAGTACACGCGCCTCGCCCAGGCGCCCGGACGTTGCCAGGCGCGCGATGGCGGGATTGCGTTCGATGGAACGATCGAGTGCCGCGAAATCGGCGTCGGCCTGCAGACGGAAAATATCAGCCTGGACCCTGTCGAAATCCGGTTCGAACCGGCCCCACATGACCGCCAGGCGGAGCCGGCCGTTCTTCGACAGATGATCGGTCTCCTCCAGCGCCAGTTCCGCGCGCGCCAGATCGATCTGCGCCCGGGCCCGCTCCGCTGCCGGCGCCTTGCCGATGCGGTGGCGTTGTTCGACCGATTCCAGGGTGCGCTGCGTCAGCTCAAGGCGTTGAAGTGCCAGCTCGCGCGCGGCCTGTACCCGCGCCAGTTCCAGAAAGCGCCGCGCCGTCTCCGCGAGTAGATCCAGGCGCTGCGCGTCCTGGTCGTGACGCAGCAATCCCGCTTCCAGCCGGGCGACCTCTTCGCGACGCCCCGGCTTGTCACCGAGTTCGAGCACACGGCCGAGACTCAACGTGGTTTCCAGCCCATCCACACCTTCAGCGGTACCGGAGCCGGCGAAGTTTTCCAGATCCAGCCCGAGTTCCCAGGGCGTGGACCGCGCTTGCTGGCGAATACGCTCGGCCGCCGCGCGCGCCTCGAAACCCGCGGCCTGCAATCGGGGGCTGGTTTCGAGGACGCGCG
>CBDUNM010000259.1:0-3858 GCA_965368585.1 uncultured Chromatiales bacterium | reverse complement strand
GCTGCGAAGAAGAAGGTCGCTGCGAAGAAGAAGGTCGCTGCGAAGAAGAAGGTCGTTGCGAAGAAGAAGGTCGTTGCGAAGAAGAAGGTCGCTGCGAAGAAGAAGGTCGCTGCGAAGAAGAAGGTCGCCGCTCGTCCGCGTAAGGTTACTCCTCGTAAAAAGGCGGTCGGACCTTAGCCTAGGTCTAATTCTTATCGGGTTTTCTCGAAACCTCGAATACCTGACCCGACACTTCGGGGTGTCGGGTTTTTTTCAATGGCGGACCCTAGTGGGCTGCTTGGTAAGTTCGGTAACGCTCAGCCGGTCCAATACGGCGTTGCACTTCTTGTAATGGGCCTTCCATTCCCTGCAAAGTGCGCCTTGGCTTGGCCCGGTAGCGGGGCTCTGAGAACCAACGAACTTACCAAGCAGCCCACTGGTGTCCTGAGCCGAGAGTTCGTTGCATATCAGCTTGTGTGGCCGATAGGGTGCTATGCGGGACTTTCGTAAAGTTTCGAATATCGAGCGAGCTTTGCATGCGCAGCGCTAAGGCCGGTCAATGGCGAAGCGGTCGCTCCTTACGCTCCGGCGAACAGGCGATAGGCTGGGTTGTCGGTTTCTTCGTGATACGTGTATCCGCGCGCGCTGAGAAATTCGCGAAAGCGGTGGAGTTCGGAGGCCTTCAGTTGAATTCCAACCAGCACACGCCCGTAGGCCGAGCCGTGATTACGGTAGTGGAACAGGCTGATGTTCCAACCACGACTAAGCCCTTTCAGAAAGTCGAGTAGCGCGCCCGGGCGTTCCGGAAAATCAAAGCGAAACAGCCGTTCGTTGACGGCCTGAGGCGCGTGACCACCCACCATGTAGCGGATATGCAATTTTGCCGTCTCATTTTCGGTCAAATCCACCACCCGATAGCCTTTATCACGCAGTTTGACCATGAGCTGTTCGCGCTCGACGGCACCGTCCGCTAGTTCCACGCCACAAAACACTTGCGCCTCCTTTGCGTCTGCATAGCGATAGTTGAACTCGGTGATGCTGCGTCGACCCAGCGCGCGGCAGAATGCGAGAAAACTACCCGGCTTCTCGGGTATTTCCACCGCGAACAGCGCTTCGCGCTGTTCACCGACCTCGGCGCGCTCTGCAACATGCCTGAGCCGATCGAAGTTGATGTTCGCACCGCTGACAATGGCCACGTGCGTTTGACCACGCGCGCCATTCTCGTGAACGTGCTTTTTGACCCCGGCAATTGCCAAAGCGCCGGCCGGTTCTGCAACGGTACGCGTGTCATCGAAGGTGTCCTTGATCGCCGCGCAAATTTCGTCGGTCGTGACCAGAATGACTTTGTCGACATAACGTCGCGCCAGGTGAAAAGTTTCCTTGCCGATCTGCCTGACCGCGACCCCGTCAGCGAACAAACCTACCTGCTTTAAAACGACGCGCCGCTGCGCTTGCAGCGCACGATGCAAAGTGGGTGCATCCTCTGGTTCCACCCCGATCACCTGCACTTCGGGCCTGACGTGCTTGATGTACGCCGACACGCCCGCAATCAAGCCACCGCCACCAACGGGCACGAATACAGCGTCAATGGGATCGGCATGCTGGCGTAATATCTCCATCCCTATGGTACCTTGCCCGGCAATGACGTCAGGATCATCAAATGGATGCACCAAGGTCAGGCCCCGTTCGTCTCCTAGAGCGACGGCGCGCGCATAGGCGTCATCGTATGAATCGCCGTGCAATAAAGCTTTCGCCCCGAACGAACGGACGCTGTTGACTTTGATGGCGGGTGTGGTCACGGGCATTACGATGGTCGCGGACACTCCCAGCCGCTGACCGGCAAGGGCAACGCCTTGTGCATGATTACCCGCCGAAGCCGCAATCACACCGCGCGCCCGGTCGGCGTCGCTCAACCCTTGAATTTTGTTGTAAGCACCGCGCAACTTGAAAGAAAACACGCTTTGCATGTCTTCACGCTTGAGCCAGACATCGTTATCCAGGCGCGCCGACAGGCGCTTTGCATAGTCGAGAGGCGATTCGATGGCTACGTCGTAGACACGGGCGCGCAGTATACGCTCGAGGTAGTTCGTTGACATGTTCTCAAAGTTTCCGGTTTTTCTCGACGAATCGTCGAGATGACAAGGTCGTTGTAAGGATGCTAACTTTTGCTTCCTACGGGGTTTCGACCGGGCGGAGCGTGATCTGTTCGCGTCGCGTTTTTATGGGCCGAGCACGTCAGACATGGCCACTCTCCTTTCAACTTCCGACACGAGATCGCACAGAATGACACAGGATGAACTGAAGCAACAGGCGGCTGTAGCCGCGATGGACTACCTACCGGACAGCGGCGTGATCGGCGTGGGCACCGGCTCTACGGTCAATCACTTCATCGATGCCCTAGCGACCACAAAAGGTCGTTACGCAGGGGCCGTATCGAGCTCCGATGCATCCACGGCACGCTTGAAATCCCACGGCATCCCGATCCTGGATCTCAATGCCGCGGGCGAACTTGAAATCTATGTGGACGGCGCCGACGAGTCCAATCGCCACCTGCACCTGATAAAAGGCGGGGGCGGGCCGCGGCGAGCAAAAAGTTTGTGTGCATCGCCGATGCATCCAAGCTCGTAGACGTGCTCGGGACCTTCCCATTGCCGGTGGAAGTCATCCCGATGGCGCGCAGTTATGTGGCCAGAGAATTGGTCAAGCTCGGCGGTACCCCGGTCTGGCGGGAGAATTTCGTTACCGACAACGGCAATCTGATACTGGACGTTCACCATATGGCGATCACGGAACCCGCTAAAACGGAGAGTACTATCAACCAGATTGTCGGCGTGGTGACGGTGGGTCTGTTTGCGCAGCGTCCTGCGGATGTCCTGATTCTGGGATCGGAGCAAGGCCCACGCATTATCGAACCCTGAGCCGAACGCGTCGATAAATCGGGATCGGCGACGTTTGGGCTTACCGGCGCGGGCTACCGCTTTGGCATACGACAGGACGCGGCGTGACCGGCGTTTTCAGCCACCCAGCCGGCCGCCATTGGTAATTCGATTGGTAGGCTACCCCCGACGAGGCTTGCGTTCCGCAACGACGTCGCTTTGTCGATCCAGCACGCTATCGGTATTCATGCGACCCGGCCTGTACCGCTAGCGCCATGAAAAACGGGGCCCGAAGGCCCCGCTCGTCGATCATCGGGCTTTCGCACAAAGCCTAGAAGTTGTGGATCATGCCCACCGAGAACACATCGCCGTCGGTGATCGTGTCGCCGGCCACGGTCGTGGTGGTGCCGCCACCGTCCACGTCGCGGTTGCTGTACGCGGCATAGGCGCTGGTGCGCTTGCTGAACATGTGGTTCAACGACAGGTTCCAGGTGTCCGATTCGGGCGAGCCCTGGTCGGTCTCGGTCTCGCCGTACATCAGGCCGACCGTGTTGTTGCCGAAGGCGTACTGGCCCTGCAGCGCCCAGATGTTGGTTTCCTTGCCAGTGACATCCTCTTCCTGGAACTGGTACTGCGCACCGAAGCTGAACGGGCCCATGCTGTAGCTGGCGCCGGCGTTCCACTTCTCCCAGGGAACGGTCACGTCGAGGTGGTCGGTGTAACCCAGGCCTGCCTTGATGCCGTAACCGCCGTACAGCGCGCCCACCGACCAGGCGTCGGCCAGGCCGTCGTTCGGCGTGCCAGGGGAGCCATCCTGCTCGCCCGCCACGGCGGCGCCTGCCACGGTCAGGCCGCTGAAGCTCGGCGAGATGTAGGCGATGGCGTTGCTGGCACGGACTTCTTCGAAGCCCATCGAGCGGTTCAGGTCGACCACCGAGTCACCGATCACTTCGTTGCCCGCGGCGTAGAAGGCCACTTTCGCCGGCGTGTCGTGACGACCCAC
>CBDUNM010000258.1:0-3889 GCA_965368585.1 uncultured Chromatiales bacterium | reverse complement strand
AGACCGGTGACCGCCTCTATCGCTGCCAGTTCTTTTACAGACCTTTTCAGCAACTCGGTACCGGTGTCCGAGAATACGGCGACCTGAGCGAATGCACAGTGGCATTGCTGCAGGCGCAGGCCGACCAAGTTGCAGAACAACGTGGCGACCTAGACAAAAAGCGCCACTGAACTAGATTCAAGACCAACACATCGAGAGGGAAACCCATGTCAGCGAAAAACGCATTTTACGCCCAGTCGGGCGGCGTCACTGCCGTAATCAATGCCTCCGCTTGCGGCGTGATTGAAACTGCCCGCGCCCATCCTGAAAAGATCGCCAAAGTTTACGCCGGACGAAACGGTATCATCGGGGCACTGACCGAGGACCTAATAGACACGTCCAAGGAAACTGCGGAAGACATTGCCGCTCTCAAGCACACACCCTCGGGCGCCTTTGGTTCCTGCCGCTACAAACTGAAGAGCCTGGAGGCGAACAAGCGCGAGTACGAACGGCTCATCGAAGTGTTCAAGGCCCACGATATCGGATACTTTTTTTACAACGGTGGCGGCGACTCAGCGGATACCTGCTACAAGGTGTCGCAGTTGTCCGAAACCATGGGCTTTCCCGTACAGGCGATACATGTACCCAAAACGGTCGACAACGATTTACCGATTACCGACAACTGTCCCGGGTTCGGCTCGGTCGCCAAGTACATCGCCGTGTCCGCGCTTGAGGCCTCGTACGATGTACGCTCAATGGCCAAGACGTCGACCAAGATCTTCGTCTTGGAAGTAATGGGGCGCCACGCCGGCTGGATAGCGGCGGCAGGGGGCTTGGTCGAAGACCACGATATCCCCGTATTAGTGCTATTTCCTGAAGTCGAATTCGATCAGGAGAAGTTTCTCGCCAGCGTCAAGGCCAAAGTCGAAGAACACGAATTTTGTACGATTGTCGTATCAGAGGGTTGTCACTGGCCGGACGGACGCTTTCTGGCTGAACAGGGTACACGCGACGCCTTCGGTCATGCACAGCTCGGAGGTGCCGCTCCGGTGGTAGCCAACATGATTAAGGATGCGTTGGGTTACAAGTTCCACTGGGCCGTGGCCGACTATCTGCAGCGTGCCGCGCGCCATCTTGCCTCCGCGTCCGACGTTGACCAGGCCTACGCACTGGGCAAAGCCGCGGTTGAAAAGGCGCTGGACGGCAAGAACTCCATTATGCCGACGGTCGTCCGCGAATCGTCATCGCCGTACAAGTGGAGTATTGGGGAGGCCCCCCTGAGCGAAGTCGCGAACGTAGAGAAAATGATGCCGGCAGAATTCATTACCCAAGATGGTTTGGGGATTACCGCCGCCTGCAAAGAATACCTGTACCCGTTGATCACCGGCGAAGCCTATCCACCCTACGGACCGCAGGGCATGCCGAACTACGTAACGCTGCAAAATGCCGCAGTCGCCAAAAAACTGCCAGCCTTTGAAGTCTAGTGTGCCTGTACCGCACTCACCACCTTGCGGCGTGACATAGGAAAAGGGGCCTTGAGCCCCTTTTTCTGTTCAGTCTATCGCGCTGCGGCGCAATTGGCTCGAATCACCTGCACCCTCCCGTCGACGCTTCTGTCTCATCAAACATCACCTGACCGATTGACTACCGTCGATAGACAAATGGGTTATGTATTGCTCGAAGCGGTCAACTGCGGTTTTTTGGTTGAATCTCGCAGCCGACTACCCTATGCCGCAAAAAGCCAGCCTCTGGGTAAGTGACGGTCGGTGAACTTAACGTCAATTGCGCCCGCATTGCGGCTATCGTGGAGTCGCTGACCCGCCCGCACGGATCATATCTTCCGCAAATCGCCGTAAATACTTTCTTGCTACGCAGTCCGTGCTGCGCAAATAAGTCCAGCCTCGCCATCCATGGCAAGGCGTTCACCGCTTCGCGCCTCCCCCTGAAGGCTCGACGGCGGTACGGTTGCTACTACCAGGCCACAAGGTCGCGATTCAATATATCGAACACCGCCGCCCCGATGCGTGATACTCATCCGCCCGCGACCCGCCACGTCTAAGTTTCCGAATTGTTCAAGACTACTCGGGTAGCTGCCGCTACCGGTGGGAGTAGAAACCCCACAAGCGGCCCACTTGGCGGCCATTGGGGCAACGCCGAACGCGGCATCAAGGACCTCGAAAGCGGAGGCATTCGGCCCCGTCGCGACCAGGTAGCGCCCGCAAAGCGCACGGAGTTCACGACCTGGTGTGCACGACCGGCTCCAACGGCCCAAGAGATGTGCAAATATTGGAGGCGAAAGTTGCAGACTGAACTGCAAATCACCGATATCGACGACGCTCCAGCCTACCCGCACGACAGCCATGTGCTCGTCGTTGACGACGACGCGGCGATTCGACTGATCGCGGCAGCCGCGCTCGAAGAAGCCGGATATCGCGTATCCACCGCCGCCAACGGTAAAATGGCCCTGGAACAGATTCCGCAGGAAAACCCCGACCTGATACTACTTGATGTGATCATGCCGGAACGCGATGGCTTTTCGACATGTTGTGAGTTGCGCGCGTCCGAGTGGGGCGCACGTATACCCGTCATCATGATTACCGCGCTGGAAGATTCCGCCTCCATCGAGCGCGCCTACCAGGTCGGCGCCACCGCGTTCGTCACAAAACCAATCAACTGGGTTGCGCTCTGCCACCAGATTCAGTACGTACTGCGGGCCAATCGGGATCACCAGAAGCTAGCGGAGAGCGAGGCGCGGTACAGTTTGGCGGCTCGCGGTACCAACGATGGCTTGTGGGACTGGGATCTCAAGATCGACAAAGTCTACTATTCCCCCCGCTGGAAGGAGATGCTGGGTTATCGTGCGACGGAAATCGGTACCTGTGTGAACGACTGGTTGGATCGCGTTCATCCGGACGACGCCGCAGCGGTGCGTAATGAAATACAAGCTCACCTGCAAGGATCGGTCGAGACATTCGAAGTCGAGTACCGCATCCGCGACCGCTCGGGTGAATACCAATGGATGCTTTGTCGCGGACTTGCGACACAAGACAAGTTCGGCCATAACACGCGGATGGTGGGGTCGCAGACGGATATCTCCAAACGCAAAGCGGCAGAGTCGAAATTACAGCATGACGCACTGCACGATACCTTGACCAGACTCGCCAACCGGACGCTCCTGCTGGACCGGATCATGCATTGCATCAACCAGGCTCACCGCCGGGCCAACCACCTTTTCGCCGTGGTATTCATAGACCTGGACCGCTTTAAGACCGTCAACGACAGCCTGGGACATCTGGCCGGTGACCGCCTTCTGCAACTCGTCGCCGAACGCCTGAAAACCGACCTGCGTGACGGCGATACCCTCGCCCGAATCGGTGGTGATGAATTCACACTACTGTTCGAAGACATCGACGACCTCGCGACTCTTACCCGCACTATCGAACGCATACAACACGAACTCGCTAAACCATTTCACCTGGAAGACAACCCGATCACGGTAACTGCAAGTATGGGTATCGCATTGAGCAACACGGGCTACAGCAGACCCGAAGACGTGCTGCGGGACGCCGATATTGCGATGTACCGAGCCAAGGCCCTGGGCAAGAACCGCTACGAGGTGTTCGACACCGCCATGCATACCCAGGTCATGGCCATGATGCGCACGGAAACCGAATTGCGCACAGGTCTGGCCAACCAGGAGTTTCGCCTGTACTACCAACCGATCGTAGCCCTGAACCGGGACGAGATCGTCGGATTCGAGGCATTGATACGCTGGCAGCATCCGCGGCGCGGACTGCTGGAACCAAGGGAATTTCTCGACGTCGCCGAGGAAACCGGTCTGATCGTTCCCATCGGACGGTGGGTAATCGAAGAAGCAACCCGACAACTGGCCACCTGGCGAACTGAATCA
>CBDUNM010000257.1:0-4052 GCA_965368585.1 uncultured Chromatiales bacterium | reverse complement strand
GAACTCGAACGGCGCCTGAAGTCCAACGACATCACCCTGGCCATCGAAATCCCACCGGGCTTCGGCCGGGACTTGAAGAAGGGGGATACACCCAGTATCTCCGCGTGGATCGACGGCGCCAATACGACACGGGCCGGCACCATAGCAGGTTATGTCACAGGCGTTCATGTCCACTATCTCACGGAGCTTGCAACAGGCGCCGGTATCGACGCGAGCGCCGCAGCGAACGTAGTGCTCGAGCCGCGTTACCGCTACAACCCGTCGTTCGAAACCATCTATTCGATCGGGCCGAAGACCCCGGCCCTGCTGCTGCTGCTGATTCCAGCGGTCCTGATGGCGGTCAGCATGGCGCGCGAGAAAGAGATCGGCACCATCACGAACTTCTACGTCACACCAACAAGCCGGCTTGAGTTTCTGATCGGCAAGCAGCTGCCTTATATCGGCATCGGCATGGTCAATTTCGTTATTCTGACACTCCTGGTGGTATTCCTGTTGCAGGTGCCCTTGAAGGGCAGTCTGTTGGGACTGAGCCTGGGCGCCCTCTTCTTCGTCTGCGCCTCAATCGGGTTCGGACTTCTGGTCTCGTCGGTCACGAAATCCCAGGTCGCCGCCGTATTTGCCACCTCCATCCTGTCGCTTATACCCACGGTCAATTTCTCCGGATTGATTCAGCCCACGTCGACGATGGAAGGGGGTGGATATCTCATTGGTTCGCTGTGGCCGGCGACCTATTACATGCATCTGAGTGTTGCCGCATTCACCAAGGGGCTTGGTATGACTGATTTGACACGGGATCTCCTGGTACTCGCGATCTTCGGTCCGCTGCTTGTCGTCATAGCGGCGGCGTTGTTAAAAAAGCAGGAGGCCTGAGCGATGAAGACCTGGATCGACATCTTCTGGCTCGGCACCAAGGAGTTGCGCAGCGTCCTCAGCGACCCTGTCATGATCGGGCTGATCATCTTTTCATTCAGTGTGGCGGTCTACTCGCAGGCCAGGGCCATCAGCGAGTCGGTCAACAATGCCTCTGTTGCGATCGTTGACGAGGATCACTCGACGCTCTCGCGCGCCATCGCCGACGCGCTTTATCCTCCCTATTTCAAACAGCCCGAACTTGCTTCACCTGCCGAGGCCGACCAGGCAATGGACCAGGATCGCTTCATGTTCGTGGTGAAGATCCCGCCAAAATTCGAGCGCGACGTACGCCAGGGCCGCCAGCCCAATGTACAGATCGATATCGACGCCACGGCCGTCACCCAGGCGAGCCTCGGCAACAGCTATATTCAGAGCATCGTGAGCTCAGAAGTGGACTACTTCATAAACCGGTCGGACGAAACCACGGCCTATCCCGTCACCCTTGTCCAACGCCGTGCCTTCAACCCCAATGGCACAGGGATGTGGTTCGGCGCCATCAATGCGCTGATCAACCAGATGTCGATGATTACCATCATACTGACCGGCGCGGCACTACTGCGTGAGCGCGAGCACGGCACCATCGAACACCTGCTGGTCATGCCGCTCAACTCGGTTCAAATCGTCCTGTCCAAGGTCTGGGCGAACGGGCTGATCATTCTCGTCGCCTTCACGCTGTCGATGCTGTTCGTTGTCGAGACCGCCCTCGATGTGCCGATCGCCGGATCCCGATTACTGTTGCTGGGTGGCACCACGCTCTACCTGTTCGCTGCCGCGGCCATCGGCATCTTCCTGGGCACGATCGCCCGCACCATGGCACAGTTTGCGCTGCTGTTGATGATGGTGATCATACCGATCATGATGCTCTCCGGTGGTATGACCCCAATCGAGAGCCAGCCCGAGATCATTCAACCGGTAACCTGGTTTCTGCCGTCGCGCCACTACATGGCCTTTGCCCAGGCTGTCGTCTTCCGGGGCGCCGACCTCAGCATCGTCTGGCCACAGCTGATCACCATCTTCGGCCTTGGCTCCATCTTCTTCAGCGCCAGCCTCGCGCTGTTCCGCCGATCCATCTCGGTCAGCCGATGAAGATCGATTTTACCGCCATGCTACCGAGATCGACTATCTGAGCACGAAAGCCCCGCCCAATTGGCGAAAAAATTTTTGGGTCAGCAGTTTTGCGCGACAGCCAATGGCAGTGGACTTTGATGTCCGCCAGACTCTTGGTCACAGCTTCTATTGTTATGTATGCGAGCAGGCCCAAGAAAGGCCACTAGCCTGCATGTTGCACCAGTATCCGGGATGATCGCGCCGGCCAGGTGCGTTTGGACGCCGCCTTTCCCTGCCGATTCATTCGCGCCCGTCCCCGATCGGCTGGTGCAACATGCAGGCTAGTTCGCCGGGCGACATACTCGAATGAATGGACGGAAAATGTCATGCAGTTTCTCTCTTTGATCGGGTCCGCCCTGCTGTTGATTTCCGGTTGTGCCTCCTACGGAACGGTAGAGAACGCACCGCAGAGGGCTCAAACCGCCGGGGAACGCTATTCGATCACCGCCCATGCACAACGCAACCACCAGCGCGACAATGGAATCGTCCTGTCGCTTGCATTTTCGGGTGGGGGTATGCGGGCTGCCGCCTTCTCGTTTGGAGTCCTGGAAGGCTTGCGAGACACCGCGGTGGAGATCAACGGGCGTTCGGGGCGGCTCCTCGACGAAGTCGACACCATCAGCTCGGTGTCGGGGGGGAGCTTCACAGCAGCCTACTACGGCCTGCACGGAGATCGGATCTTCGAAGAATTCGATGAGGTCTTCCTCAAGCGTGACGTGGAAGGCCCTCTGATCAGGGGGCTGTTCAATCCGCTACGGTGGTTCAGCACCAAAGGCCGCACCGAAATGGCCGTCGAATACTTCGAAGAGCACGTATTCCACGGAGCCACTTTCGCGGACATGAAATTGGAAGACCGGCCGCTGATTGTCATCAACGCCTCCGATCTCGGTTTCGGGGTGCGTTTCTCCTTCATCCAGGAGTATTTCGACCTCCTCTGCTCTGACCTGTCGTCGTTTCCGATAGCCCGCGCCGTTACCGCGTCGTCTTCCGTACCGGTGCTGTTCAATCCCGTCGTTATCCAGAATCATCCGGGCTGCATGATCACGAAGCCGGACTGGCTCGTGGCAGCCCAGGCGAAGGCAGCACACGACTCGGAGATGGTTATGGTCTTCGAGGGCATGGAGTCCTATCTCGAAAAAGACCGGCGCCAGTATATCCATCTTGTCGACGGTGGAATCACCGACAACCTGGGTCTGCGTGCTGTCTACGAGATTGTCGAAATTGCGGGGGGCGTGGAATCTTTTTTGGCCCAAACCAAAAGGGAACCGCCCCGTCGCCTGGTATTCATTGCGGTCGATGCCTCCACCCATCCTGATGCAGCCATGGATCAGACCAACGAACAGCCTTCTCTGGAAGAGATCATCAATGCAATGAGCGATGCACAGCTGCACCGCTACAATGCAGCGACCATTGAGCTGATGAAGCGCAGTTTGGTTCGTTGGGCGGAAGAGCTCTCGACACCGGAAAGCCCGGTCGTCTCCTACTTCATCCAGCTTAGCTTTCGCGACTTCCAAGAGCCCTCGGAACGTCAGTTTTTCAGCCGTATCCCGTCCAGTTATTCCTTAAGCGACGAGCAGGTCGACAGGTTGATTGAGGCCGGGCGCGAACAGCTCTGGGCCAATCCGGAGTTTCAACGTTTCCTGCTGGATCTGAGGAGCGATGCAGGGACTGGGTAATGAGCCTCTCGCGATCCAAAGATTGCATCAAGCAGCGCGCTAATCGATTGCCACCGTTTTTCATCAGTGAGCGCGGAGTTTGAGAAGCGATAACCCCCCTTTTCCACCAACATGCGTTGGAACGTAGGAACAGCGATGTGGTTTATTGGGGGTTGAGGATCAGTTTGTAGAATCACCTGTTGCCCGCTCGAAGAAAGCTAACCTGTATGTTGCACCAGTATCCGGGATGATCGCGCCGGCCAGGTGCGTTTGGACGCCGCCCTGGCGGGAAAACCATGGCCGCAGCTCTGGTTTGAGGGAAAGGCAAGTCCCCGCGTGCCTGGACCAGCGAGGGCCCGGATAGATCGGGGACGGGGG
>CBDUNM010000256.1:0-4084 GCA_965368585.1 uncultured Chromatiales bacterium | reverse complement strand
CAGTAAGTCATCGAGTTCCTCGAACTCACTGTCGCTGAGCGGTTCGATCAGGGGTGGTGTGGTTGCGATCGTTTAGTCATAGTCGGTAGGGATTGAACCGTTGTAGGGTCCATTTATAGGATCGACCCCTAACGTATTGCCGTTGACGGTTCGGATGAGTAAGGTGCTCGCCCATGGACAACGTCAAGCTATTCCATTTCGTCGTCGTGGCGCTTGCCGGCTGGGTGAATCGACACCAGCAGGACATCATCGATTATCTTATCGAAGAGAATCGCATTTTCAAACAACAACTCCAAGGTCGTCGGTTGCAATTGTCCGATATTGATCGGCGACGACTGGCAGTTAAAGCCAAAGCGCTGGGACGATCCGTGCTCGACGAAATTGCCAACCTGGTGACGCCCGACACACTGCGCGCCTGGCATCGCAAACTCATTGCGCGCAAGTGGACCTACGCACGAAACGGGCCGGGCCGGCCAAGCGTTACGAAGGAGATCACCGACTTGCTTCTGCGCATGGCCCGTGAAAACCCCTCGTGGGGTTACGATCGGTTACAGGGTGCTCTGGCGAATCTCGGCTACCTGATATCGACCAGCACAGTGGCCAATATCCTGAAACGCCACGGTATTGAACCCGCGCCCGAGCGGGGCAAACGAACGTCTTGGCGGACCTTCTTGAAAGCCCATTGGGACGTAATGGCAGCCACGGATTTCTTCACCATTGAAGTATGGACGCCCAAAGGCTTGGTCACTTATCACGTGTTGTTTGTTATTCTTTTGTCGACACGAAAAGTTTCCATTGCGGGCGTGACGCCGAATCCCAATAGCGCTTTCATGCTACAGATTGCGCGTAACCTGACCGATTAGTTCGACGGCTTCCTCCGTGAACACCGATTTCTTATCATGGATCGAGATACGAAGTTCACCGAGGCGTTCAGAAACACCCTCGATCGAGAAGGCGTCGAGCCGGTGCGATGTCCGCCACGGGCGCCTCGTTGCAACGCAGTAGCGGAAAGGTTTGTTCGCTCTATCAAAGATGAATGTCTTGAACGCATGATCTTCTTCGGTGAGCGATCACTTCGACGAGCGCTACACGAATACGAAACCCATTATCTAAGGGAGAGAAATCACCAGGGTATAGATAATCAGCTTATCGAAACGTCTAACGTGGTTGCCTTTTCTGAGGCACCGATTCAGCGTCGTGAGCGACTCGGTGGCATACTGAACTACTATCATCGCGAGGCTGCCTGAGTACCGCGATGGAGTTTTTGTACCTTACAGGAAGCGCATCCTCGGGACCCACGACCATGGAAATTGAAGCTAGCCGCGATCGACGCTGGATAAGGAAACCAACTCGCGCTCGTCGAGCTCCTCCTCGATGATGTGCAGCGTTTCGTCGTTGATCGCGTCGTCAGCGCGCAACGCGTACAGGCGCTGGCGCTCGGCGCTGATCGCCACGAGACGCAGTCGCCGTCTTAGTGCGATGTGCGCCGCCCGCACACGCGCGTGCTCGGGATCGCCTTCGAGCAATTCCAGTTTGCCCTGATAGCGGCGCACCAGTTGCTCCGCAAACAAAGCATCCTCCGGGTCCGCCAGGTCGTTGGCAAAGGTGGCCACGGCGGTGAGCGCCGCGCGCGCGATTTCGGCACGCGCGGCGTGCTCCTCGTGCAAGCGCTCCTCGTCGCTGCTGATCGCCAGCTTACGGATCAGCCAGGGCAACGGTATGCCGTTAAAGGCAAGCGTCAGGACGATCGTAGCCGCGGCCAGAAAGACCACCAGGTCGCGCTCTGGAAAGAGCGTTCCAGCAGCGACCAGGGGCGGAATCGACAGCGCGGTGGCCAGCGTGATCGAGCCGCGCACCGCCGCCCAACTGACCAGCAGTAGGCGCTTGGGCTCAGGGCCTGCGGAGCTGCCGGTCCAGCCCCAACCAAGACGGAAGCGCAGATGCGCCGAGGCCCATACCCAGGCGGTGCGCAGCGCCATCAACAGCGCCCACAATACGAGCGCATAAAGCGCCAGGTCGAGCGGGGCGAAATGGTCGACACCGGTCAACATGCGACGCAATTGCAGACCGAGCAGCACGAAAACAGCACCGTTCAAGACATAGGACAGCATCCGCCAGACCTCACGCGCGTGTTGGCGTGCC
This sequence comes from uncultured Chromatiales bacterium, assembly GCA_965368585.1. GTDB lineage: Bacteria > Pseudomonadota > Gammaproteobacteria > Chromatiales > Chromatiaceae > JARRQB01. The sequence goes on along the minus strand of CBDUNM010000256.1, from coordinate 1,942 downwards.
TCGGCGGTAAGGCCGTTCACTTCCTGGCCGCTGGCCCACAGGCCGGCCGCCACCACGGCGAGGATTCCGGAAACTTGCAGGGCCTCGGCAGCGAGGTAGGCGCCGTAGGGAAGCAGCACCGTGAGTAGCGTGTGCAGCGCAGGGTCACCCGCATGCAATCCTATCAGACGTTGTCGCAGCTGACGCCCGGACCACTCGACAATGACGCCGACGAGAATGCCGCCGCCGGCTAGGAGCATGAAGTTCCCGGCGGCCGTCGCCGAAGAGAACAAACCGCTCGCCGCTGCCGCTACGGCCAGTTTGAATGCCACCAGTCCCGAAGCGTCGTTGAGCAGACTTTCGGCATTGACGATGTGTACGATGCGCGCCGGCAGGGGCAGCGATTGGGTGGTTGCCACCGTCGCCACGGCGTCGGTCGGCGAAACAATCGCGCCGAGCGTGAAGGCAACCGCCAGCGGCATCGCCGGGATCAGCCAATGCATGACATAGCCAACAGCAACGACGGTCAGCACGACCAGGCCGAGCGCCAGCAACAACACCGGCTTCAATGTGAGAACGAAATCGCGACGCGGCAAGACCCAGGCGTCGGCAAAGAGAATCGGCGGAATGAACAGCAGCAGGAACAGCTCCGGGTCGACCTCGATGTTGTCGAGTCCGGGCGTAAACGAAGCCAGCACACCGACCACCACCAGCAGAATCGGTAAGGGCAGCGGCGTCCAATGGATGAGGGCGCCGCCAACCGCGATCGCCAGGAGCAGCAGCAGGCTGAGTTCAATGAGGGACATAGCTGATTGTAGCCCGATTTCGCTACTTCGGAGCCGGAGCGGGCGCAAGTTTGTGGTTATTTAACCATAGGATTAAGCCGGTCGGCACTAAGAAGCGACCCTCTCACGAGCGTAGGACAAACCGGGGGCAACTTGATAGTGTCCGCGAAGAATCGTCTAATATTCATGAATATAAGTGGGCATCTTCATGGACGAAGCCAACGCCAAAACAAGAGCTAACGGGATTCTCGTCTCGCTTAGCGGGAGCAATTCGACGATCTTGTTCCAAGGAGTTGCCCCCGGTTTGTCCTACGCTCGTACAGGGCACTGACCGACTTTTTGGGGGCGAACTTGGCGCGGAATACCCGCACAAAACATTGTGTCTGCTGCCAAAACGATGTCCGAAGCAGTGTCACTAACGTATTTTGTGCTACAATTGTGCTACCGCTTCCGCCGCATAGACTAGTAGAGAAAAAAGTATGTCCACGACCACGATCAGAATTCCTAGCGATCTCAAGGAACGCTTGTCGAAAGTAGCAGAAAATCTAGGTTCGACATCTCATGCGCTGATACTCGACGCGATAGCCCAGCGTGTTGAAGCCGAAGAACGTCACAACGATTTTTTTAATACTGCACAAAAACGCTATGCGAAGATCGCTGAATCAGGTGAAACCATACCCTGGGAACAGATGAAGCGTTATCTGAAAGCACGGGTATCAGGCCAAGAAGGGTCTCGCCCAAAACCGCGAAAACTTTCGCGCTGAACCAATGGCGGTGATCGAGCTTGCTCCCGAGGTTGGAGAGGATCTCGATCGCATCCTCGACCACCTGATCGAATATGACGCTGTCGACGCAATAGGTCGAATCGACGAGATCGTTGATGCTCTGTCAGTCCTCGAAACTAACCCGAAGATTGGTCGGCTAACTTCTCATGGTTTACGAGAGTTGGTCATTGGCCAAGATTCAAGAGGTTACGTCGCGCTGTATCAGTTTGTTGTAGAAATCGATACCGTATTTGTATTGGCGATTCGCGCACAGAAGGAAGCGGGTTACAAATAGGCGATTCTTATCGGATTTGCAGCTGGTAAGCGCCAATTGCACTTCCTGGATACTACCGTCAAACGTAAGCGTCTGGCGAACTACCGGATGGACCCTACCCGCGAAGATCACTCATTTGC
>CBDUNM010000255.1:0-4166 GCA_965368585.1 uncultured Chromatiales bacterium | reverse complement strand
GTCCCCGATCGGCTGGTGCAACATGCAGGCTAGGGCGTTTCTGGATGCTTCTTTTCTGAAGGAAATATTTTATCGCCTTGCTGTACGAGGCAATAAGCAACACTCGAAGGTTACGACGCCACTACTATGGCGCGTAAACTTCAGGCGTCCTTGCTCTGAAAGGTGAACCGATACAACGAACTCGTGTTATCGCAAGCGTAAACTGTGTGGCGTAAAAGGCTGATTCTGCAGCGTTGCCCGCGGTTTTCCAGTTGGTTTCGTTGCGACTGTGGTAAACAGTCCAGTAGTAAACGGCGCCTTATTGGGACCCGCCGTTGGCGTTGTCGACGCATCAGAAAGGACGACGTTACGTCCGCCACGACGCCTGGCGCTGATCAGGTCCCGCGAGGCGTTGGCGCGCTCGACGCGGAAGACCTGCTCCAATTCGCCTTCCAATTCGTCGCGCGCTCGACCGTTCGCCAGTTGATACGCCCAGAACACATCCTCTATGTCCTGATCCAAATTCGATAAGCGCGATTCTGCTTGCGTAGTTTCGGCCGAAACCTGTTCTAATGCCGGTACGGTAAAGCTACGGCGGATTTCGATATCCGCGCTCACGCCGGAGTGGTCTGAGACCGGACCGAAACCGGTCCCCCACCGCACCACCGAAACGTCTTCGCGGTTGCGGATGAATACCGAATAAGGGCTGTTGGTCAGATAGTCATCGGTCGGCACGAAGATGTAGTCGATGCGTCGTTCTCCGGTTGTCGCGCCGTTACTCTGAGGATGGTTTTCCAACCACAGGTCACGCGGATCCAATAACGCCTCTTTGACATCCAGGTAATTAGCGCCCAGACCGTCACCGGTTTCTGGCGTGGCAGGTGGGCCGGGCACATTGAAGTCGCCCATAACGATTACTGGGTTGCCAGAGTTACCGCTCCGGTCAGCGATGCGGTGAGCGAGTTGTTCCAGTTCACCACGCTGACAACGCTTGTCACAATGGTCGGCGACCCGCGAATAGAGATGTACGACGTACACGTCTATCTCGAGGTCCGTGCCCGGCACGGTCACTCGTGAAAAGACCAAACCCTGTTTGGAACCCTGACCGATCAAACCGTCGTAGTTGCCCGCCCACGTCTCACCAAAGCGGCTCGATATCGGCCCCAAGGACAACAGGCCGGTACCGCCAGTCCCAAGACCGGTTATCGGTAAATAGGGACTCAAGGGGTCGGTGTCGCGCGGCATGAACAATACCGAATTGTCGTCGTCGCGATAACGTCCCGTCGCTCGAGCCGCATCCAGTATGTACGCGGGATCACAGGTGAACCAGTCGCCGAAGGGTCGGTCGGGGTACAGCTCCTGCAGTCCTACCAGGGTGTAGGCCGGGTCGACTATGGCGAGCGCCTCGCCAAACGCTGGACCACGTAGCTGACAATCGGTCCACCCGCCGATGAAATCGACTTCCGTAGGAAGTCCCTGGACGTTGTGTGTCAGGACGCGCAGTTGCGCGACCAGTGGGCCGATTGGCGTAACTCGATCGGTAAACGCCCGAGTTTCGGACGAAATGGCGGTATCGTCGTCGTTGTAAGCCTCGACTCTATAACTGTACTCCGTATCGGGCGACAGCCCCGTGTCGAGATAGGCGCCCCAGTACGTACTGACCGGGCCGAGTTGCGCGATTTGGAGTTCGCTCCCTCCCACACGACGTCGATATACGCGGTAGCCCGATTCGCGGCTCGTGTCGTCGAACCATGTCAGTCGAATGCTACTCGATGAAATCGCTTCCAACTGGACGGCCGGTTGGGGCAGCGCATCGGGGTCCGGCGGAACATCGACCATACCAACCCCACCGATAGATCCGGTCAACGGGTGGGTCTGCAAGGCGGCCAAGGGAGACGCGATGAACAGCAGCGCCAATAGACTTGGCCAAGTGCAAAAGTTGATCACACTGTGTTGTGGTCTGGAAACTCGATTGGAATCAGTCGATCCGCGTGCGCGTTCGGTCTTATGCGTCGTTGCAATCGTCATCGTATGGCCTCGCTGGCGGTGTAGTCGGTGTCAAGCGTCGATGGCGATGCAATATGAAATCACATCAGATACCTGATCAATTGACGTCGAAGGAAAGTATCGAGTAAGGGCCGATATCGGATTGGTGCATACTTACAGCGCGACCGTGACTTAATACCGAAACGCGACGGGCGGGCGATAGGGTCAGTAGATCAGAGAACGCAGAAAAAAGCGCAACACGGACGCGCCATGACTACGGGTAACAAGAATTGCGATGTCAATCGCAACCGCGTACCGCGCAGGGCAGGATGCGCTTCGCATTCCCGCCCTGCGTGGTCTCTTTTTCAGGCAATACGATCCGTAATCACACCGTAGCCTTTGAATTGTCGCTCGTTGCATCCCGCTTCACGCAGGAAGGCTCGGCTACTGTGTGCGCCAGTGAAAATCAGATAAGGGGAAGAGTAATCAGGTCTTGTGCCATGTACAGTTTTACCAACATATACGATAATGGGGCATTAAGTTATTCTTGTTTTGTCAACGTCAATCGATTTCGGATCTCATCGACCAATGACCACCGGCTTGCTTTACGATCCCGTCTATCTGGAGCATGACACCGGCTTCGGGCACCCGGAACGCAGCGACCGGCTGCCTGCAGTCATGGAGTACCTTGAGAAGCAGTCCTATTTTGGTGACATCGAGCGCGTCGCGCCGCGACCTGCCGAACTCGAATGGGTGCGTCAGATCCATACTTCTCGGTACATGGAGAGAGCCCGAACGGCCTGCAGCAAAAACTATTCCCACCTCGACGTACCGGATGTGGCGATCTCACCGAAATCCTACGATATTGCGTTGCTTGCGGCGGGCGGCGCTCTCGAACTTGGCGACCGGGTGGTATCCGGTGCACTCGACAACGCTTTCGCGCTGGTGCGTCCTCCAGGACATCATGCGGAGCATGAGATGGCTCTCGGGTTCTGCCTGTTCAACAATATCGCTATCCTAGCCCGCTATCTGCAACAAAAGCACGGACTGGACAAGATTCTCATCCTGGATTGGGATGTACACCATGGAAACGGTACCCAGCACACCTTCGAAGAAGACCCCAGCGTTGTCTACGTCAGCTTGCACCAGTATCCATTCTATCCAGGCACCGGTGCAGCGTCGGAGACGGGCCTGGGTAGGGGAAGCGGGGCGACTTTGAACTGTCCCATGCCAGCCGGCGCCGACGATACCGACTACAAGCAGGCATTCGTCGATCGAATTCTGCCGAAAGTGGACGAATTCAAGCCGGAAATCATTCTGATCTCGGCTGGCTTCGATGCCCATGCGGACGATCCCCTGGCGCAGATCAATCTAACTACCGATTGCTATGGATGGATGACCGAGCGGATGATCGAAGCGGCCGACCGGCACGCACAAGGCAGGCTGATCACGATTCTCGAAGGAGGATATGATCTGAACGCACTTGCCCAATCTGTCGGTATTCACCTCGGCGTAATGTCGGGATCAAAGCAATAGGGCGGTGTCCTTCATCATTATTTATCCGTCAACAGAATCAGGAGCTTAGACTGGAATGTCAACCTCGAGGAGGTGCCCGGGGAGGGGTTTGAGATTGCCAAACGGGAAGTGCAAACTCCACCGTCACGATCCGTCTCCTCATCTTTCTGGTGACGCTCAGCGTGGGTGCACTTAGAGCCCGTTAGGTCAAATTATTTTAACGAATTAAACGGTCAAAGATTTCGCCTTTCACGATGTTCTGCGTATTCTTTGTACGAAACATCCGTTTTCGCTTGGGATCTCAGCCCTACTGCGTAACAAGGATAGCGTGGGGGGAGCAGATGGATTGGGCACGTATGTTGGCCTACATCACCGGGACAGTGGACCACGATCTTTTGTTGCGTAACGACTATCTTGTCGCTGAAAATCAAATCCTCAAAGCCTACATCAAAGGTCGGCTGCTACTGTCGGACGTTGAGAAGAAAACGCTCGCCGACATTGGTACCGACTCGGTCGAAAGGCGCTCAAAGACGTCGCTAACGCGGCTAATCCGGATACCGTCCTGGGCTGGTATCGCGAGCATATCGCCCGCAAGTTCGATGGATCCAAGTCGCGCCGATATCCGAGTCGACCCGGAATCAACCCCGAAGTCGCGCAACTCGTGGTGCGTATGGCGAAAGAAAATA
>CBDUNM010000254.1:0-4239 GCA_965368585.1 uncultured Chromatiales bacterium | reverse complement strand
TACCTGCAAGAAAAGGGGCGGCCGGGCGAATACATGCCGGTGCTGGAGGACGAGCACGGCACCTACATCATGAATTCCAAGGACCTGCGCGCGGTGGAGCATGTACACCGATTGGTGCGGATCGGCGTCGACTGCCTGAAGATCGAAGGGCGGACCAAGTCGCATTACTACACCGCTCGCACGACCCAGGTATACCGCCGGGCGATCGACGACGCCGTGTCCGGAAAACCATTCGATCCTGCATTGCTGGCAGACCTCGAACACCTTGCGAACCGCGGTTACACCGATGGTTTTTTCCAGCGCCACGCACCACAGGATCTGCAGAATTTGCGCGAAGGCGTCTCCAAGGCGCGGCGATCGCAGTTCGTGGCGGAAATCGTGGCAGTGGACGACACCACCGGCTGGGCCGAACTGGAGGTGAAGAACAAGTTGCGTGTCGGCGACGAGGTCGAGTTGATCACGCCGCGGGGAAACCGGCGTCTGCGCCTGGAAGCCCTGCAGGATATGCAAGGCAATACATTGGCGGAAGCGCCCGGTGGCGGGTGGCGGGTAAGGACCAGGCTCCCCCGATGCGATGTGCGGTTGGGGTTGATGGCGCGCTATTTCGAAGCCGCCTGAATCGCGCTGTACCCGCCTGAAATACAAAAGCCCCGGCCTTGAGGCCGGGGCTTTTGTCGAACGGTTGACGGCCGGGTATTATCCGTGCAGGTCGACTTCGCGGGCGAAGACATCGCGCCATATGGGTATGTCTCTGGCTACCGCATCGCTTTGCGGCTGGTTGTCCGCGCCCTCGCTGGCCAAGGTGGCAAACAGGTTGGGTGTGCCGATTGCCCGCTCGTAGGCAAAGCTCGCGGATGCTTCACCGCTCGACGGGCGTGCCTGAACCTGATCGGTCGCCAGGGTAGGGAACAGGTCGGGCGTACCGAGTGCGCGCTGGTAGTCGAACGAATGGGCCATGGCGGCGCTGCTCGAAAGGGCGATAATACTCGCTGCGATGATTGTTTTCATGTTTGTGTCCTCTGTCTGTTTGTTAGTGGGCTTTTATTGCATTGCTCACTGATAGAGACCCGGGACAGCCGCAAATCTTTTCAAATCGCGAATATTGGTGAATCCACGGCGGCACGCTCACGCGCGCTCGGTTCAGCCGGGCTATGGCGTACCGAGGTGCATCCCGCGGGTGCGCGACCGATCACGACATATCACCGCGTAGGGGATGGGAGTTGCCTGCGTTCGATCAGTCATAGCCGTATAGCCACTGGGTAGTCGCGACATGGATGTTCTTCACGGAATGGCGGGCACCTTTGGGAATGAATACTTCGTCTCCGGGTTCGGCAACCATTTCCGCCCCTTCGATTGTGATCAGCAGTCGACCCTTTACGACAGTAACGAGTTCGTTGCTTGAATGAACGAAATTGTTCCACTCTCGGCCTGGCGGGTCGACGAATGCGTCGCAACCGAACCCGCGCTCGCGCCACGATCGGGCAACCTGCGCATACGTGAAGGGCGGGGCAAATTTTCTTGGTGCCAAATAATTCAATCGATGCAACCGTGGTTAAGGGCGTGCGGCCGTTCCCAGCAAACTACTGTCGACTTTCATTATAAGGGCGCGGTATGCCGCTTGGGGTCTTGCCACAAACGTTTTAGAGCGTCAAAGCAATGCGGCCCGCTTTGGCCGAATCTCCAGAATCAACCGCCCGTGCCATTTCTGGTCGAAGTCCGCGTTTGCCAGGTCGCTTCTCGCTGCGACAGGAACGGAGGCAACAGCCCGGGCGGGCGAATGAGCGTGCCGGCTCTGGTGGATGATTCAGCACCGGATCGTTTGGAATCTCCATCGCGCTTCTTGGTGCAATACAAGTCATCTCTAGCGCGCATCATGCGGGTGTGCGGTGCAGGCAATGTCAAAGGTGTGTCTGGTTTTTCATTGAATAATATGCATAATCCTGCAAAAATTCCGATAGATTGATCAAGAGCGGCCATCAGGCCTTACCGGAACCCGGCAATGTCCGAATTGGCGAACGAGTATCTGACCACCAAAGAGCTTGCTGAACTACTGCGGATTAAGGAGCGCAAGGTATACGACCTGGCGGCGGCCGGCGAGGTGCCTTGTTCGCGGGCGACCGGGAAGCTGTTGTTTCCCCGCGTCGCCATCAAGGCCTGGGTTGCCAGCAAGAGTGCCGGACCCGAAATCGGGAGCAAAGCGGTCAGTTTGCGACCCAACGTTTTTCTGGGCAGCCACGATCCGCTGCTGGATTGGGCGCTGCGCGAATCCGGCGCGGAAATGGCGGTATTCTTCGATGGCAGCGCGGACGGGTTGGAGCGGTTCGCTCGCGGCGAAGGCGTCGCGACCGGTACCCATCTCTACGTGCCAGAGACTGGTGAGTGGAATCTGCCGGTGATCAAGTCACGTTTTGGCGACGCGCCGGTCGTATTGATGGAGTTTGCCTGGCGGGAACGCGGTCTCATCGTCAGCCGAGGCAACGAATTGGGTATCGAGAATATCGAGAGCCTGAAGGGACGATGCATCGTGCCCCGGCAAAGTGGTGCCGGCAGCCAGGCGCTCCTGGAGCATCTTCTGGACCAGGCGCAACTGTTTGAATTGGACATCACCTTCACGGCGCCGGCGCGTACCGAAACCGATGCCGCACTGGCGGTATTGGAAGGTAAAGCGGATGTGGCATTCGGTCTTATGGGCGTGGCGCAGCAATATCGGTTGGACTACCTGCCGATCATGCGCGAGCGCTTCGATCTGCTGATCGAGCGCCGGGCCTGGTTCGATCCGCCGATGCAGCGTTTCTTGCGATTCTGTGTGTCTCCGAACTTTATGGAGAGGGCACGGGATTTGCTCGGATACGATATCGAAGGATGCGGAACCATACACTTCAACGGTGCGTAGTTTCCGGTACCGTTGAAGTGCCTTACGCAGCGGCGTTGCGCGGCGCATCCGGGCGCGTCTTGGGTCACGGCCGGATTCCCGGGCGACCGCGATCAGCGACGGGGGAAAACCGGTAGCCGCAACACCCACGCAGTGCCGCCGCCCGAGGCCGTGACGAAGGCGAGCACGATAACGCGGAACAGATCCATGCGCTTCTGCCCTGCAGCCAGCGCCCCGAGCAGGCGAATACGGCGACACCGAACGGGTCGAGCCAATTGCTCACGTGTGGTCTTGGTAAACGAGCGGGACGCGACGGGTGATGCCGGTAAAAAGTTCGTACGCGATCGTATCGCTGTGGTGTGCGACTTCGTTGGCGGATATCCGCTCACCCCAGAGCTCGACCGGGTCGCCAACCTTGGCGTCGGGCACGGGTGTCAGGTCGACGGTCAACATGTCCATTGAAACACGACCGATGAGTTGGCTGCGCACGCCGTTGACGGCGACCGGGGTGCCGTTGCCGGCGTGACGCGGATAACCGTCGCCGTAGCCGATGGCAACCACGCCGACCCGCGTCGGTTTGGAGCAGGTGTAACGTGCGCCATAACCGATAGATTCGCCGGCGTTCAAATCGCGTACGGCAATCAACGCCGACTCCAGGCGCATCACCGGTCGCAACGGCCGCGCACTGCGGTGGTCATGGTCCAGTGGCGAGGGGCCGTACAGCATGATACCTGGCCGTATCCAGTCGCCGTGGGTGGCAGGCCAGGCCAGCGTGGCCGGCGAATTGGCTGCGCTCATGCGGCAATTCAGGCCGGCTGCCCGGCGGCGGAACGCCTCGAACTGTTCCAGCGTGCGGTGATTACCGGTTTCATCCGCCTGCGCGAAGTGCGTCATCAACACGATTTCGGCGACGTGCGGACAAGCGCGCAACGATTCGTACGCGTCAGTAAACCCGTCGGGATCGAAGCCCAGACGGTGCATGCCGCAGTCGAGCTTCAACCACACAGAATAGGGCCGTTTGGGCTTGGCGGTCAGCAGCCAATGCAGCTGTTCCCTGCAATGCACTATCTGAATGAACCGGTGTCGTTCCACGTCGTCCAGTTCGGCGGGTTCAAAGACGCCTTCCAGCAGCACGACGGGGTTGGCAACACCTCCTTTACGCAGTTCCATCGCTTCTTCGATACAGGCCACGCCGAAGGCGTCCGCTGTGTCGGCCAGTGCCCTGGCCAGCGGCACGGCGCCGTGCCCATAGGCGTTCGCCTTGACCACGGCAACGGCACGTGCACCGGGTGCGAGCGACTTGGCGTGACGATAGTTTGCCACAAAGGCCGCTACATCGATCACTGCGCGGGTTGGTCGTGCCATGG
>CBDUNM010000253.1:0-4272 GCA_965368585.1 uncultured Chromatiales bacterium | reverse complement strand
TGATCGACTCCAGCCAGTTGTAGTGGGTCGCCGTCCAGCGGGTCTTGCCCTTCGGCCAGTGATGGCCGTGACGCAGCACAAAGGCATTGAGCGGCTGGCGTGCCTTACGCTCTTACGCCTTCATATCGTCACGGGCGCGCGTCAGATCGCGCATCGCTCCCTGCTCGGCATCGGGTACCCACACCGGGGTGAGTTCACCGGCACGTAGCAGGTGCGAGAGCTTCAACGCATCGCGCCGGTCGGTCTTGATGCGATCGCCAGCCTTCTTCGGGATCAGCGACGGGGCGATTACCTGGCAGTCATGGCCATGTTCGCTGATCTGGCGATACACCCCGTAACCACACGGGCCCGCCTCGTAGCAGAACAACAACAGCGCTCCGTCGAAATCCTGGCCTAAGCGCTGCAGCAGTTTTCTCAGCGCCTTGGGCGTGTTGGCGATTTCGCCCCGATACTCGGGCTGATCGCGACCGGCCACGGCCACGGCTACTGCGATCGTCTCTTGGTGCACATCCAGCCCAATATAGGCGGCATATTCATTCGCCAATACGCTCGAATCTACCGTCTCCCAAGCCGCGGCTGTTTCAATCGCGGCCGCCTCTGTCTTACACTTTGTCATGACCTGTCCTCCTCAATGTGGCTCTGTGTTGAGTCCAACCTCAACATAACCCACGTGCGTTGAGGTTGGGCAGGTCAAAACATCACGTCTAGGCGGGCGTTTGGATTTTCCCTCCGTCAGCGCAACTGTGCGTGGCAACGACGGTTCGGGAAGCCAGACCTGGATCAGCCTGGAGCACGCGGATGATGTCGGGGTGATCCGCAACGAGTGCTCCGGTCACACGGTCGGAATCGAACTCCATGACTCGTCCGGCGCCCGCGTCGTCAAAAACTGGTTTGACTTCACCGACCTCGCCAGTGGCTGTGAATAACATGCGTTGGCACTCGGCGGGAAGATAGACTTCAGCCGGGTTTCACCCGGGGCAGGGCTCTGCATGTTGCAACGTTGAAACGCGGACTCACCCGTTGGGATCGGCGGCGTGGCCTCTGTGTCTGACCGCAAGAGCGGCGGCCTACGGATCCTGCAGGCCCGCACTGAGCAGCGCGTGAAGTGCCAGCTCCTCTGTTCGGGGATCCTTGAAGGGGAAGGCAAACGCCAGGCGCGCCTTTGTCAGGTGCGGGCTCGCAATCAACGCCTCGTCGACCTCCCAGCTCGCGAGATCCCCAGCTCCCGCGCGAGCGAGGGCCGCGGCGTTCCACAGGCGCGCGCGCAGGTAGGCGGGATTGACGTCGAGAACCTGTTGGAACATTGACGCCGCGTCCTGATAGCGGCCCTGAACGAAATAGATCTCGCCGAGGATCTCCAGGTAGGACGCTGGCGGTCGCGGGTTCAGCCGCATCGCCATATTCAAAGCAGACATGGCCTTGGTAGGCCGCCCCGCATAGTTCAGGGTCCAGGCGAGCAGGGCGAAGGCGTCGGCGTAGTTCGGGTCGACATCGATGGCGCGTTCGGCAGCTGCGACTGCCTCGTAATGCGAACGCTGGAACAGTCGCACCTGTCCGATGACGAAATGCACCTGGGGTAACGACGGATCCAATTCGGCTGCCTTGTGCGCTTGGTGGGCCGCCAGTTCGAGCGACCGTGACGGCTCGGGTGTCCAGCCGTCGATCGCCTCGCGGGAATAGGTCAGGGCCAGGCCGGCATAGGCGCGTGCGAATTCCGGATCGAGGGCAACCGCCTCCTCGAAATACTGACGAGCCAGCAGGTTTTGCGCCTCGCTGCGTCTACCGTGCGCCTCAAAGCCACGCAGATAGGCATCGTAAGCGGCGATGCTAGTAGTTGCACGGCTAGCCAGCCGCTCCTGATCGGCCGGTGCGAGATCTACTTCGAGAGCGGCGGCAACCTCGACCGTGATTCGGTCTTGCATCGGAAACACACGGTCGAGTTCGCCCACATAGCGCTCACCCCACAGAGCACGTCCGCTACGCGCCTCAATCAGGTTGACATTGATTCTGAGGACCTGCTGGAGCCGCTGCACCGTGCCGGTCACAAGGTAGTCCACACCCAGCTCGGATGAAACCTCTGCCGGTTCGCCACCACCATCGCGATAGGTGAACGTGGTCCTGGGAGCGATGACGAGAAGGCCCTTGAGCTTGGACAGGTCGGTGATCAGGTCGGCGGTGACGCCGTCTGCGAAGAAATTGTCATCCGGCATCCGGCCAAGATTTTCGAACGGGATAACAGCGACGGCAGGCCGGTCTGGCTTCGGAATAGATGGTGGCGACCCCGGTCCTATCCGAATAAGCGTTTGTATCGGTATTGCAATCAAGAGAACTGCGGCGCCAATACCGACGATCCATTTCCATATTGGCGTGCGGTGGCGCAGCGATTTGTGCGTACCCGAGTCGGAGTCTGACGTGCTTGGCGGTTCCGTTTCTATCGGTCGCTCGACGTCCGCGATCAATCGGTAGCCGCTTTTCGGGATCGTCTCGATGACTTTGGGATCGTGGGCATCATCCCCGAATACGCGTCGTAGTTTGGCGATCGCCTTGGTGACCGAGTCCTCCGTCACGACCCGACCAGGCCACAGTTGCTCCTCCAGTTCCGCCCGGCTGACTACGCGCCCGGCGCGCTCGGTCAGGTACAAGAGTACGAGCATGACCTTGGCTTCGACCCGCACGTCTTGGCCGTCTACGGTGACCTGCAGGCTCGCTGGTTCGACTTTGCAGCCGGCCACCTCGAAAGCATTGGCCTGTGTGGGCCACGGTTCGCTCGCTGCTACCATTGGCGTGTAAAAGCTCCCTATAACAAACACTTACCGACGTCGGAAATTCTTCAGCAAAAGGCCGTAACAAGTTCGCAACCTGTCTAGAGCATAGCGCTATCTTCGGAATCAGCGACTCCATTCGCGCTCAGGGCTCGAGCTGATGGCTTACATACGGCCAATGAGCCGTGACTACATCGGCCTGGCGCCTTTTTCGTATCTTCATTTGATCGAGGAGAGAAAGATGAAATGCATCGTAATGACGACAACGGCCATGACCCTGGCAGGTGCGGTCTTCGCCGGCGCCATGGGCACACCGGACGAGGCCAAGGCCATGAGCCTCAACGCCCGGACAGCTGTCAACGAACTGGGACCGGAAAAGGCATTTGCCGCTTTCGCTGATCCCAACGGTGAGTACCGCGACCGCGACCTCTATGTGTTCTGCATTGACATGGAAGGCGTACTGCTGTCGCAGCCGATCAAGCCGGAACTAGTCGGCAAGAACATGTACAACTTCAACAAGTATGGCGACCTGCTGTTCCAGGACATGGTTGCCCTGGCGAAAGCATCAGGGTCGGGCTGGGTGGATTACAGGTGGCCTCACCCTTCTACCAACGAGATAAGGCCCAAGGCCAGCTACATTGCTACGAACGACTACGGCTTCTTCTGCGGCGTCGGGGCCTATAAGTGATCGACAGCGGTTCTTGAGCCCGATGTGCCGGTCAGCGGGGCGACACATGGATGTGTTGCCTACTGTAGGTTCGATTTATGCCCGTATGGTGCAATAATTTGAACGTGCATTTTCAAGCCGCTTCACGGAAGTGGAAATCGAGCATCCCGCCAAGGTGTTCGCGACATTTTATGGGATTCATTGGCTGAATGGGGCCTGGCAGATGGTTCCAGCAATCGATTACCCATACCTTGGTGGTTTCGTTCGCTATCATGATGTGAATCGAATTCTCAACGTGCTCGACGAAGAGACGCTTCGCCGAACAAGATCATTCGGTCAAGACATTCTTCGTTTACGCAACGTACGAACCTCTCAGCAAAGGCATTGCAATTGGGCGCTCGCACAGGGCAACGAACAGGTTCGAAGCCCTCGCGCTTGAGGCTCGCTCTGAAAACCTTGGTGTATTTTGTATCGCGATCCATGATGAGAAACTCATAGTCCAAGAGAAAACCGTCGCGCACGTCGGCGAATTTGCGAACCATTTGCAGTATGAAGGCCCCGTTGGGTGCAGGCGTGACGCCGACGATGTGCACACCACGGGTCTTGTGTGCTTGACGAACAAGGCGAAATACGTGACCAAGCCACGGGGCGTGCAAACCTCAACCGTAAAGAAGTCCGTGGCGGCAATCACGTCCCAATAGGCTTTCAAAAATGTCTTCCACGAGGTGCAGTTCTTTCGCTCCGGTGCGGGGTCTATACCGTGTCTTATCCGTATGTTTCTGACGGTGTTCGGTGCAATGATGTGGCCGAGATTGGCGAGCGCGCCTTGAATTCGGTCGTAGC
>CBDUNM010000252.1:0-4275 GCA_965368585.1 uncultured Chromatiales bacterium | reverse complement strand
AGAGGAACAGACGATCAACATGCAGATCGACCAGGATCTGCTCGCGCTCGCCGTCCAGGACAAGGACGGGTTCGCCTCGACCATCGTCATAGCGGAGGCCGACGCCGAGGCCAAGTCGAGAAAAGACAAGAAGAAATCGAAAAAACGCAGGCGCGAGGAAGCGCTCGCCGACACGAGTGCCGGATTCGAGACGATCATCATGGAAGGCGAGGCCTTTCGCTCGGCCGGGGACCTCGACACAACAGAGGCGGACAACGCGGCGGCTGCGGAAGCGCTGGCCAGCCTCGCCGCCGCATCGCATGAACCGGAAAAGGCCGGACCCGCCGATAGCCGTCGCTATGGACTCCTTGCCGGCGTGGTTCTGCTCCTGCTTTTCCTTGCCGTGCAGTACGTGCATCAGTCCCGCGATACGCTCGCGACGATTCCCGCGGTCAATAATGTCATCGGGCCGCTGTATCGCGCGCTCGGCAAGCCGCTGTCACCCGAGTGGGACATTACCGGCTGGCGCTTCGAGGCCACCAGGGGAAGCACCGACGAGGGCGATCAGAACCTGACGATCTTTTCGCGGGTCGGCAATAAATCCGACAAGCCTCTCCCCTACCCGCTGATCGGCATCTCGTTGACCGATCGCTTCGAAGAGACCATCGGCAGCCGCGTTCTCGACCCGGCAGACTACCTGTCCAGCGACCTCGATCCGCGCAAACTGGTCGAACCCGGCAACACGTTCAACGCCGTTATCACGATCGAGTCGCCGGATCTTGCGGCTGCGAGTTTCAGGCTCAGGGCCTGCTACCGCACGGCGGATGGCCTGCTGCGCTGCAAGGATGACGGCTTCAAGTAGCCTCTCCTTTTTGTTGATTCAATGAGACCAGACTTATAGGCTTGTTGGATGAAGATCCGACCTCTGGTAGCGGCGCTATGCTGCGGGTTCATTGCCGCGTCGTGTGGCGGAGCTGGCGGCAATGGTAGTCCTCAAATACCCCCGGTGGTGCCCCCCGCCAACGTACCCAACGCACCTGCAGGTGTGAGCGCAACGGTCGGCTCCGGCACGGTAACGCTTTCCTGGCAGGGTGTGAGCAGCGCGCAGTCATACAGTATCTACTACCGCGATACGCCCGGTGTGACAAAACAAAACGGGATAAGGCTGGGAAACGTGCAGCCACCGGAGACGATTTCCGGTCTGGTCAACGGGACACCCTACTATTTTGTAGTAACCGGTGTGAATGCAGCGGGTGAAGGAAACCCATCGTCTGAACTCGAAGCTACACCGGAGTTACAAAGACCCGGGCGCGTGCAAGCGCTCCACGCAACACCTGGCGATGCCGAAGCCACAATCGAGTGGAGCGAGTCGGTCGATGCGACCAGCTACGACCTGCGCTGGTGGACAGACAATCCGTTCTCAAACCAGAAGACCCGAATCGCTAATGTCATAAGCCCGTTCGTAATGAGCGGAATCGAAAACAGCGTGACCTACTATTTCGACGTCGTTGCGGTAAACAGCGTCGGTGAGGCACAAGAATCTCCCTACGCTCATGCGACGCCGATTGATCCGGCGACCGGCTGGTCCGTACCACACCGCATTACGCCCCTGTACATGTCGCAACAGGGTGGTGTGCCCCTGCCCTCTGAAGTCAGAATCAGCGTCAAGGACATATCGAGCAATGACGATGGGTTGGTGGCCGTCGCGGCCGAGGTTTGCGGCGGCACATGCACCACCCCTTCGGTGGTGCTGTTCCACAACGCTGAAGGTGACTGGACAGGCCCGGTGAACGTAGATACTGACGTGAAGACGCAAAGGCCATCGGTGATCGTGACACCCGCTGGCCAGATCGTGGCCGCCTATGAAAGGGACGGAAATAGTATCTACGTACGTTCCTACAGAAACGGAGTCTGGGAAGATCCGATTCGGATCGATAGCAGGGGCTTCCAGTACCACCGAGCTTTTGTTGATGTTGCTTACGATGCCGCGGGCAATATGGTCGCAGCGTGGATGGAGGCCAGGGACCTTGATCCCAATGAGCTACACTCGCAGGTACAGCAGGTCTGGACGAACAAATATGACGCGGCGACCGACAGCTGGGGTTCGCCCACAATGCTCATCGAGTCAATCCGCAGCGTTTCGCAGATATCTGTCGGCCTGTCCGAGAATGACCAGGCAATCGTGGTCTGGCTGCAGGATACGTTGGCCTACGATCCGGACGTTCTGGGCGGCGGACCGAGACAGAGCCTTGTCTATGGCAGCCGGTTCGACGGTAGCGAATGGAGCGTGGCGAGCCCTCTCGGCAGCTCCCCCTTTATCGGAGTACAGATTGCCCTAGACGTCAACGCCACAGGTTCCGCGCTTGTCACTTCGTACCTGCAGCACTACGACGAGAATGGCGTCGGCTTTGGGCGAGTTGAAGCAAATCGCTTCGATGCGGCAACAGAACAATGGGACCCACCCTTGCACCTTGGCGACAGCTGGCAGAGTTTTTCTATGCCGGTTGCCCATATCGATGACTCGGGCCATGCGATTGCGGCCTGGAGCTCGGATGGGCTTGTCGGCGCAGAATATGATCCGCTGACGGCAACCTGGGGTGCTACCGGTCCAATTATCGCCAATGGTGCGGGCGGTGAGTCGCATATTGACGCAGACGACGGTGGGCGCTCAGTCGCATTCTGGACCACCCAGGATCAAGTGGACGGGATTTACACGAGCAGTTCGCAAGATGGCCGCATCACCTGGACGACACCGGTTTTGCTCGGGCCTGTCGATGGTGGATACGCTAGTTCGGTAGCTCCCGGCGGAAAAGTTTACGTCAGCATGGGTCACGATACGTCCATCCATGATGGCACCGAGTGGGTCGCGGGCGTGGCGCTATTCTTAAGCACCTACACGCCCCCGCCCTAGCGGCAATCCAAAGCGGTATCATCGCCGTATGTCGACTGAACCGCTCCAAATTGGCCCATACACTCTACCCAGTCCCTTTGTGCTCGCGCCCATGGCCGGCGTGACCGATGCGCCGTTTCGGCGTATCTGCCGCCGCTTCGGCGCGGGCATGACCACGTCGGAGATGACCACGGCCGATACCAGCCTTTGGCAGACCCCCAAGTCGCGGCACCGGCTCGACCTCGACCTCGACGCAGAGCCGGTCGCCGTGCAGATCGCGGGTTCCGAGCCGGACCAGCTCGCCATCGCGGCGCAGGCCTGCGTCGAACGCGGCGCGCAGATCATCGACATCAACATGGGGTGCCCGGCCAAGAAAGTGTGCCAGAAGGCGGCCGGCTCAGCGCTGCTCCAGGACGAGAAGCTCGTCGCGGCCATTCTCGGCGCTGTCGTGGGCGCAGTCGACGTGCCCGTGACCCTGAAATACAGGACGGGCTGGGATCGTGAGCATCGCAATGCGGTCCAGATCGGAAAAATTGCACAGGACGCCGGCGTTCGCTCCCTGGCCATCCACGGCCGCACCCGCGCGGATCGCTACAAGGGCGACGCCGAATACGAGACGATTGCGCGCGTTAAGGAAGCCGTCGAGATCCCGGTTATTGCCAACGGCGACATCGCCACAGTTAAGAAGTCGCTTGAAGTTTTGCGCCTAACGAATGCTGATGGCTTGATGATCGGCCGGGGCGCACAGGGCCGTCCGTGGATCTTTCGTGAGCTCAACGCCGCACTCGATCGCACTGCGGAAAATACGCAGCTAGAAAAAAACGAATTGCGTGATATTATGCTCGACCACCTTGACGAACTGCACCGGTTTTATGGGGAAACCACCGGTGTCAGGGTGGCCCGCAAACATCTGACCTGGTACTGCGAAAACCTGGAAAACGCCGGAGAATATCGGCATCGGGTGGTGCGTGTTGACAGCGCTTCGGAACAACTACGTTTGACGGAGCAGTACTTCCTGGGGATTGAGCGACGTGGCACAGAAAAAAAGCAAAAAGACCAACCTGAACTCCAGCAAGAAGCCACTCTGCAAGCACACTGAAGACGCCCTCGATCAGTACTTCGCTACGCTCAACGGCGATCGCCCCGGTGAGCTGTACGACCTCGTCATCGGCGAGGTAGAACGCCCGCTTTTCAAGGCCGTCATGGACTATACGCACGGCAACCAGAGCCAGGCTGCCGGCATTCTCGGCATCAACCGCGGCACGTTACGCAAGAAACTCAGATCGTATTCCCTTATCCAGTAACCCTTCCCCAGGATTGAACATGTTCAATGTAAGACGCGCGCTGGTCAGTGTTTCTGACAAGCGCGGACTGGTCCCTTTTGTACAGGGCCTCGCCGAACTCGG
>CBDUNM010000251.1:0-4471 GCA_965368585.1 uncultured Chromatiales bacterium | reverse complement strand
TCTCTTTTCATTCGCCATCGCGGCGAAGTTGGCCAATGCAATCATGGCACCGACGTTTTTCTCGTCGTGCGCCAGAATCTTGACGAAGTGCTCACGCGCCTTAGCCGGTTGTTTCGCCCGGAGGTCGAGCTCCGCCAGCTTGGCGGCAGCGCGCAGATTGACCGGCGCTATGTCCAGCGCCCGCTTGAACTCGATACGAGCGCGCTCGGTTTCATTCTTGCCCAGGTAGGCGTCGCCGCGCAGGTAGTGGGCGAGGGTCGTATCGCGCAACTCGGCACCGAGCGATTCGGTGGTCGTCAACACCTTGTCGAAATCCTTGTTCTGCAGGTAGGTCAAGGCCAACAGCAACGGGTTCTGCGGCGCCGCGGCATCTCCGGCGCCCGCGTCCGCCAGGTCCGCGAGCGCACCAGCGGAATCGCCCGCGAACAACCGCCCCATGACGAGGCGCTCCTGTAACTGTCTGGCCTGCGGCGCCAGTTGCGCGGCCCGTTCCAACATCTCGAAGGCCGGCTCGAATTCCTCTTTGCGCAACAGGATCTCGCCGGCCAGCGCCAGTGAGCGCACGTCCGGTGTAGCATCGCCGGTAAACGGCTCCAGGGTCGTCAGCGCGTCATCCAGTTTACCCATGCGAAATTGCGTGAGCGCCAGGGATCGGCGAGCCGGCAAATCGCCCGGCACCCGACTCACCACAGTGGTCAGGTCATCGAACGCGGTTTCCAGTTCTCCCTGCCGCAGTGCCGAAATACCCCGCACCCGCAGCGCGGACGTATTGTCGCGGGCATTGCGCAGGACATCGGTAGCAGCCGCGTTCGCGGCGGCATAGTCTCCCCGCCGCAGTTCGAGCTGGGCCCGAACCAGGCGCGTGCGCGGGTCCTGCTCGGCGAACGACTCTGCCTTGGCCAACAACTTTTCCGCCGCCGCATAGTCACCGCTGGCGGCCTTGATGCCGCTCAAGTCCCACAGGGCAATGAGTTGACGGTCATCGCGTTTTAGAATCTGCTCGTAGGCCTCGGCGGCCTCCGCCCGTTTACCGTCGGCGACCAGAAGTGCCGCTTTGACGTACCAGGCGTCGAGCCGCTCGGGGTCCTTGGCGAGCGCGCGTTCACTGTACGCCACCGCGTCTTCCTTCCGGCCTTGGGTATAACTGAGCTTCGCCCTTTGCAGCAGCACTCCGGCGTGACCCGGATCGATCTTTTCGGCGGACTTGAGCGAAGACTCGGCGTTGCCAAGGTCGCCGGTGTGCAGGAAGGCGCTCGCCCGTGCTACATGTACGTCTACGAGGTCATTGGGTTTGAGTTCCGTTGTGGGCACTACATCCTCGATGAGCCGGTCGTACTCCTGCAGCCCGAGCAAGGCCTTCGCCAATTCGGGTAATACCTCTCGGGCCGCTGCGCCGAAATCCGCGGCGCGGGTAATCTCCTTCTCGGCAGAACGATAATCCCCCAGTTCGTTGTAAACCGACCCCAGAAACAGTCGCACGCCGGTATTCTGCGGCTCCTTCGCCAGCGCGTTCTTGAGCTCGATGGACGCCGCTTTCAACTCGCCGGACTGACGATAGGCGGTTGCATCCTGGAGGTGATCGAACGCCGTCCGTTGATTCTGCGTATCGCAGCCGATCAAAGCAGCTAAAAGGAAATTGACAACGATGAGAGCGGCTGAGCGTCGCCCTTGCGGATTGGATATGCTCATCTCGATGACCGGAACTCCGTTCAGGGTCGGATAGGATTGCGGGTTTTGCGAGCCGATACCATCGAAGAGACCGACTGCCCAACGCTTGCGCGTTAACCGTCGCCGGATAATAACGCGATTGTGTCGTCGATTCACAATGCACGAGATGTTGGCGTGACGATGCCGGTGTTAACGGCATGTCGAGGAATATTGTAAATCGCCTACGAGTATTCCATAAAGGCAATCGACATTGCATAAGAAAACCCCAGGCGGCGAACCGCCTGGGGTTTTCTTGCTTTACTCGTTAAAGGTTCGCAGATTGTGAACAACCCGCGAATATCAGGCCTTGCGTTTACGAAATACGGCCATACCCAGCAATCCCAGTCCAACCAGCGCCAGCGGCGCAGGTGCTGGTACCGCCGCCGCGCTGATTCGCGCGTCGAAATCACTGCGCGCCGCAAAAGGAACACCGAGGCCGGCACCACCCAGTACGTCCCCAGAGCCGATGACGTCGTCGGTTCCACCGGTCAGGGCGTTGAACATGCCCGTGATCGCGGCGCCCGTATTGTTCTCCAAGACGGAAAGTCCGAAGTTTGCGACGGCCACTTTGGTGGTATCACCCAGCGCGCTTACCTGGCCGACGGTAATAGAATTCAGCGGAACGGGAAGCACCCCGGTAGACGTCCAGAAATCATCGCCATCGGCGAGTCCAACGGTTGCCCAATGCGTGCCATTCGTCGCTTTAACGTCACAAGAATTATCGAGTGTACAAGTTGGGATGTCGAGGTCGCCTACGCTCTCGGTAAAGAGCGCCGCCATGGCCCCCGTGCCGTAGGTCGCTTCGAAGAAGGGCGACGGGCCGAAGATGAAGCTATTTCCGTCCGGGGAAACGCTTTCGATTCGAATAGCCGAAACGCCCGTCAGTTCGTCAGAACCGACATCAAAATCCTGTACCTCGGTGATGCCGCCAAGTAGTGACCTCTGGAAGGTGACGACGGACCAGATTTCAATACCCATACCACCGATGCTATCTCCTGCGCCGAGCAAATCGCCGATTGCGCCCGAGGTGCTTGCGGCCCGAAACAGTTCTACGTTGTCGTCCTCAAACGAGATCTCCCCGCCCGGCAGAATGACCGCCGCTTGCGCCGAACCCAGTACCAGCGTGATGCCTGCTGCCAATGCTAACTTATTGATTTTCACAGTCGAAACACTCCTGCTATTAGTTTGTTTTATTCGCGCCCAGCCTGCACGATGAAAAAGCGTTGACGGTGCGACTTCGTTCAAAATCTCCAACTGGCCGGAGATTCGTGATAAGCCAGACGTCGTGCTTATTTACCTGCCAGAAACGCACCAGGCAATGAATGCGATCGCAGACATGCTGAGCATCATAGCGTATTTCGCCACAACGGGAAGAAAAATTGTCGCAAACTACCGTTCTGTATCAAGGGTGGGGTCAAGGCCGCATTACAGTAGGCTTTTTATGAAGAACGTCGGCGAGCACTACATGCTCGGCCGCTTCAATGGGCGTTTGGCCGATCGAATTCAACTCAAATTTAGGGGTACGAAGTGATTACAAATGCATGTTGAATTCGAATCGCAGGCAACAAAGACGACGCCACAATAGAAAAACCCCAAGCGGCGAACCGCTTGGGGTTTTGTCTCTCAACTCGTCAAATGTTCGCTTTGACCGCAAACAACAGCGAGTGTTAGGCCTTACGCTTGCGGCCGATGCCCATGCCAAGCAGACCCAGACCGACCAAAGCCAGCGGCGCAGGTACGGGGACCGTGCTGATTCGGGCGTCGAAGTCGCTACGCGCCACATAAGGCAAGCCGAGGCCGGCTCCGCCCAGGATGTCGCCGGAGCCGATGACGTCATCCGTACCGCCGGTCAGGGCGTTGAACATTGGCGTGATGGTGGCGCCCGTATTGTTCTCCAAGACGGAAAGCCCGAAGTTTGCGACCGCTACTTTGGTCGTATCACCCAGCGCGCTTAGTTGGCCAACAGTAACCCCGCCCAGCGCACCGGGAAGTACACCGACAGCCGTCCAGAAATCATCGCCATCGCCGATCCCGACTGTTGCCCAATGATCACCGTTCGTCGCTTTCGCTTCACACGTACCGTCGAGCGTACAGGTCGGTATATCGAGGTCGCCCACGCTCTCGGTGAAGAGTGCCGCCATGGCACCCGTGCCGTAGGTCGATTCGAAGAAGGGCGACGGGCCGAAGGTAAAGGTATTGCCGTCCGGGGAAATGCCGGTGATTCGGATGGCAGATACACCTGTCAGTTCGTCGGAACCAACATCGAAATCCTGTACTTCGGTGATGCCGCCAAGCAACGACCTCTGGAAAGTCACGGTGGCCCAAATCTCGTGACCTACCACACCTAACGAATCTCCGGCAGAGAGTACATCTCCGATACCGTCCTCAGTACTCGCAGCCCGAAGAAATTCGACGTTGTCGTCTTCAAACGAAATCTCGCCGCCCGGCAGAATGACCGCCGCCTGTGCCGAACCCAGTGCCAGCGTGATGCCTGCTGCCAATGCTAACTTATTGATTTTCATGATCGAAACACTCCAGTTACAGTTTGTTTTATTCGTGCCCAGCTTGCATCGTGACGAAGCTGTCAGTCTTACAGCTTTGGGTAATCCTTTAAGCTACGCAAAATAAAGCACGTCACGTGCCAGTTTATTTTTCCTTTTTGTAATCAGCTAATTAGGCGCTAGACCGACAAATCCGGTTGGTTTGAACGCAAATAGTGTAAAAATTCTCAACAGGCATGGACGCTCTATTAAAAAACCGGCTC
>CBDUNM010000250.1:0-4557 GCA_965368585.1 uncultured Chromatiales bacterium | reverse complement strand
CGCCCGCCGGGCGGGCGGGGTCACGGTTTGATCCACTGCTGGAGGAGTAGCATCCACGGTCGTTTCCTACTCCGGGCGCATGTGCGGGAACAGCAATACGTCACGGATCGAGGGCACGTCCGCGAACAGCATCACCAGGCGATCGATACCGATTCCCTCGCCCGCGGTCGGCGGCAAGCCGTGCTCGAGCGCGCGGATATAGTCCGCGTCGAAATGCATCGCCTCTTCGTCGCCCGCCTCCTTTTCCTCCACCTGCTTGCGAAACCGCTCCGCCTGGTCTTCAGGATCGTTGAGCTCCGAAAAACCGTTCGCTATTTCCCGCCCACCGACAAAGAACTCAAACCGATCAGTGACGAACGGGTCTTCATCGTTGCGCCGCGCCAGCGGCGAGACCTCGGTGGGATAAGCCGTGATAAAGGTCGGATCCTTGAGATTGTGTTCAACAGTTTTCTCGAAGATTTCGATCTGTATTTTGCCCAGCCCGTAGGTTGGCTTGACGTCGATCCCCAGGCGCGTGGCATGCTGCTCGGCGCTGTCGCGCGCCGCCAGATCTTCTGCGCCAAGTTCAGGATTGAAGCGCAAAATCGATTCCGACACGGTCATGCGCGCAAAAGGCTTCTCGAAGTCGTAGCTTTCGCCCTGATAACTCACCGTGCCCGTTCCCAACAGATCGATGGCGATGCCCCGCAGCAGCAGCTCGGTCAGGTCCATGAGGTGCCGGTAGTCGACATAGGCTTCGTAGAACTCCAGCATGGTGAATTCGGGGTTATGCCGCGCCGACAAACCTTCGTTGCGGAAACTTCGATTGATCTCGTACACTCTTTCGAAACCGCCGACCACCAGTCGTTTGAGATACAACTCGGGCGCAATGCGCAAGAACAAGGCCATATCCAGCGCGTTGTGGTGGGTGATGAACGGTTTGGCCACCGCCCCGCCCGGAATCACCTGCATCATCGGCGTCTCTACTTCGAGGAATCCCCGCTCGTTCAGAAAACGACGGATGTAGTCAATCACGCGTGAACGCAGGCGAAACGTCTCGCGCGCCTGCGGATTGACGATCAGATCGACATAACGCCGACGATAGCGCTGTTCCGTATCGGTCAGGCCACGCCACTTTTCGGGGAGCGGCCGCAGCGCCTTGGTGAGCAACCGGGCCTCGTCCAGATAGATATACAGATCGCCCTTGCCCGATTTGTGCACCGGACCCTGACCACCGACGATGTCGCCGATATCCCAGGTCTTAATCTCGTCGACCAACTCGGGCGCGAGAGTCTTTTTGTCGACATAAAACTGGGTGGTGCCGCTCATGTCCTGAATCACCAGAAACGGACCGCGCCGCGCCATGATGCGCCCGGCCACGCTGGCGCGTTGTCCCAGGGCCTCGAGGTCCGCCTTGCTTTTGTCGCCCAGCGCCGTCTGCAATTCGATGGCCAGACTGTCGCGCCTGAAATCGTTGGGAAAGGCCTGCCCGTTCTTCTGCCGCATCTCGGTCAGCTTTTGCCGACGCTGGATGATGAGCTTGTTTTCGTCCTGCTTCTGGTCAGTCATGGGTGTTCTCGCATGCGGCGTCATCCGGTACGTGACGTGAATGGTTTTGCGCAGGTCAAAGACCGCTTTTAAGGCTGGCTTCGATAAAGGGATCCAAGTCCCCGTCGAGTACCGCCTGGGTATTACCGGTTTCGACGTTGGTACGCAGATCCTTGATGCGCGACTGATCGAGAACATAAGAACGGATCTGACTTCCCCACCCGATATCCGATTTGCTGTCCTCCAGCGCCTGCTGGTCCACCCGGCGCTTTTGCATTTCGAACTCGTACAGCTTGGCCTTGAGCTGCTTCATGGCCTGGTCCTTGTTCTTGTGCTGCGAGCGGTCGTTCTGGCACTGGGTGACGATATTGGTCGGCAAATGCGTGATCCGCACGGCCGATTCGGTCCGGTTGACGTGCTGCCCACCCGCGCCCGATGCCCGGTAGACGTCGATCCGCAGATCCGCCGGGTTGATGTCGATCTCGACCGAATCGTCGACTTCGGGGGACACGAACACCGCCGCGAACGACGTATGGCGGCGATTGCCCGAATCGAACGGTGATTTCCGCACCAGGCGGTGTACACCAAGCTCAGTACGCAGCCAGCCGAAGGCGTATTCGCCTTCAAATTTGATGGTGGCGGATTTTACGCCCGCGACATCGCCTGGCGACACCTCCATCAGTTCGGTCTTGAAACCGCGGCGCTCACCCCAGCGCAGATACATGCGCAGGAGCATTTCGGCCCAATCCTGGGCCTCGGTGCCGCCGGAGCCCGCCTGGATATCCAGAAAGGCGTTATTGGCGTCCATTTCACCCGCGAACATACGGCGAAACTCGAGCGACTCCACCTTCTCTTCAAACGCGTCGACGTCGGCCGACACGGCCTCGACGGTCGCCGCATCGTCTTCCTCCACGGCCATATCGAGCAGGTCACTGGCATCGTCGAGTCCGTCGGTCAGCTCGTCGATCGTGTTGACCACGGCCTCCAGGGAGGCGCGCTCGCGCCCCAAGGCCTGCGCGCGTTCCTGATCGTTCCAGACATCCGGGTCTTCCAGCTCCCGAAGGACCTCGGTCAGGCGATCCTTTTTGTCGGCAAAGTCAAAGATACCCCCTAAGGGACGTTATACGACCCTTGAGGTCACCGATCTTGTTGGTAATGGGGTTGATATCCAGCATAACTTTCTCGTCTGCGAAACCTTGGATTCTAACTCAGCGGAGTCGTGTGAGAAAATCACCATGTAACCGGTTTGTTCACTCGAATTACTTTTGATGAAGTCTTTTTCGGACGCGGACTTCGGGTTACGCGGTTGTGCGAAGTAAAGATCAAACCCCGGATCCTCAGGTCCACAATCCGCTCGGGAAACCCGCTCCCATCGAGCCGCCACGATTCTGCGGTTCACCGCGGCAAATCTAAACGTTCTCGTACGTGTAGCGAGAGTGCAAGCGCCAAAAAATATTCTGCGCTTGGAACTCAAATCAACCGCTAAGACGAGGATCTGAGAATGAAAACATCACGCATCACAATAGCAACATTGCTGGCCGTAGGATTTTCCTTTACCGGAACTTCTCAAGCCGACTTAAACGAAACCGTGAACGACTGGAAGAGTTATTCGGGGGCATTCTGCCATGGCTATTCACCGGCCAACGATATACGACGAACCGGCAACGGCAACCTGGCGAACTGGCAGAGTAGTTCGACCACCGTCTATTGTCCGGTAGTTCGCGATATCGCCAAAGGGGGAAACAACCGTATCAAGCTGGCGAGAGTCCGTCTGTTTAATAACCACGCTACCCAGGGCGGGTACTGTCGTCTGGTATCCCTGGATCAACAGGGCAATACCGTTGCTTGGGATCAGTTCAATTGGCCGGCCGGTATTGGCGACGTAGTAGCTTCATTGGGCCCACTCAATGCCAACAACTGGGGCAACTACTACATCAGCTGTCGTCTTCCCGGTACCTATGCAAACGGTGCCAGGAAGTCCTTTATCCGCAATGTCAGTTTGGACGAATGGAAATAATTCAACGAACAGTTGAATAATGTTGATCGGGCCGATAGCTGTTTTTTATCGGCCTGATCGGAACCCTAAATAAGGCTTACGAACATGAGAAACTTAATTATCGGATCTCTGACAGGTAGTGTCGCTGCGTTTGCCATCATGGCGGCAATTGACGATAGCCAGGAATATATCGACGGCTTGAATAGAGTTAAGACCATGGCCATCGAGACCCAACAAATTATTTCGAGAAAAGAGAACGCCTTGGCAAAACAAAGTTCGGCGCTCGAAAATCTCGTCGCTGAACTCAAGGATCAAATGAATACCGTGAAATCCGAGCTGTCTGACCTGCGATCAGACCAGGCGACCTTCCGAATTGAGCGTGAGAAAATCGAGTCGGTTTTACTTGCTCAGATCCGTGCCGAGCACCAATCGGTCGGATCGACTTCGAATCATTCGTCTTCTTCCGCAGAAATCACCCACGATGAAGTCGATCTGACCGACGTGCAAGCCAATAGCTACGACGGTGCCATCGACAAGACCGATCGTCTCATGGCCCTGGATGACGCAATGAACGCCCAAGCGCCGGATCCCGCCTGGGATAACCACGCCGCAGGTGAATTGAGCGACAGTTTTCATAGCGAAGATTTCGCAGGGTCGCAATTGGAGAGTGTCGCTTGCCGCGGCTCGATGTGTCGATTGGAGATTTACCATGAGGACCGCAGAGCGTCCAACGCCTGGCTCGAAGAGGAACATCAGCTGGTGCCGTGGAGTCACAAAGGACGAATAGAAACGATTGAAGACGGATCGGGAAAACCCGTTACGGTAATGTATATTACTCGCAATGGTTACGACTTCCCCGGTGAGTCTTGATCATGGGCATTCTCCGTCTTTGCGAGAGTACCCCCTCTGTCAGGATAGTTGCAGCCTCTCAGTGAGAGAATTCTTATAATCGAGAGAGGGTGAGACAGAGGAGATTAATGGTAAGCGCCAAAGAATCAGCCTACTTGCTTTGGCATATTCCAGGGTAATAGCAT
>CBDUNM010000249.1:0-4664 GCA_965368585.1 uncultured Chromatiales bacterium | reverse complement strand
TCTACAAGGGATGACTACCTTTGGATAGAACGGTGCTGGTGAAACGCTTACGGCGTACCTTCCTCCGGATAACTGACGACTCCGGATTCCATGACCCCGGCGTTCATCCACTTGCCTATCGCACGGCGTATCACACCGTCGCGCACCCGTCGGTCCAGAAAGGACCGTAGATGGTCTTTCGATACCGTGTCGAAGCATGCCTTGATGTCCGCCTCGAACACCCATTGGTAGTTGCGAGTCGGAGCGGCAAGGTAACGGATTTCGCTAATGGCGTCTTGAGCACGCCGACGAGGCCGAAAGCCGTACGAACACGGCTGAAAGTCAGCCTCGAAGATCGGTTCAAGCACCAGCGCCAGGGATTGCCTGGACCACCCGGTCAGCCGCCGTCGGAATCCCCAGGCGGCGGACCTTGCCACCAGCCTTGGGGATGGACTTCTCCCGAACACGGGTTGGACGAAAGCAGCGAGCTTTGAGCGATGCCCTCAGCTCCGCCAGGAACACCTCCGGAAATTCAATGGAGCAAGGTGCTATCCCATCGACCCCGGCGGCGCGCCTACCCTTGTTGCCTCGAACCCGGTGCCACGCTGTAATGAGGAACGCCGGATCATAGACGAGGTTAAATACATCATCGAAGCAACGGTCATGATCGGCCGTTGCCCATCGGTGCAGCTTGGTTTGCATTGCAAGTACCCGTGCCTCGGCGGTTTCCCGGTCGAGGTACAGTGCGCCGGTATTCACCAGCGACCTCCTTGCGATGCAAGATCGCTGCGAACACACTGGAGCCCTTCGCCATGCACGCGGCTTTCCCGCGCTCGGACTACTACGGCTCCTCCGCCCCCTACGATCCGCATCAGCGGACAACGCGCTTTCCCTTCGTCGCGAACGACGGTCGGGACGGACTGTAGGGTTCCCACGTTCACTTTCTGCCGTTTACCAGGTGAGGTGCCCCGCTATACCCCTGCAGCTTCGCTGCCGTTACGCCGCAGGCCTTCGCGGCAGCCTCCCAGTTGGCGACATACGGACCAACGAAGGAGTTCGTCACGGCCAGGCCGTGACTGCGCACTGCAACCCAGCCCATATCCGTCAGGTTGGAGCTGGTGGCTCGCTCTTGAGAGGTTTTACTCCACGGGTTCACTGTCGTTACACCTTCCTCGTTTGCTTGCCGGACCCCTGGCATCTGACGATGCTGCCAAGTCCCGGCTTTGTCAGGGCTGCTCGCCACCCTTACTGGCGTTCCCCAGTTCAGGTTGCCCTCAGCTTGTCCCGGGCTGCTGCGACAGCCAGGGCGCGACGGTCTTTCACCATCGCACGGTCAGAAAGCGCCTCGTGGCGCTCGATGTCCCAGCTCCACAAACGGTTGGGTGCGACGGCGTGATACGTGGTCGGTCGGTTCTGGCACTTGGGCGCTTTGGCACGCCCGCGGTGGGCCAACTCCCCGTGGCGGCGCAACACCCGGTAGAAGGTCGAGACCGACCCGAGATACAGCGCTTCCTGATCCAGGAGACGCACCACGATCTGGTCCGGCGGCAGACTGGCGTGGTCTGGTCGATGGCAGGCATCCAGAATCGCCTGCGTCTCTTCGGCGCTCAAGGCGTTGGCCGGCGTGGGCCGATCGATCAATGCGCGCTGGTCCTCTCGCACGTCGCCGTCACGGGTCCAACGCTGGTGCGTCCGAACCGTGATGCCGACCACCGCGCACGCCGGTTCCAGGCGGGCCCCTTCCGTGCGTGCGGCCGCAATCAGCGTGACGGCTTGTTGGCGATCTGGGGTGCTGATCATGATTCCTCGTCTCCCCAAATCGCCCTGGCTTTTTTTGACAGGGTCAGCAGCGCCGCTGTCTCCGCCAGGGCCGCGTTCTTGCGTCGCAGATCCCGTTCCAGTTCCCGGATGCGTTCACGCTGCGTCTTGGCTTCCAGCGCCTCCTGCCGGCGCTCCTGCTGCGGCAGGCTCGCCGCCTGTTCGCAGTCCTGGCGCCAGGCGGCGATCTGCTCTGGATACACGCCACGACGACGGCAGTATTCGGCCAACTCAGCGCCATTCATCGCCGCGGTCTCCAGCACCGCGGCGAACTTGTCCTTGGATGACCACGCTGCGGTGCCTCCGTCACCGGCGTTGGGCAGGCAACGGCCCTGCTCACGCGCCTCTTTCCGCCACTTGTAGACAGTCGCTTCCGAGATCCCCTCTTGCTGGGCAACCTCACGGACCGGGAGATTACGCGGTGGCAACAGCTTGGCCACCACGGCCTCTCGACGTTCATCAGAATAACTGGGCATTACACACACTCCGTCCGCCCCCAAGGAGATTTAAGATAAGCGATCCAGGGACACGACAGGTAGCCTGACACTGGGGCCAAGCTGGCCAACGTGCTTTGCGTCAAACCCTCGATCAATCAGTTCGGCCACCGCCGAGCGAGGAAGGTCCTGCTCTAACAAAAACTTCATCACGCAGACCGTAATTCCACGAGCTTATCGTCAAGGCTCGCGGCGGCAAACTCTAATGCCTGGCGGAGATCCTCGTCTTCTAACTCCGGGTACTCCTTAAACAATTCTTGCCGATCTGTATAAGTCGCCATTGCCTCTATAACAAGACGGACAGTGAGATGCATTCCGCGGATGCAGGGTTGACCATTCATCACCTTGAGGTCTCTGGTAATTCGATTTAGCCCAGTCGCCACTTGTCATTCCTCCCAATTGTCAGTGAATTATTGGGTTGCTAACTGCATCATCGCCAAAAAGTCGCTGGGTCAAAAACTCATGCGGCCTGTCGATGATAGTACTTCAATAAACCGCCGAGACGCTCTAGACAACAAACGGGGCCGTCCCGGAAAATGGTTGGCTGCTGATTCGACGGGAATAGCAGCACATTA
Organism: uncultured Chromatiales bacterium; assembly: GCA_965368585.1. Taxonomy (GTDB): domain Bacteria; phylum Pseudomonadota; class Gammaproteobacteria; order Chromatiales; family Chromatiaceae; genus JARRQB01. The sequence goes on along the minus strand of CBDUNM010000249.1, from coordinate 1,798 downwards.
CCTTGTTAAGTGACCAAGCCGCGAAACGTCAGCACCTCTACTGTGAAAAAGTCTGTGCCGGCTAGCACTGACAAGTGCGCACGGATGAACTCGGCCCATGTCGTAGTGCGTTTTCTCGCCGGCGCCAGCGGGATGCCGTTTCGACCGAGAATGTTTCCCACCGTTTGATCGGAAAGTGTATAGCCAAGATTCGCCATGGCACCGACAACTTGGTCTTAGCCCCAATCGGTATTCTCTTTCGCCATCCGCACCACGAGTTGTTCGAGTTCGGGGTTGATTCTGGGTCTACCCGGATATCGGCGCGACTTCGATCCATCGAACTTGCGAGCGATAAGCTTGCGATACCAGCCCAGGACGGTATCCGATTTGGCGGCGTTAGCGACGTCCTCTAGCGCCTTTCGACCGAGGCGGTGGCCGATGTCGGCGAGTGTCGTCTTCTCGGCATCCGATAGTAGTAGCCGTCCTTTGATTTGGGCTCTTAGAATCCGATTTTCCGTAGCGAGGTATTCGTTTCGCACTAACAGTTCTTGATCCACTGTCCCGGTGATGTAGGCGAGGATACGCGCCCAATCCATCATGACGTCCCCATCCGATAGCGATCAAAAATAGATATTAGAACGGATCTTCGAACCTGCCCAGAAGCACCAAAACGGGCACGCGATTTGTTAAGGTATTGAAATCTTAGAACAGATCAGTTAACTGACTATATGCCCAAAGGCCTAACGGTTGGCATCGTTAGGGTTTGCGGACATTGAGAACTCGATATCCAATCACTGCTGTATTCGAGTAGCGGACGATGTCGATCCTTGCACCGTCGACCAGAACCGACCCTAAATAGCGGTCATCCGCCATTATCAGCCAAGCAGCAACTTGACGGGTAAAATGGACTTGCACTACACTGTCATACATGGCAAAAAGTGAAGTCTATAGTTGGCGTTTGTCGGTAGAGACTAAATCGGCGCTCGAAGAAACCGCTCGACGGAAACAATCGAGTGTGGCTGAGCTGTTGGATCAAATCGTCAGCGATTGGTTAGCAAGCCAACAGGGATTAAAGGCAGACGAAGCGGAGCAGTTACGCTTGCACGAAGCGGCATTGAAAACCATCGGTACCCTACGAGGAGACGACCCGGACCGTTCCAGCAACGCAAAAACGTTGCTGCGTGAAAAGCTGGCACGGCGGCGTGCGAATTAAGGCACTTGCCGACACGGGCGCGCTGCTGGCGTTATTGGATCGCAATGATCGTTGGCATTCGGCCTGCGTTGACGTTTTCCCAAAACTGCACCTACCGCTCGTTACCTCAACCGCCATCCTTACCGAGCTGTTCCATTTGGTGGGCGATAGCAAGCACGAAGTCCGGACAACCTGGGCGTTCATCCGTTCCGGCGCGGTTAGCATTCTCCCAATTGGCGACGCTGATGTGGCCGCACTCGACCGGTTGATGAATAAATACTCGGATAGGCCGATGGATTTCGCCGACGCGACCCTCGTGTTACTCGCTCAACGGCAATCGCTCAGCACGGTTTTTTCGATCGATTTTAACGATTTTGAAACCTACCGTATCGCCGGGCACAAGCGATTTCGCGTTCTACCTTCGCGTCCAGGTTGAACATCGGATCCTGGCCGATTGCCGCCTGACGCCTGAAGCCAGTCGATGTCTCCAACGAGTTACGGGCTTTAGTTGCCGCCGCGAAATCTATCGTCCGTTCCCTGTTGCAATGCAGCACTTGTGCGAGCTCGCCTTAGTTCTCAGCGACACCGGAAGTTGCGATCGTCGGTCCCAATGCGTACTCCTCGGCC
>CBDUNM010000248.1:0-4718 GCA_965368585.1 uncultured Chromatiales bacterium | reverse complement strand
TCCACGCCAGCGTCACGCAGCGCGGCCTCGATGATCTGGCGCACCGCCGTGTCCGCTTCAAAGCCGACAAAGGTCGCGCCTTCCAGTTCCCGGGTTTCGATACACCCGCGCTTGGCCAAGGGGTGATCGCGCGGTGCGACCAGTACGACGCGGTCAGTGAACAGAGGTTCGATCGTGAGTTCGCGTGATTGAATCGGCAAGGTGACCAGCCCGAGTTCCAGCCGGCCGCTCAGGACGTCCTGAGCGACTTCTGAACTGCCGGCCTCTTTCAGTTGAAAGCGTACCGCGGGGTAGTCGCGCTGAAATGCGGCAATCGCTCTGGGCAGCACGAACGAAACCGCGGTCGCCCCGCCACCGATTCGCACCGTGCCTCCTTCCAGTCCCTGCTGGGCTCGAACCTGTTCGCGCAGCTGGTCGTAGCGGTCGACCAGTACCCGTGCTTCACGCTCCACCAGGCGGCCTATCTCGGTCAACCCGGTGCCCTTGCGTCCCCGCGCCAACAGGGTTGCGCCCAGATAACCTTCCAATTGCTGAATACGGCGCGACAGCGCCGGTTGGGTGACGCCGATGCGATCGGCCGCCTCGGTTATCGATCCGGTGTCGGCCACGGCAAGCAGGGTGCGCAGCAGCTGTAAGTCCACACACTGATGCTAACATGAGAAAAACGCATGATATACATGCGAACAATCCATTTTACGTATGTTAAGCCCTTTGCTATTGTGCATCGCAACAAATCCGCTAGTCGCGGAAAAAAGATCTAGACTTGTCGTGCGCAGCGTCCCTGCGCCCGTCCAATGCACTACCAAACGAGGTGTCTTATGCTCGAAGCCTATCGCCAGCATGTTGCAGAGCGTGCCCAGCAGGGCATTCCGCCCCTTCCCCTCGACGCGCAACAGGTCGCCACTCTGGTCGAACTGCTCAAGAACCCGCCGGCCGGTGAGGCAGACACGTTAGTCGATCTCCTGACCCATCGCGTACCTCCGGGCGTGGACGACGCGGCGTACGTCAAGGCGGGGTTCCTGACGGCCGTGGCCAGGGGCGAGACCAGCAGCCCGTTGGTCGACAAGCGCACCGCCGTGACGCTTTTGGGCACCATGCTTGGCGGCTACAACATCCTGCCGCTGATCGGTCTGCTCGACGATGCCGAACTGGGCGAACTCGCCGCCGAGCAGTTGAAACACACCTTGCTGATGTTCGACGCCTTCCACGACGTGCAGGAAAAGGCGGCAGCGGGCAGCGCCAACGCCCAGGCGGTGCTGCAGTCCTGGGCCGACGCCGAATGGTTCAAGCGCAAGCCGAACGTCCCGGCGGAAATCAAACTGACCGTGTTCAAAGTCACCGGCGAGACCAATACCGACGACCTGTCGCCCGCGCAGGACGCCTGGTCGCGCCCGGACATTCCTCTGCATTCCCTGGCCATGCTGAAGAACGAACGCGAGGGCATTCACGACGCGATTGCACAGATCAACGAACTGAAGGAAAAGGGTAACCTGGTCGCCTATGTCGGCGATGTGGTGGGAACCGGTTCGTCGCGCAAGTCAGCCACCAACTCGGTGTTGTGGGCGACTGGTCAAGACATACCTTATGTACCCAACAAGCGTCAGGGCGGCGTGGTGCTGGGCGGCAAGATCGCGCCGATCTTCTTCAACACCGTGGAAGATTCGGGGGCTCTGCCGATCGAGTGTCCGGTCGATGACCTGAATATGGGTGACGTGATCGTGCTCAAGCCCTACGCGGGCAGGATCGAGAATGAAGCAGGCAAGTTGCTGGCCGAGTTCAGCCTCAAGACCGATGTGCTGTTGGACGAAGTGAAGGCCGGCGGACGCATTCCGCTGATCATTGGCCGCTCGTTGACCGAGCGGGCGCGTGAAGCCCTGGGTCTGGGGGCGACCGACGTGTTCCGTCGCCCGGTCGACCCGGCAGACTCTGGCAAAGGGTTCACCCTGGCGCAAAAAATGGTGGGTAAGGCCTGCGGCGTGGCCGGTATCCGTCCGGGTACCTACTGCGAGCCCCGGATGGGGACCGTCGGATCGCAGGACACCACCGGCCCCATGACCCGCGACGAACTGAAGGAACTCGCCTGTCTGGGCTTCTCCGCCGATCTGGTTTTGCAGTCCTTCTGCCATACCGCGGCGTACCCGAAGCCGGTGGACATCAGTACGCAACACACCCTGCCGGATTTCATCCAGACACGCGGCGGTGTCTCACTACGCCCGGGCGACGGTGTTATCCACTCCTGGCTGAACCGCATGCTGCTGCCCGATCAGGTGGGTACCGGCGGCGATTCCCATACCCGATTCCCGTTGGGAATTTCCTTTCCCGCCGGTTCCGGGCTGGTGGCCTTCGGTGCCGCGCTCGGCGTGATTCCGTTGGATATGCCCGAGTCGGTGCTGGTGAAGTTCACCGGTGAGATGCAGCCCGGTGTCACGCTGCGTGATCTGGTCAACGCCATACCATACGAGGCTTTGAAGCGCGGCTTGCTGACTATCGAAAAGAAAGGCAAGAAAAATGTCTATAACGGTCGCGTCGTGGAGATTCAGGGGCTGCCGAACCTGACCGTCGAACAGGCGTTCGAGTTGTCCGACGCCTCGGCCGAACGTTCGGCCGGCGGCTGCACCATCGAACTGTCTGAGGAATCGGTGGCCGACTACCTGCGGTCGAACATCGTCATGCTGCGCTGGATGATCGATAACGGTTACCAGGACGCGCGCACCCTGGAGCGTCGCGCCCGTGCCATGGAAGAATGGTTGGCCAATCCGACCCTGATGCGTGCCGATTCGGACGCCGAGTACGCCGAAGTCATCGAGATCAACATGTCGGAGATCAAGGAGCCGTTGTTGGCCTGCCCCAACGATCCCGACGATGTGAAGCCGCTGTCCGAAGTGCAGGGCACCAAGATCGACGAGGTGTTCATCGGTTCGTGCATGACCAACATCGGTCATTTCCGCGCCGCCGGTAAGTTGCTGGAGGCGGCCGGCACCGTGATTCCTACCCGGTTGTGGATTGCGCCGCCGACCAAGATGGACGAGGCGCAGTTGATGGAGGAGGGTGTTTACAGCATTTACGCGACCTCTGGCGCGCGGACCGAAATGCCCGGCTGCTCGTTGTGTATGGGCAACCAGGCGCGTATCGCCGACGGCTGCACGGCCGTGTCCACCTCGACGCGCAATTTCCCCAACCGACTGGGCAAGGGTGCCAACGTGTACCTGTCGTCCGCGGAACTGGCTGCGATCGCGGCGGTGCTGGGCAAGCTGCCCACGGTGGCGGAGTACATGGAGTATGCGGCGAAGATCGACACCATGGCGCCGGAGATCTACAAGTATCTCAACTTCGACAAGATCCCCGATTACGTGGAGTCTGCGGAGCGGGGCCGCGAGGTCGCGATCAAGCTGATCGCTTGACGAAAAAGCCGCAGGCTCACTCAGTATCGGAGGGCGGCTTGGGCCAGCCCTCCGGTAGCTTGCCCGATACCCAATACGCGAAAGCGATGACTTCGGCAACGGCGCGGAACAGTGCGTCGGGTATTTCTTCGCCCACCGGAATCTGTGCCAGCACAGGGGCGAGTTCGGGGTCCGGGTAACGGGTCACGCCTGCCTCTTCAGCCAGGTCGATGATGCGGCGCGCCAGCGCGTCCTCGCCCTTGGCCGTGATGCGTGGAGTGTTCCGGCCATCCCACCGCAACGCAACCGCCACATCGGCGTGTTCCAGGCTATCGTCACTCATGCGTGCGTATCCACCAGTTGATCGACCGGCCTGGGCAGAATGATGGGGTCGGGCGGTTCGCCGTGCACGCTGGTCAGCCGGCCGACTTCGAGGCCGGAGTTCCGCAGCGCGGTCTCCAGGGTCGGCAGCGCATTGCCGACCCGCCGTTCGGTGTCTGCGCGCTCACACCAGAAGGTACTGCCCACGCATTCACCGTTCAATACGATGCGCGCCTGAATGAGGCCGGTGATTTCGAAATCGAAACGCAGCGTGACGGACCAGCGCGGCGCTGTCGGGCCGGCAGCGTCGTCGGCCGGTGCTTCGCGTTCGACGCGGACCTGCACGGATTCGTGTTGCCCGGCGAGTAATACCGGCAGATCGAACTGCCAGAGTTGACGGGTTTCCTGGTCGTGCGGCAGCGATGCCGCTTGCTGCGTCTGGATGCGGGCGACCGCGCCTTCGACCAGACGTGCCAGTTGTTCCAGGACAGATCCCGTACGCGCGGTCATTTTGGCGGTCGCCGACCCCGGCTGAGTATCGCCGGCAGCGGTTGGTGCCTGCAGGAGCCGCAGCAGGCGCAGGAAGTCGAGCTTGAGATCTCCCGCCAGGGGGCTCGCGCCGCGCGCCAGCGTCTGCTCCAGGAACAGTCCCGATGTACGGAGTTGTTCCCTGATACCGGTGGCGTTGAGTTGCGGCGGTGGCGTGCTGCGCGCCAGCAGACGGTTGATGAGCACCTGTGCTTCGTCGGGCAACCGGACCTGGCGCTGCTGCACGTGTTGGGCCAGACCCTGCAAAGCATCGGTCAGCGGGATCTGGCGCGGCAGCGCCGACCCGATGACCCGGTCCCGTGGCTGAACGGAGGTGGGGGTAAGCAGTACCCGCAGTTCCGGTACCGGATGCAGTTTGGTGACCGCGAGCTTCAGCTGCATGCCCGGCGCCAGCGGCAGCTGCGAACGCGCCAATAAGGCCGTCAGACCGATTTGCAGTTGTGCCACGCCGGCTCGCGGTATGCTGAT
>CBDUNM010000247.1:0-4745 GCA_965368585.1 uncultured Chromatiales bacterium | reverse complement strand
TGGCTGCCAATCCGCAGCATGGGTAGATATAGATAATGACGCGCAAAGCGCGCCCGACAAAATCAACACGTTCCTGATATGCATGGCCGTTCTCCGGTGAGGTAGATAATCGCGGTTCAACAATCCAACCCGTTGGAATCCGCTAGCGAAACGCTCGAACACGGCGCGCAGTCGACAGCGACGCGTACTTGCTCGCGCAACACGACATCCGGTCGGATCCGATGGCCCTATTTAGGCATAGGATTCCTGACCGTTCGCTAACCAATCCTGTCAGCGTTTTGTCAGGTAAGAAGAGGGATAAAACGTGTGCCCGGTGGAACGGGTACGCCGTCGACCGAATAGACCCCTTGTCAACCCGGCAGGTCGGTCACGCGTGCCGTCGCTTATTGCTCCGGCCGCGATTCGGCGCGCACCGCGGCCCCGCGCGGCATACCTGCCGGGTCCTGGTGAACGATGACCTCCGCGTCGGCAAAGGCCGCGCGGATGCTGTGCTCCACCTCGTCGGCAACCGCATGCGCATCGCGCAGCGCCAGTTCGTCATCGAGTTCGAGGTGGAGTTGAATGAAGTAGGTATGCCCCGACTGGCGGGTGCGCAGGTCGTGGACGCCGCGCACCAGCGGCGGGGCGTAGGCCAGCGCCACGATGCGCTCGCGGACATCCTCGGGCAATTCGCGATCCATCAGCAGATGGACGGCCTCGCGGCCGATCTGCCAGGCGCTGTACAGAATGTAAACCGCGATGCCCAAGGCGAACCAGGGATCGAGCCCCGGCCAGCCGAGCGCACCGAGCACCAGCGCGACAAGAATACTGGCGTTGGTGACCAGATCGGTCACATAGTGCAGCGAGTCCGCCTTGATCGCCGTCGAGCCGGTTCGGCGTACGACGTAGCGCTGGATCATCACCAGTATCAGCGTTACAAGAATGGCAAACAGCATTACGGCCATGCCCACCGCCAGGTCATTCAGTGGCTTGGGGTGAATCAGCCGATCGATACTCTCCAGCACCAGAAACACGGCGGACCCCGCGATGAAGGTCGATTGACCGAGGCCCGCCAGGGCTTCGGCCTTGCCATGACCGTAGCGGTGCTCGGCATCGGCCGGCTGCAGACTGTAACGCACGGCAAACAGGTTGATCAGCGACGCCAGCGCGTCCATCAACGAGTCGACCAGCGATGCCAGCACACTCACCGACCCGGTGACCAGCCAGGCCGCCAGCTTCGCAATGATCAGAATAGCCGCCGTCGCCACCGAGGCAGTGGTCGCCAGGTGCAGCAAACGGCGGCGTTGCACGGGATCCAGTGGATCGCTCAACAGTCAGGTTCCAGGCCGGAGAAACTGGCTGCGCACGTTACGCCGAACGCGCTGGAAACTCCACCGCAGATCTCGCGCATGTTCCCGGCGACGCCGTCGTCACTGATCGGCACCGTTGCTGACAAGATAGCCGTTCGTTTTTGGTGGACTTCACAGAAAACCCATGTTGCGCTTTTGATATACGGTACCTTCGCCTAATATCCGGCCTCTAGTAAATGGTTCCACGTGCCTCGCCGTGCTCGAAACCATGACTGCCGCACTCTAGATTCGCCGTGCGCAAAGCGGTGTTATGGTTGGACCTGTTCTACTCTCACGACATCGCAACCTGAGTTGATAGCAGGACAGCGGATGCCGATGACGCGGACGGCGGCCACCCTGCAGGAAAACGAAATGAAACGCATCCTATTAGCGGCGTTGTTGACCGCCACCGCCTCTACGCATGCCGCACCCGTCGTGTACACCGACAAGGCCTCCTACCTGATCGACCTGACGTCGCTAGGCTACACGGTCATCGCAGAAAGCTTCGAAGACAGCTCGGTGTGGGGCACATCGCGCAACTCGATTCCCAGTCCCGGCAGCGCACCGTCGATCGCCAGTCAGGGGTTAGTGTGGACATCGAACTACACCGCGAACAACATCGCAACGGGTACCGTGGGAGGCAGCGCCTCGGACGGTACTTTCGCCATCTATTCGCTCCCCCACGGCCTGACCACGGATTCCGGTTTGTATTGTGATTCCGCCGAAGACCCGAATATTCCGTTCGAATGCTTTCAGAACGACGGCTTGAAAGTCGCATCGGAAAAGGGCGACACCTTGTTTGCCTTTGGCGGGCACGTCGATTCGGATGGTGTGTCGTCCAAGATCACCTTCCTGCTCGACGGTGTTGACGTCAATGCCAACGACACGGACAACATCGATAACTGGCAGCGCGAGGGAGACTTCGTCGACAACTGGTCTTTCATCGGGGTCATCGACGTTGATGGCTTCAAGTCCGCCGAACTGCGGGAACTCAGCGGTAAGGACTTTCAGCAAGTGCGCATATTCAACGATGATTTCACGGTTGGCGTAACAGCCGTGCCGATACCGGCCGCCGTCTGGCTGTTTGGTTCCAGCCTGCTGGGGTTGATCGGACTGTCCAGACGGAGAAGAAATTCGGGCGGCTGATTCGGTACTTCGCCGCGTGGTGATATGCGCCGAGCGGTTCGTCCACCGAAGTCAAATCTAGACCCGGTGCCCCGGCTGACACCTGCGCCGGGCGCACCACCCGCGTTGCAGAACGAACAACCCACCCGTAAGCTCTGTATAGTAACGCCCAGTTACGGCTTCGACGGTTTGTCGTGCGTGCGTCTGGCAATCGAGATCAACTGGAGTCAGAAGGATGGGGGCGCCCGCCGAGTGGCGGTGAATATCGTGCGCCTGCTCGAGCACGGTTACGGGCGTGAACTGTGTGTGCTGACCAATGCGACGAATTCGCTGTTCAGCGATGTGGCGGTCGCGGAGCACGTCCTGCGCGCACCGGTTTTGGTGCCGCAACTTATGTGGGATCAGATCATCTTTCCGCACATTGTCTTACCGCTGGTCATCAAACGCCTGCAGCCGAAATTGACCCTGTTCACCAACAACCTGATGTCGGTGTGGGGAGCAAGACCGGCAATTGTGATCATGCATGACCTGACTCCCTTCGTCATTCCAGAGACCTACCTGGCTCTGCACGGCATCTATCAACGCTGGTATTTCCGGCGCGCGGCCCGCCACGCGCTCCATATCGTCACGGTTTCGGAATACTCGAAGGCCGACATCGTTAGGATACTTGGCGTACCTGGCGACAGGGTGTCGGTCATACCCTTAGGGTCGGATTTGCTCAGGATCGCCGCTTCAGCGCCCGCGGACATCCCGGCCGCATGGGGCATCGAGCGGTGCCCCTTTGTCCTCTACGTCGGCGCCCTGCACCCGCGCAAGAACCTGGATCGTTTGCTGGAGGCGTTCGCACAGCTCAAATCGACACGGTCCATTCCGCATCGCCTGGTCATCGTCGGAACCGCCCGCTGGAAGCGCACTCGCGCATTGGATCGTGCCAGACGGGGGCCCTACGGGACGGATATCATCGTGCCCGGCCGCGTCGACGATACGACACTGGCGCAGCTTTACCGCCGTTGTGCGGTATTCGTGTATCCGTCCATCTACGAGGGGTTCGGTCTGCCCGTGCTGGAGGCAATGTCGATGGGCGCGCCGGTGGTGACCTCCGCGGGCACTTCGCTGGCGGAGGTTGCCGGAAACGCGGCCGTGCTGGTCAACCCGTTGCAAGTGGACAGCATCCGCGACGGCATAGCGGCGGTTATCTTCGACGACGTACGGGCCGAGCAGTTGCGCGTCCTGGGGCGTCGCCGCGCGGCCCGATTCTCGTGGGCACGGGCGGCCGCCGGCATGCTGGAAGTCATCGAAAACCAACTGGACAAGCTGGGCGAGCCGCCTTATTGCGCCCGATAAGCAATCCCCGGGTTCTCTGCATCTGCCTGGACAGCGCCGATTGGGACCTGCTGTTGCGCTGGGCCGGGCGGGGAGATCTGCCCAACCTGCAACGACTGCTGGCGGGTGCCGCGTGGAGCACCACACTTCCTCAGAGCGGCGGATTCTTTGTCGGTCCCGTGTGGCCATCGTTCAATACCGGCCAGGGCCCGGAGACACACGGCAAGTTCGCCGAGCGTCAGTTGCTGCCCGGTACCTACCGGATACTCAAGGCACCCCTGTCGGCGAGCGGCGGGACACCGTTCCGGGTCCGGCTGGGGGGACGCGGTCGGATATCCGGTGCGGGACGTCTACCGGGCGATCGACGAGGGCATCGGCGCCCACCGCCCTAGGGGGTTTCTGCCTCGCGTGACCGGGTCACGGGCATGGCCGCTTGAACCGACCGTTGTCCGTGCTGGAAACGGCGCCGGCGCTGTGCGTGCTGCTCGGCGCATCGTTCGATGTCTTCGATGCGCCGCCCGCGCGCGAGTTGCTGCCGGAACGGTACGCCGCTCAGGGATCGATCAACTCGGAGTAGAGCCGTTGATAGTCGTCCACGACGCGCTGCGGCGCGAACCGGACCGCCGCCGCAGCGGCCCCGCGCGCCAACCGTGACCGCGACGCCGGGTCCGCCAGCAGGCCGCTGACGACGGCGAGCAACTCCGCGGGGCGATCCGGGTCGTAACAGAAACCGGTCACGCCCGCGTCTATCACTTCGGCGTTTCCACCGCGCAGGCTCGCGATCACCGGTACGCCGTGACAGTACGCCTCGAAGACCGTGCGCGACAGCGGCTCCTCCCAAAGCGACGGCACCACCAGCGCGTGGACCTGCTGCAGCACCGCCTCGGGCCGGACCCAGCCGAGGTAAAACACGCCCTCGATCGCACCTGCGTCGCACAGTTCGCGTTCGTATCCCGCAGGACCGTCTCC
>CBDUNM010000246.1:0-4787 GCA_965368585.1 uncultured Chromatiales bacterium | reverse complement strand
GAGTTCGCCGTCCAGGCAGGTCGCGGCGATGATCGCCTCTACGGCGTCGGCGAGAATCGAATCGCGCGACTGCCCTCCACTGCGCAGTTCACCCGGGCCGAGAAGCAGGTACTCTCCCAAGTCCAATTCCTTGGCGACCGATGCCAGAGTCTCTTTTTTAACCAGCTGCGCCCGCATCCGACTCAGCTGACCCTCATCAGCCGACGGGTACCGCTCGAACAGATAGTGGCTGACCTCCAGCCCCAAAATGGAATCACCGAGAAATTCCAGCCGTTCGTTGTGCGGTGTACCCGCACTGCGGTGGGTGAGCGCCTGTTGTAGTTTGGCATCATCGTGAAAACGATAACCAATAGCTCGTTGTAGCCGTTGCAGTCTGAAACTCGAATTCAAAGATCCACCTGGTCTTCAAAGTGCATCACAACGTCGATGTTCCCGGCCATGTTCTTCCGCACCTCATACACCACGTTGACGCGCGTATAGTTCTTCTCCTTCTTGACCTGGATACTGTTCCGGTCGAATTCGTACACACCGTTAATCTTCAGCTTCTTGATCACGGTATCGCGGATCTGCTTCGCGCTGCGTTGTTCCGCCTGGCGATCCTCCTGCAACGACCGCAGGACGGTCTTAACGGAGTAGAACTCGATGTAACTCGGAATGATCTTCATCCCCAGGACGATAAAAAAAACCGCGACTCCAATGACCAGCATCCAGCTGAGCATACCGAGTCCTTTCTGCCTGCCGGGTGTCGTGTGCGTATTCATAGATTTTTCCTCGCTAACCAGATTCGCAAGACGTCCGAAAAGATCGCCGGCATGCCGCCCGCACTTCGCGGTCGACCGCGCCGCAAAACGTCAATCTCATTCGATGGCATCGCCCAATCGATTCCAAGCCATGAAGCCCGGTCGCTGCCAGTCCCAACTCAACCAGATCACAAACGCCTTCCCGACGAGATTCTGTTCGGGAACGAAGCCCCAGCAACGTCCGTCGTTGCTGTCGTCCCGGTTATCGCCCATGACGAAGTAGTGTTCGGCAGGGACCTGCAGATTCTGGTTTCCCAGAAAATTACAGTTGCGGCCGAAATCCGGCACGAACGGATTGACCAGTATCGAGTGCTCCAGGGCGGCCAAACGCTCAACCCGCTCGATCGACCCGGTCGCCCGCATCCCTGAGCCAACCGGCTGATAAGGTCCTACAGTGGTCAGCGGCATTGGCTCCCCGTTAACGTAAAGCGTCTTGTTTCTGTAGGCCACTCGATCACCCGGCAACGCAACCACGCGCTTGATGTAGTCCGTGCGCGGATTCAAGGGGAAGCGAAATACCACAACGTCGCCTCGTTCGGGTAAGCCGTTCTCCAGAATCTTGGTCTTGGTCACCGGCAGCCTGAGTCCATATGCGAATTTATTCACCAGAATGAAGTCACCGACCAGCAGGGTCGGCATCATCGAACCGGAGGGAATTCTGAACGGCTCGACGAGAAACGACCGCAGTAAAAGCACGATAAAAAATATAGGAAAAAACGATCGCGCGTATTCGATGGTCAAAGGTTCCCGCGCATCGCCCGGGCGCGATTTGCGCCACCATAACCGGTCCAAGAACCAGACCACTCCGGATAGCACGGTCGCAAGCACCAGGGCGGCTTCGATACCCACTGTCATTATGACCCAGACAAGGGCGGCCAATACGGCCAGAAGTATCGTAATCTGCATCAATATTCCTTTTTTTATATATGCTTACACATATATTTTAAGTATTCTATTTAATATTTGATTGGGCGAGTCTACCCCGAATCGCACCGCGCTTCGTCACGACCACACGCGCCCCGGCGTGACCGGCAATATCCAAACGCGGTTGGCCAGGAGGCCGTCCGAGAATAGCGCTCGTCACAAGGGCGTTCCAAATTGAGGCACGTTTTTCGATCATTTGAGGCGAACAGTGGTGACTATTTAACGAGAATGATCGATCAACAAGACCAATTTGGGGCGTCCGCAGTAGGTCAGTCTACTCTCGGACAGCCTCCTAGTTGTCTTTTCCCACTTGCAATACGGCCAGAAAGGCTTCCTGGGGTATCTCCACTTTTCCGACCTGCTTCATGCGCTTTTTACCCGCTTTCTGTTTTTCCAGGAGCTTACGCTTGCGGGTGACATCGCCGCCGTAACACTTGGCTGTAACGTTCTTGCGCAACGCCTTGACCGTGGAGCGGGCAATGACTTTCGACCCCAGCGCCGCCTGAATCGCCACTTCAAACATCTGCCGCGGAATGATCTCCTTCATCCGCTCGGTTAACTCTCGGCCGCGTGAATCAGCGTTGTCCCGATGTACAATCAAGGACAACGCGTCGACGCGCTCACCATTGATCAAGATATCGAGCTTCACCAGCGGCGACGTCTGGAATCGCTTCATTTCATATTCGAACGACGCGTACCCGCGACTCACGGATTTCAACCGATCGAAGAAATCCAGAACGACCTCGTTCATCGGCAATTCGTAAGTGAGTTGTACCTGCCCCCCGACATATTGCATGTTTTTCTGCACGCCCCGTTTCTCCACGCACAGGGTAATGACATTGCCGAGATAGTCCTGCGGGACGAGGATGTGCGCTTCGATGATCGGTTCGCGGATCTCTTCCAACTTGCCCGGATCGGGAAGCGACGCCGGGTTGTCGACCATCACGATGTCGCCGTCACGTTTCTCGACTTCATAGATTACGGTCGGGGCCGTGGTGATCAGATCGAGATCGTACTCACGCTCCAGCCGCTCCTGTACGATCTCCATGTGCAGCATACCCAGAAAACCGCAGCGAAAGCCGAACCCCAGTGCCTGCGAGGTCTCCGGCTCGAAGTGTAGCGCCGAGTCGTTCAAACGGAGCTTTTGCAGCGCTTCGCGCAAGCCTTCGTAATCATCCGAACTGATGGGGTACAGCCCGGAAAACACCCTGGGACTGACGGCCTTGAAGCCGGGCAGAGGCTGGGATGCCTTACAATTGCCGAGGGTGACGGTGTCACCTACGGGGGCGGCGTCGATATCTTTGATACCAGAGATGACAAAGCCGACCTCGCCGGTACCCAAACAGGATTTGTCGAGCGGTTTCGGCGTAAATACGCCGACTTTTTCCACCTGATAGGTACGTCCCGTCGACATGATGTGCATCTTGTCTTTGGGGCGGATACTGCCGTTCTTGACGCGGATCAACGAAATAACGCCGACATACGCGTCGAACCAGGAATCGATAATCAGCGCCTGCAGGGGCGCTTCGGGATCGCCTTGCGGCGGAGGCACTTTGTCCACTATATTTTCAAGCAGGTCGGAAATACCGGCCCCGGTCTTCGCGCTGACGCGCAGCGCCTGTTCGGCATCCAGGCCGATGATTTCCTCGATCTCCTTGATCACTCTCTCGGGATCGGCGGACGGCAAATCGATCTTGTTGAGCACCGGCAGGACCTCCAGCCCCTGTTCAATCGCCGTGTAACAGTTCGCGACGCTTTGCGCCTCGACACCTTGGGCGGCGTCCACCACCAGCAAGGCACCTTCACACGCCGCCAGTGAGCGCGACACTTCATACGAAAAGTCGACGTGCCCGGGCGTATCGATGAAGTTCAGCTGATAAAGCTCTCCGTCTCTGGCCTGGTACATCAGGGTCACGCTTTGCGCTTTGATCGTGATGCCGCGCTCGCGTTCGAGATCCATGGAATCGAGTACCTGTTCTCCCATTTCACGCTCGGTGAGGCCGCCGCAGTCCTGAATGAAGCGGTCAGCGATGGTCGATTTGCCGTGATCGATATGCGCGATAATGGAGAAATTACGGATGTGACTGAGATCGGTCATGCGTCGCCGAGGGCGCTCTCCGGAAAAACGAATAAAGGATTGAAAAAGCGGGACTTTCCTCTCGGAAGGTCCCGTGTCGATGGTGTCTGCCGCAAACCGGCAACTATACCGGATTAAGCGGTGGACCGAAATACCGGGTCAAACGCTCCACGTCCGGAGCGTGGCGGCAGATGGTGTCGCCATGCAGTGCCAGCAACGGCACATCGGCGTTAAAGCGATCTCGCAACTCAGAGTCGGAGTCGATATTCGTCCACTGCATGCAACCGGCCTGTTCGGGCCAATGTCGAAACAAAAAAGCTGCCATCTCTTCACAGAGGTGGCAGCCGTCTCGATAATAGAAGATGGCGCTCACAGGTGCCGTCATTCGCGATCGGGAACCCGTAACGCCAGGAAGATCGGACTGTCGCGCCGATGCACCAGAACTGCCACCGATTGCCCGGGTTTGAGTTTGCCGATTTGCTCCTCCAGGTGTTCAACGGAATCGATCTGCTTGCCGCTCAGGAGTAAAATCACATCGCCGTCCCTTATGCCGGCCTCGCGAGCCGGACCGGCAGCAACGTTCTCCACCAGCACGCCGCCGTTCTTATCCGTCAATCCGAGCTGCTCGCGCTGCTCGCCGGTCAATTCCGCAACCTGGAGACCCAGCCGCTCGCTGCGGGTTTGTTCGCGCGTGGCCATTTCGCTGCCGCCCGACTCGGATTCGTCGCCAGGCAATTCGGCAATCTGCACGCTCAACTCGAGTTCCTTGCCGGCGCGGAGGACTTTGACATTGGCCGGTCCATCCACCTTGCTGGCGCCGACCAGAGGGGGAAGCTGACTCGAGTTCATCAGCTTGCGATCATCGAACTCGAGGATAATGTCCCCCGTTTCGACGCCCGCTTTGTCGGCCGGCGAGTCCGGCAGCACACGAGCCACCAAGGCACCGCGCGGATGATCCAGACCAAACGATTCGGCCAGGTTGCGAT
>CBDUNM010000245.1:0-4872 GCA_965368585.1 uncultured Chromatiales bacterium | reverse complement strand
CGCGTTCAGATACGCAAACGCCTCGATCAAACGTTCGACGTGGGTGTCTTCGACGGTATCAGCGCTTATTCGCAGGCGCGCGGCAATCTTGGGGTGATCCCTGGCGAACTCCGCCGCCATGTGCCTGATATGACTGAGTTCCTCGTTGTAGTAGGGGAGCAACTCGTCACCCATGGCTCGATTCCTTGACCTGCACGTTACCGGTGACCGGTTCCAAGGCCGAATCGAACACCACGGTCTCCGGCGCCGGCTCCGCATACACCACAGCGTCGATCCGGAAACGCAGCGTGCGATCCAGGGGCTCGACGTTGTCCGACAGGCTGACGCGAATCGCTTTGAAACGCGGCTCGTAACGCCGGATGACGGCTTCGATGACGCGTACAAACTGCGCACGACTGTCCGGCGAACTCAGGTTGGCGCCGGTGAAATCGGGGATGCCGTAATTCACCAGCGACTGATCCAGTTCCCGCATCGACCTGGGGTAGCCTGCGACGCGCTGGCGGGTATTGAGCAGGGCCTCCAGATCGCGTCGTACGGCCTGGTGCAGGTCGCGCTGGGTCTGTTCCGGCGTCGGTGCCGCTTCGCTTTGTACGCCCGGATTGTCGTCGAGCAGGCGGTCGAGGATCGACAGATTGAGCGTCTTTAGTTCGGCCATTGGGTCAATCGCGGCAATCAGCCGTCGGCATCGAAGATCACGGTTTCGAGTTCCATGATCGGTATGGCCACGTCGCCCGCCAGGAAAGTCCGCTGTCCGACGCCCAACACCGGCGCGCCATCACCGCCGCTCCAGTCGGTCATGCGACCCAACCGGGTTTGGTCGGTTATGGCGTCGCTTTGATTCGCGTAAACCGCCGGCAAGAATACTTCGCCGTCCGGACCGTCCCTGACCGAAAGCTGGGTCCGGCGCCAGATCAGATCGCGCGGCCGCCGCGGTGGGCTGCATTCGAGCGACACCACCGCCTGCAACGGTATCCAATAGTAACTGCCGGTCGTGGTCAGCACTTCGAGGAAACAGGCGGTCAGGTCATCCAGATCGCGAAAGTCATCGAACGGCGTACCGTTGCAAACGCCCTTGGGTTGCGGACGATCCGCTTCCGCCTCCGCCAACAGATCCGCCGCCTTGCGCATCTCGCCGTCGCGAATATAGACAGAGGCTTCCAGGTGTTTTTCAAGCAGTGGCGTAGGCGCACCGATAAACTCCGGCACCCGCCCTTTCTGATGGCATTCGCGGCGCGCCAGTTCGGCACGTACCACCTGCCGAAACAACGCCAGTCCCGGCGCCGAACCGGCGTCCTGGTTGCCCAACGCATCGAGCTGCTTGTCCGCGCGTTCAAGATCGCCCGCGATACACAAAAACTCCGCCAAAAGCCCGCGGGTTTCCTGGTCGGTCGGGTTTTTCCTGACCGCTTCGGTCAGCGCAGTGATCGCACCCTCAAGGTCACCGCTGGTAAACAGGTCCGTTGCCTTTGTGACTGACATTTCCCCTCCTTATTTGCCCGGTGTAATTTCCGTCACCAGCTTGACCGCCGTGACCACTTGATCGAGTTGGAAATGCGGACGCAGGTGCATTACGCAATAGTAGCTGCCCGGCTTACCCGGCTTCTCGCGGATCTCGACCTTGCCCTCGCGCAACGGCGCCTTGGCCTTGGCCTGCATCGAGGCGTCGTCGACGTCGATGGTGTAGTTGAGCAGCCAGCGCTGAAGAAAATTCTCACACTCTGCGGCCGTGGCAAACGACCCGATACGATCGCGACCGATCACCTTCAGATAATGCGCAAAGCGTGAAACGCAAAACATATACTGCAACATGGCGGAGAGCCGTGCGTTCACCGTGGCCGGCAGGTCATCGTACAGCTTCGGCTTTTGCACCGACGCACTGCCGTAAAATGCCGACCAAGGCGTGTCTTTACAAACGCACAGCGGCATGAAGCCAAGCTCGCCCAGCTCTTTTTCGTCACTGTCGGTAATCATGACGTCGGTCGAGTATTTCGACGCCACACCCGTGACGTCGGTGCCGAACGAATGCTGCGGCAGTCCCGTCACCAGCCCGCCCGTTTCGACACCACGCTCCACGCCCTGCATGCTTGCCAGCCAGCCCGACTGCGCAAATGCGCGCACCAGCACCGCGCCCAAAGCATAAACCGCACTACCCCAAAGGTAGCGGCTGCTATCCGGACCCGCGACACGCTCGAAGAAGCGAAACGACTTTGCGTGCTGCCCGTCATCTTCGTACGGCAGCCGCATCAATACCCGCGGCAAAACCAGCCCGATGAAGCGTGAATCTTCCGTCTCGCGGAATTGCCGCCACTTGAGATACTCGAGCTGTTGAAAGGTGCGGGGAAGATTCAACGGCGTACCGAGTGCCGAAAAATCGTCCAGCCCGAACAACGACGGATGGGCGCTCATCACCATGGGAGCAAACGCCGCCGCCGCAATGTGCGACAGGGATTCCAGCGTGTCTTGATCCCTGGCGTGATGCGATACTTCGTAGTCGGCCAGCAGCACGCCAAAAGGCTCCCCGCCGGGCGTGCCGAACTCGTCGTTGTAGATCTTGTTGAAAAACTGGCTTTGATCGAACTCGATCGCTCGTTCGAGATCTCTGGCCAGCTCGGGCAGCGCAAGATTCAGCACCCGCACCTTGACGTCCGCCTGGCCCGCGCTCCGGTCGATGAGATAGCGCAGGCCACGCCACGATGCTTCGAGTCTCTGAAAACCGGGGTGATGAATGATCGTGTTGACCTGTTCGTTCAGCCGCTCGTCGAGCGCGGCAACGTCGCTGTTCAGGCGCTCGAGAATTGCGTCTTTGGACGACGCGCCGGGTCCGGTTAGATCCGCACCGAACCAAATGCGCAATGCCTCCGCGGGTGCGGCTGCGGCCAGAAACCGATCGATGTTGAAGCCGCCCGGACCTTGGTGACGGTGGCTGATCGACTCGACAATCTGCGCGAGCAGGTTGTCGGTGTGCCCCGAACCCGTTACGGAACGTGCCGCCGTCGATTCACTGTCCTCCGGCATGCGCACCCGACGCCACCCCGGGGCCGCCACGGCTTGGCTCGCTACTAACCACCGATTTTCGGTATTCTGGCCACCATACGCAACGAAGCGGTCAACTCTTCGAGCTGCAACCACGGACGCAACCAGGCGACGGCGTTGTAGGCCCCGGGTTTACCCGGGATCTCTTCCACCACGATCTTCGCCTCTGCCAGCGGGTATTTCGCCTTCATTTCCTGCCCGCTGTCCGGATTGCCGTTGACGTAGTTGAGAATCCATCGGTTCAACCAGGCCTCTGCATCCGACGCCTCCATGAATGAACCGATCTTGTCTCGGGCCATGACCTTGAGATAGTGCGCGAAACGCCCCGTGGCCATCATGTAGGGCAGTCGTGCGGAAATGGCGGCGTTGGCCGTGGCTTCCGGCCGGTCGTAGATCTTCGGCTTCTGCGTTGACTGCGCGCCGAAAAACACGGCGTAGTCGGTGTTCTTGTAGTGGCAAAGCGGCAGGAAGCCGAGTTTGCTCAACTCGTTCTCGCGCCGGTCCGTGATCCCGATTTCGGTCGGGCATTTCAGATCGGGATCTCCGTCGTCACTGGTAAAAATATGGGCCGGCAGGCCTTCGACCTTACCACCGCCTTCCGCACCGCGAATGGCGGTGCACCACCCGTATTTGGCAAACGCGTCCGTTAGTCGCGCGCCCAGCACGTAGGCGGCGTTCATCCAGCAATATTCATCGTGCGGCAGCGCCTGGGCGCGACCTTGCGCATCGTCGGGCGACTCCTCGTAGCGGAATTCCTCGATGGGCTTGGTGTTCTCACCGTAAGGCAGCCTGGCCAATACGCGCGGCATGGTCAGGGTGACGAAGCGGGAATCGTCGCTCTCGCGATAACTTCGCCAGCGGGTGTACTCCACCGATTCGAAGATCTTTTCCAGATCGCGCGGCTTGGCCAGCTCGGTCCAGTTGCCGAAACCCATCAGCTTGGGATCGGCGGCGGATATGAACGGACAAAAGGCGGCCGCGGCGACGTTCGACATGTTGCTCAGCAGATCGATGTCTTCCGGGTGATTGGTCAGTTCGTAGTCGCCGATCAACGCGCCGTAGGGTTCGCCTCCGGGGGAGCCGAACTCGTTTTCGTAAAGTTTCTTGAACGTTTGGCTCTGGTCGAACTCGACGGCTTTATCGAGATCCTTGAACAGCTCTTTTTTGGAGATATTCAGTACCTTGAGCTTGAGCGAAGCACTCGTCTCGCTATTCATGACCAGGTAATTCAAACCACGCCAGGTGCCCTCCAGCTTGGTGAATTCGGGCGTATGCATGATCGCCGCCAACTGCTCGGAAAGCTTGGCGTCGATGGCCGCAATCGCATCATTGAAGGTTTTGGTGAGATTCTTGTCCCACGTGACGGTACCTGCGAGTGCCTGCTCCGTCAGGGTCCGTATCAATTCCTGCGCTTGCGAGGGTTCAGTCTGCTTGGTCGCGGTAATGGCCTGATCAAGCAGGCTGGGAGCGGCCTCAGTGGCTTCTGCGGCCTGTTGCTCTTCTGGCTGTGTTTCTCCGGCACTCATGCGTCACCTCCGTTTTCCGAGCCGCCTTTGCCCAGCTGTTCAGACAGTTGTTTAAGATCGCCTTCGTTCTGCAGCACCTGCTCCAGCAGGTTTTCCAGATCTTCCGAGCGATCCACTTTGGTCAGGAGATCGCGCAGTTTGTCTCGTGTTTCCATCATCTTCCGGAGTGGGTCGACCTGTTGGACGACGCTGGCCGGGGAAAAATCATTCATCGACTTAAACTTCAGGTCGACTGCCATTTCACTGCCGTCGTCGGCCATCGTATTTTCGACTTTGACTTTCAGACCCGGAGTCATTCGAGCCAGAACGGCAT
>CBDUNM010000244.1:0-4897 GCA_965368585.1 uncultured Chromatiales bacterium | reverse complement strand
CTTCGTTGCCCGCGGCGTAGAAGGCCACTTTCGCCGGCGTGTCGTGACGACCCACAAGCAAGGTACCCCAGCCGCCGGACAGGCCGATGAAGGAGTTACGGTTGTCACCGGTTACGCCGCCGCCGTCGGTGACGTCATAATCCAGCTCGTACTGCCAGATCGCCTTCAGGCCGTTGCCCAGATCCTCGGACCCCTTGAAACCCAGCCGTGAAGAGTTGCTGGACACGGTGTAGTTGTCCTGACCCGTGAAATCGTTCTTTTCGACTGAGGCGTGGACCTTACCGTAAACAGTGACGTTTTCGGTATCAGCGGTGGCCGCGATGGGGGCGATGAAGGCAGCTGCGATGGCTGCGGCCAGTAGTTTTTTGTTCATTGGAAAACTCCCGTTTACCCGTTTGTATGAGTGGCGAATCGATGTTCTTCGGGACAAAGTCTAGCCGGACAATCCACCTTGCGCAAGTATTTTTTGTAAAAAAAGAACAATGTTTAACGATTGTTGCGTTTTAGCTACATCATACAAATCAGTATGTTGGGCCATAATCATTCTTATCACGCTGAATTAACCAAGGGATAATCGAGTTATGATCAACATACTTGGTACGAATGTGTCGCTCGTAGGTATTTTACAACGCCATGCCGAGAACCTGGCGCAATCACACCGCAATCAGGGTACGGGTGAAGGACCCGATGATGCGGAGAAGTTCATTCCGCTCGGGAAACCAAGTAGTTGGTTCGAAAGTGGTTAATCGCTAAGTATCGCTACATTATCGCCATCAAGCGCAGACCCACCTGTCGCGTTATCTGAAGGAACTTCGGGCGGGAGAAAGGACCGTGGTCTGTCGACGCTGAAATACGGCGGCTTCCGGGTGCCCGACAGCCTTTTTAAAGAATTGGCGGACGAGACCATTGAAAGGTTCGAAGAGAGATAGCAGTTGGAGGTTATTCCCGCTGCCTGCGCGTTTCTTTGGCTGATGAGTAACGACGAGCGGCTATCGGAGAAGACCGTGCGCACGTTACGATAACCGCACCGTCCACGTCTGTTTGAGCGCAACGTCGGTACGGGAAATTTCGGTGAAGTATTCGCTTGGCAAACTACCATCACCGGCTAAACCGGGGGAGTTTGTCACGAAGCAACGGGTAAGTCACCGGGTGGAGGGCCGCTTCCACTCGAGGAATCCGCAGTCGGGCTTTTCAGCTGGACGCCAGTACGGGATCGATGACGCCAGACCAGGCGATCAAGTAATACCCGGCTAATTCCGCTTGCCAGGAACGCACTGGGACATTACGCCATTGCGCGCAAACAACGATTAGCGCTTGGAGTATTGCGGACGCTTGCGTGCTTTGTGCAATCCGACCTTCTTGCGCTCGACGGCACGTGCGTCGCGCGTCAGAAAGCCGGCGCGGCGTAATTGGCTGCGCAACGACTCGTCGTACTCGACCAGTGCTCTGGCGATGCCGTGCCGAATCGCGCCCGCTTGCCCCGTGGTGCCGCCGCCGATAACGGAAACCTTCGCGTCCACCCTATCCAGCATTTCAGTGGTCTCCAGGGGTTGGCGCACGATCATCCGCGCCGTTTCACGCCCGAAGAAGGTGTCGAGAGGACGACCGTTCACGGTGATAGTGCCGTTACCCGGACGGATGAATACGCGTGCTGCGGAGGTCTTCCGCCGCCCCGTTCCGTAGTTGGTTTGTTCTGCCATATCGATTCCGGAATTCAGATGTCCAGCGCCTTCGGCTGCTGTGACTGGTGATTATGGGTAGGGCCGGCGTAGATGCGCAGCTTCTTCATCATGGCGCGCCCCAGGGGATTGCGCGGCAGCATACCACGCACAGCGCTGTGAATAACGCGCTCCGGAGCCTTCTTCAACTGCTTTTCCAAGCTGATAGACTTCAGGTTGCCGATAAACCCGGTATGATGATGATACATCTTGTCCTGCAGCTTATTGCCGGTCACACGCACCTTTTCGGCGTTGACAACCACGATATAGTCTCCGGTGTCCACGTGCGGCGTGAAGATCGGCTTATGCTTACCTTTCAGGCGACGCGCAATTTCAGTGGCCAAGCGACCGAGGGTCTTGCCCTCCGCATCCACCACGAACCAGTCTCGCCGCACTTCCGCGGGTTTAGCACTTACCGTCGTCATCCGTTCAGTCCCCGATAGCCCGACTACACAGGCTGGTGATTCTCGCTACGAAAGGGCGCAAATCTTACCGGAGATCGGGAAACCTGGCAAGCCTGAAAACCAACCCCACAAAAAAAAGCGCGGTGGGGGACACCGCGCTTAACTTTAGTAACCACCAAAGGAGGATGGAGGAGTACTGAATTCGTCTAAATTCAGTATGTGCGTATAATCTAATATATGGAGAGGGATGTCAACCCCCTCTAGTGTCCTGATCTGGTAAAAGCAGACGCTCGACCAAGCGGCCGTTCTGCAGGTGCTCGAGGATAATTTCATCGAGGTCTTCATTGTCCACGTAGGTATACCAGGTTTCTTCCGGGTAGATCACAATAACCGGTCCCAGCTCGCAGCGATCGAGGCAGCCGGCGTTGTTGATACGTACCTGACCTGCGCCGTGGATGCCCAATTCCTTACACCGGTTTTTAACGTAATCGCGCGCTTGTTGCGCGCCGCACTGCGCACATGCCTGACGACCGTCTTCTCGGTTGTTGATACAAAAAAACACATGGTGCTGGTAGAACGACATGAACAACTCCGGCAATCCCGTTGTAAAATGTGCATTATACGTGGATGCCCAAGCGCGTATTTTCCCAACTGGCTGACAGCAACCTTAGAACACAACTGGCCGAGGACGCCGACCGTTGCGTCAAGTGCGCGATGTGCCAATCCGCATGCCCGACCTACGGACTCGCTCGCCACGAAGCCGAGTCGCCGCGCGGGCGAGTCACCCTGATCTCGCTGTTCGCCGACGACCAGCTGACGGATGATACGGCGCTCGACCGTCACCTGGACAACTGCCTCCTGTGTCGTCGGTGCGAAGCGGTCTGCCCGTCGGGCGTCAAATTCGGTAATCTGATGGACAACGCGCGCCGCCTCACGCTCCATCGCCGCCCGGGTTGGTTGCGCTGGACCACGCATCTCCTCAGCCGCCCGGCACTGGTCGGGCTCGCGATCCGCGCCGGTCGCCTGGCGCCGGACGGATTCGGTAAATTGCCCGCCCTCGCGCGTGTCGCTGATCGCGGCCGACCTCCGGCTCCGGGGATTTACCACGCGAGGCGCGCCCCAGCGGGACGAGTGGGCTTATTCCTGGGCTGCGTCGCCCGGCATACTCATGCGGCCAGTTTGTGGGTGAGCGTCAAGCTGCTCAACCACCTGGGATACGACGTGGTGATTCCAAGAAATCAGGTTTGCTGCGGGGCGTTACACGCGCATATGGGAGACGCCGATCGCGCCGCAAAACTTGCTGCTATCAATACGATGGCATTCGACAAGGACCTGGAGGCGATCATCAGCGCCGCAACCGGATGCGGCGCGCATTTGCAGGACAGCCACCACTACAAAGAATTCGCTGTGCCCCACAGCGACATCAATGCGTTCGTCGCGAAACACGATCTCGAACGCTACCGCTGGCGCCCGTTGCCAGCCAGGGTTGCAATACACACACCATGCTCGCAGCTCAACGTGTTGAACAGCGCGGCATGCATCGGCGAGAATCTGGCGCACATACCCGATCTGGACATTCGCCTACTGCCCGGCAACGACCGCTGTTGCGGTGCGGCCGGCAGCTACCTGCTCACCCACCCGGCCGATGCGGAACGCCTGCGCGCGCCCAAACTGGGAGCCGTCGCTCAACTGCGACCGGATTGGCTGGTAACCAGCAACCCCGGGTGTGCGCTGCACTTCGCCATGGGCACCTCGGTACCCATCATTCATCCCGTCGAGTTGCTGTGGCGACAATTGATTATCGACTCAGCTGAAAAGAGTATCGCGAAAGCGTAAACTACCCGACAAGCTCAGACGTAACGAGATTGCCCATGTTCACTCGCGAATATACGCCGTTCGATCGCCTCGTCATGAATTTCGATCAGGCGCTGCGCACCTTGTTCGGCAAGCCACAGGCCACGGAAAGATCCAATCCGGCAAACCTGCAGCCGGAGGCGCAACTTAGCGACGGCGAGCGCGACCACGTAGCACGCCTGATGCGCATCAATCACACCGGGGAAGTTTGTGCTCAGGCCTTATACCAGGGCCAGGCACTGACGGCGCGCGATAACGCGACCCGGCTGAGCATGGAACGTTCCGCCGCCGAGGAGAACGACCACCTGGACTGGTGCGAAACCCGGGTTCGTGAACTTGGCGGGCGCCTGAGCCTGCTGAATCCGCTTTGGTACGCCGGTTCATTCGCGATTGGTGCAGTAGCCGGTATCGCCGGCGACAAGTGGAGCCTGGGGTTTGTTGCGGAAACCGAAAAACAGGTCGAGGGCCATCTCGCCGAGCACCTGAAGCAGATACCGGAAGACGATGCCAAAAGCCGCGCAATACTCGAACAGATGAAAACCGACGAAATCCAACACGGCGAGACGGCGATGGCGCATGGCGGAGCCAGACTTCCCGCGCCCATCAGACTCGCGATGCGGCTCGCTTCGAAGGTGATGACCAAGAGCGTGTATCGGTTGTGAGGGTCAGTTGCGGGTAACGAGTCAGCTACCGTGTTTCGACGACCGGCACACTGACTTCCGCCCGGCGCACTACCGGTGATATGGGGCACTCAATTCGTGAACAGCCTCGATCATCGCGCCCGCGTGCTCGGGATCGACATCCGGGTGTATGCCGTGACCCAGATTGAACACATGGCCCGGACCACGGCCAAAGCTTTCCAGTACCTCGGCGACGCCCGCGCGAATACTCTCCGGCGAGGCGTACAACCGGCAGGGGTCC
>CBDUNM010000243.1:0-4916 GCA_965368585.1 uncultured Chromatiales bacterium | reverse complement strand
GGCTTCAAAGGTGAGGGCTTCGTCGATTAATGAGCAGAAAATGCACTGGCGGTTCTTCTCAAAATACTTCCGGCTGTGTGTGACTTCGTTGTACACGTTTTCCGGCACCACCGGCATGGCAATAACCTGGCTGTGGGTGTGCGCAATGCTGGCCCCGGCAGCGGGTCCGAAGTTTTTGAAAACGAGGACGTATTTCAGCCGTGGATCGGACTGGTAGAGTTCCTCCATGCGCTGCTGGTAGATGGCAAAGAGGTTCGCGAGATGCTCGGGATCCATCTCGTGGATGGCGATCCCGTGATGGGTGTGGTCGATGACGACCTCGTGGCGGCCGTAACCGTCTATTACTTGTTGCAAGCCGAACGCGACATTGGTTTGCGAGCGGTCGTCGCCCAGGACGGGATAGAGGTTGGGCACGATGCGGATGGCCCAGGCGCTTGCGTCCGGGTACGTCTTAATCGCCGGTGGGGTACGATCTTCGTTGCCGCGGCAGAATGGGCAGGTATCGACGGTGTCGCGCCGGTCCCGGGCGACCTTCTCTTCGGCTTTCTTCGGTCTGGCGCCGCGGGCCGTCGCCACCAGGACGGATTCCGTCGGCACGATCGGATTGATACGGATTTCCCGAACGGCGTCACCTTCGTCGGTCATGGTGTCCTCTGGCGTGTCTGGATAAATTGCAGGGCATCATCTCAAAGCGGACGCATTCGGCAACTACAGGGTTTCGATAGGGGTATCAAATCGTTGTCGACGCGCTCGACCCCGTTGCCGGGAACCCGCAGATAAGCTGGTCACGACGGAGAGCGCACCTTGCCATGAAAATTTGCGGCAAGATACAATCGCAAGCTTGGCAACCTCCAACCAAATAGGAAGCACTGGCATGTTTCGGGGCAGTCTGGTCGCGTTAATCACGCCGATGAAGGAAAACGGCGCCGTTGATGACGACGCGCTGCGGCGCCTCGTCGATTGGCACGTGGAGCAGGGCACCGACGGGATCGTCTCCGTCGGGACCACCGGCGAGTCCGCGACCCTCGACGAGCAGGAGCATTGCCGGGTCATCGCCGACACGGTCGACTATGCCGGCGGCCGCGTCCCGGTCATTGCCGGTACCGGGGCGAATTCGACGACCGAAGCGATCAAGCTGACGCAGTGCGCCAAGCAGGCCGGCGCGGATGCCTGTCTGCTGGTCACCCCCTACTACAACAAGCCGACCCAGGAGGGGCTCTACCGGCACTTCTCGGCTGTTGCTCAAGCCGTTGATATTCCGCAAATTTTATATAATGTGCCGGGGCGGACGGCGTGCGATCTGCTGCCCGATACGGTCGGTAGGTTATCGAGTGTTCCGAATATCGTGGGCATCAAAGAGGCGACCGCCGACTTGTCACGCGTGCGTAAGATCCGGCGCTCGTCCGAACCCGGCTTCGCCATCTACAACGGCGACGATGAAACGGCACTGGAACTCATGCTGCTCGGCGGTCAAGGCGTCATTTCGGTCACGGCCAACGTCGCTCCCGCCTTGATGCACCAGATGTGCGAGGCGGCTTTGGCCGGCGACCGCGATCGCGCGGAGCAGCTTGATGATAGACTGCGTGCGTTGCACAAGCACTTGTTCGTCGAAGCCAATCCGATTCCCGTGAAGTGGGCCATGGCCGAAATGGGGATGTGCGGGCGGGGTATTCGCCTGCCGCTGACCTGGCTCTCGGACTCCGCGCACGACTGCGTACGCGATGCGATGCGCAAAGCGGGTGCGCTTACTTAACCTACCTCGCCGCCGCAAATGCCGGCCAGTCTGGAATCCACGATGAATTTGAATCCGACGTATCTTGTTGTCTACGCCGCGCTGCTGTTTGGGCTGGCCGGTTGCGGCAGTAACACCAACGACATCCTTCCCGACAAGAGCGTTGAGTATAAGCGTGAAAAACAGGCGGAACGAAGCCTGGAAGTGCCGCCCGACCTGACTTCCTCGTCGATCGGTAACAGTATGTCCATCCCCGAAGCGGGCGGTGTAACGGCCAGTTACCAGGATTTCATGATCCAGAGCCGGGACGCGGAGGGCACCCGCCGTGTGGGTCAGGGTGCCGTGCTGCCCGATATCGACAACATCGTGGTCAAGCGCGACGGTGACGAACGTTGGCTGGTGATCAGCGCGCCGCCGGATGATGTGTGGCCTCGCGTGGTGGATTTCTGGCAGCAAAACGGCATTCTTCTGCAAGAGCAGGACCCGAACGTGGGTGTGATGGTGACCGCCTGGCTGGAGAACCGGGCCAATATCAAAAGCGATTTCATTACCGATGCGGTGCGATCCGTGTTCGACGGTCTGTACGAAACCGGAACTCGCGACCAGTACAGGGTTCGTCTGGAACGCGGTCAGGACGAAAACAGCACCGAGCTGTTCCTGACGCATTTCGGTATGGAAGAATCGTTGCCAACCGATACGGTCGGCGAGACGAATCAGTCGGTGTGGACCCGGCGCGAGCGCGATCCCGGTCTCGAAAGCGTCATGCTGCGCCGCCTGATGGTGTTCCTGGGTCAGGCCGATGAGCGGGCGCAGGCGCAACTCGCGGCCCGGGTCGACAGCGGTGAGCAAACGCGCTCGCGGCTTAGCAAGACGCGCGCCGGAACCGAGTTGCAGATCGACGAAGGCTTCGCTCGAGCGTGGCGCTTGACCGGGCTGGCATTGGACCGGGTTGGATTTGCGGTGGAAGACCGCGATCGATCGGTCGGCACCTACTTTGTTCGTTACAACGACCCTGCTGCGCGCGCCAAGAAAGAAGGCTGGTTGGCCAAGCTGGCGTTCTGGTCCGACAGCAAAGATACGGATGACAAGGTTCGCTACCGGGTGAAGGTCGATTCAAATGACCAAGGGTCGGTGGTGACCGTGCTGGACGACAAGGGTCAACGGGACCGCTCGGCCACGGCTGAACGGATACTGACCTTGATTCACGAACAGATTCGATAAGTGTTGCCGCGGCGCGGGCGGGCGCCGCCATGGGTCGTCGTTAGGATTCCGGGGTTCGGCTGAATTGGATACTTTGCGTTTTGCGTCGCTGGGCAGTGGCAGTCGGGGCAACGCGACGCTGATTCAGAGTGAGACGACCCTGCTGCTGGTGGACTGCGGTTTTGCTGCACGGGAGCTGCATCGCCGCTGTGCGCATTTGGGTATAGATCCCGCGGATATCGACGCCATCCTGGTGACCCACGAGCACGCCGATCACGTCAAAGGCGTCGGCGTCGGCGCGCGCCGGTTCGGCCTGCCGGTGTGGATGACCTTCGGGACTCGGGTTGCGATTGCCGGCGAGACCCTCGACGACGTCCGCCTGTTCGGCGGCCACGACGGAGAATTCGGTATCGGCAATATCCGGATTCAGCCGATCTCGGTACCGCACGACGCACGCGAACCGGTGCAGTTTGCGTTTCGTGTCGGTGACAAACGCATCGGGTTACTGACCGACGTCGGCAGTATCACCCCGCGCATAAGGGCCAGCATGGACGGCGTGGACGCGTTGCTGCTGGAGTGTAACCACGATCCCGGCATGTTAGCCGAAGGTCCCTACCCTCCGAGCTTAAAGGCGCGGGTAGGGGGTGCTTACGGGCACCTAGCCAATGCCCAGGCGGCGCAGTTGCTCGACGCTATCGATCACCAGAGGCTGTCCCGCCTCGTCGTCGGCCACGTCAGCCGGCAAAACAATGCGCCGGCATGCGTGTTGGCCGCATTGCGTGCCGTGTCGGACGAGCTGCTTGCCCGGGTGTCGCTACTGGAGCAGGATGCGGCGAGTGCGTGGTTCGAGGTCTGAGTGTCAATCTGGCGTTCGGCGCGCTCGTTGAGCATGGCGCGGCGGCGTTCGGGTACCTCAAACCTCTCGCCTACAGGCGAGGGACCGGGTTACAGTATGAAGCCGTGTGTGGTACTCACCGACCGATAGGGACGCAATATGCTTATCTTGCGTGGCGCACCCGCCATGTCCGAATTTCGCCTGCAAAAGATCCGCGAGCGGCTGGCCGATGCGGTGGGTCGCGCGATTGATGTTTACGCGGAGTTCGTGCATTTTGTCGAGCTGCATCAGTCGCTGGATGACGCGGAGCTTGAAAAACTGCAGTCACTGCTGAGCTACGGCCCGACGCTGGACAGTGCCAACGTGACCGGAGCGTCGTTGCTGGTCGCGCCGCGTCGGGGCACGATCTCCCCCTGGTCATCGAAGGCCACCGATATTGCACACAACTGTGGTCTGGGCAAGATTGCCCGGATTGAACGCGGTATTAGCTATTGTCTGTCCGCCGGGGGGCGACCGCTCGCGAGCGAAGCGATCACGCTGGCCGCGTCGATGTTGCACGACCGTATGACCGAGACGGTGTTGCCGAGCCTGGATGACGCCGAAATCCTGTTTCAGCATCCCCCGGCGCGGATGTTGCGTTACGTCGATGTCCTGACGGGTGGCCAGGATGCCTTGTCGCAGGCGAATACCCAATGGGGTCTGGCGCTTTCCGAGGACGAGATCGACTATCTGGTGGAGAGTTTTGCCTCGCTCAACCGCAATCCCTCGGATGTGGAGCTCATGATGTTCGCGCAGGCGAACTCCGAGCATTGCCGGCACAAAATCTTCAATGCGGACTGGATTATCAACGGCGAAGCGCAGGACCGGTCGTTGTTCAGAATGATCCGCAATACGACGGATTGCGCGCCGGACAACGTGCTTTCCGCCTACAAAGACAACGCCGCTGTCATGCGAGGTCCAACCGGATCGCGGTTTTTTCCTGAGGCCGGCAGCGGTATCTACGGCGAGCATGCCGAAGCCATCCCTATCCTGATGAAGGTCGAAACGCACAATCACCCGACTGCGATTGCCCCGGATCCCGGGGCGGCGACGGGCGCCGGCGGTGAGATTCGCGACGAGGGAGCCACCGGCGCCGGGGCTAAGCCTAAG
>CBDUNM010000242.1:0-4940 GCA_965368585.1 uncultured Chromatiales bacterium | reverse complement strand
TCGCCGGCGTGGACCTGCAATGGCAGGCGGCACTGATGCTGTTGGGTCCGGCAGCCGTCGGGCACGTTTTCGCGCTGCGGTTCCATGATCACCTGGTCGGCCAGAGTGCCGGTCAGGTCAAACGGTGGCTCGGCGTGGTGCGTTCCGAAAAAAATATCTTCAGCCGAGCTCGCCGAGCAAGTGGTTGCATCAGCTGGGTAAACGCACGGCCTCTTCCCAAGTCGCGGCCTCTTGCTCCGTCAAGGGGTGAGCACGACCAATGCCCCGGCTGCACCATGAGCTGCGTGCCGGATAGCTGTCGCAATTTCGGTAAGCTGGATGTGCGACACGTGTAAGGTCGCAGGCTGCGAAATAGTGAACTGGCGCAGAGGGCGCGCGCTGTTGCATAGTATTCAGCCAGTTAAACCCAAGGTGGATCCTGAGTAGTTGCAAGTGGTCGAATTCCTGAATAAAGCTCAGCGTGCTGCCCTGGCGGTGCGGACTTGGTTTCGTTCTGGCCAAGCCCGGCCCGCGCCAGCATCCGTTGCGGACGAGGAGAGTACGTCTCTGCAGGCGATCCGCTGCATCAGCCACGGCGAAGGGATCGCCGGGCTGCCTGAGATGCTCCAAAGCGCTTGCGAAAGCGCGCCATTGTCGACTACCGATGCCCGGTTCGTCGGCCGCGCGGAGAGCCTTGGCGTCGTTGAGGCGGCGATCGCGCAGTGGCGTGCGGGTGTCCCGGCCATGCTCGTTGTCACCGCCCCCCAGGGCGCCGGTCTCACATCTCTACTGGCCAGGATTCCCGCGCTGTTGCAGCCCGGCGAGCAGATCGACTCGCAGGCCTTCACCGGTCGCATAGGCTGCCCCGATGAAGTGCTGGCCACGGTCGCCGCCTGGTTTAAGCTCGAACCACCGCCCACGAGCGCCCATGACTTGACCGTGCAGCTGCGTGCGGCCGCCCCCCGCGTGATTCTCGTTGACGACGGCCATTACCTGGTCAATCGGCTCGCCGGGCTTGAGGCGATGCGCATGTTCGGCTCGGTACTGGTTTCCACCCAGGACCGGCATCTCTGGGTACTGGGCTGCCGCGGGCATGCTTTCGCCCGGCTGGTCTACCTGCACCAAGCGGATCGTTTTTTCACTCATCACGTGGAACTGCCTTACTTTGCCTCGGACGAGTTAGCCGAGATCTTGCGCATCCGGATGAAACCGGTGGCCCTTCAGCTTTCCGCCGGCGAGGCAGAGACTGCCGACGCGACTGCCGGTCTTGGGGAAGGCCGTCTCCGTGAGTTGTACCAGCGCAGCGGCGGCAAACCCGACTTGGCCTTTGCTTGCCTGCTCAGGGCCAGCCGGCAGATAGTGGACACCGGTTACTGGCAGGTCGCGCGGCCGCCGGCAGTGGATGTCTCCGTGCTGCAGGAGCTGGAACGCCCTGAGCTGCTCGCCCTGGCGGAACTGATTGTCCACGGTGACCTCAGCGTTGCGGAGCATGGTGCCATCTTTCGCGTGCCGAGCGCATCCAGTGCACTGTCCCTCAGTTACCTCTACAACATGGGTCTGCTCGACCGATTCGATGCGGAGCACGATGAGTCTGCGATTCGCTACGCGGTGGTCAAACCGATCTGGGCTCTCGTGGTGAAGTATCTGGAAACGGCGAACTATCTTTACTGAGGCATCGGGGAAACATTGCGATGGAACGAGACGTACTGGCGCAATTGCTGGAATTGATTTCGCTTTCGAGCCTGCTGCGCGCAAGCGCTGTGTTGCTCGTGGTATGGCTGATTCTGCGTGCCCTGAAAGTCGCCATCGAACGCCTGACGCAACGGTTTCCGCGGCATCGACTGCGCGTCCAGCAGGCCTACCCGGTGTTGCGCCTGTTTGCCTGGGTGGCGGCGGCGCTCTACATCGTCTTCATCGTCATCCACCCGCCCCAGGGCGTGATGTATGCGCTGCTTGGGTCGCTCGGTCTGGCGATGGGTCTGGCCGCACAGGACGGTATCCGCAACCTGTTGGCCGGCACCATGATGTTGTTCAATCCGCCGTTTCGGGTAGGGGACATGGTCGAGATTGGCGGCCATTATGGTGAAGTGGTGCGGCTGGACCTGAGCGTGACCTGGCTGCGCACCTTCGACGACAACACGGTGATGGTGCCGAACGCCGAGATCCTGAAGCAGGCCGTCGTGAATTCAAACAGCGGTGAGCTGTTCGAACTGGTTGTGGTGACTTTCGATCTGCCGGCTACGGTGCCTATCCGAGTGGTGCGGGAAATCGCCGCTGACGCCGCAAGACACTGCCCATACACCTATCTTAAGTTGCCGATCAATGTACTAATGGAGCCGCGCCACGACCGCCGCTTCCTATTGCGCTTCAGAATCAAGGCCTACGTCACCGACGTTCGGCTGGAACGCCTGATGGCGAGCGACATCGCCGAGCGCACGTTCGAAGAGTTGATGAACCGGCAGTTGATCGATGCGCGCTGGGACATGCCCGCTTGACCCTGCCGCTCATGATCTCCTGAGATACTCTTCCGGGAACTTGTCTTGGCATTTCATTTGCCTCGGCGGATATGTCGGCCGCTTTTTTCGCTAGCTGCCAGCGCCGCGGAAAACGCAGAAAAACCACCGCGGGCAACACTGCTGGTCGACCCTTTTCCTGGGGCGATGGCTCAAGGGTTTGTGCAGATTCTTCGGTGGCACCATGTCACCCGCGCTGTCCGCTCTACTTTGGCAACGCAGTCATTCTGTTGGCGGCCGGCAGGAGGTGGCCAAGAGAATAAACACAGAGGTTTCAGCGTGACAAGTTTTCGACCGTTTAGCGCATGAAGCTGTCGGTCGTTGGGCGCTTGGCGACCGGCGGGTCATGGTCGGAAGCCGCGGTCCGCAGTTTTACCGAAACGGTCGCTGGAAAAAAGCGTAGGCTGGTGTTGACCTGCGCTGGCGAATTTTCACCACACCCGTCGGTCGAAATTTAGACTACCCACCGGAGGACAATAATCATGCGCAGTAAGTTAATAGCAACCCATCGCAGTCTGTCTTTTTTAGGAGTCGTGACTATTTTGGTCGCAAGCCTGGTTTACGGAACGCCGGCACGCGCGGATGATGCCATGAAGGTCGTGTATCACGCCGATTTTGCCGATCCACGGCGTTTCAGCGCCATGCTTACCAGCATCAACAACATGGTGACCACCTACCAGAACGAGTTGATCGAATATGATGTGCGCATCGTGTTCGTCGCTCACGGGCTTCGCTTTCTCACCGACGACAAGCTAGTAGGCACCCCGTTTGCCGAAGATCCAGAGATGGCCGAGCGTCGACAGAACAATGCCGGGCGTCTAGACGCGTTGCGCTCCGTGCAGGGGGTGAAGTTGGAACTATGCGACATCACCCGTTCCCAGGTCGGGCTTGGTGGGGACAGGCTGTACGAAGGGGTAACGATAGTACCGTCGGGTGTGGTGCGCATCGCCGAGCTGCAACACGACGGCTTTGCCTACATCAAGATCGAATAATCCAGTTACAGGATCTGAGGTGTCGCAAGGTCCGCTACCGCGCAAGCTGGTTTCTGCGCGGCGGGACCGGCGACATCTGCATCGGTCGCTTACCTGTCGTGTCGCTCGCCGGCATGCTTCAAAGGCCCGTTTTTCGAATTGTGAGGTCGTGCATTAATACCGAGTCGTGGCCGGGAGCTCCAGGCCAAGCCACAGCACGGGGTATTGGAGACACTGAAACCATCTGGAAAATTACGCCTCATCCAGGGAATCCTGCACCTACCGGAAAGGATTGGTATGACTAGCTGATGTCCGATGCACCTGGAAGCGCATGACAAGGGAAGTCAGGACGCTAGCGCCCACAAGGGAAGCTCATGCAAGACCCCCGGCACGGAGCTGGGGTTTTGTTCTTAAGCCTCTCGATCAGACCGCTCAACACACTCCGCACCGTCGTTGCGCGCGTTGTTCACATAACGACTGACCGCGTAGTGCTCGAGATCCGGTTCCGATTTCGAGGCGATTTTCTTGGCGTCGTCAGGTGCCGCTTCAAACCAGCTAGTCAGCTGATCCATCGGAATAACGACCGGCATACGGTTGTGAATGTGCTCGATTGAGGCAAGCGGCTTTCGGGTGAGGACCGTGCAGGACAGCAATGTCTCGTCGTCACCGCGCCACGTCTCCCACAATCCCCCCAGGAAAAGCGGATTGCCGTCCGCGCTCCGGATTAGATAGGGTTGTTTCACCCCCTCCTCGGTCTTCCATTCGTAATAGCCCAAAACTGGCACAATGCAGCGTTTTCCGTCCTTCCAAGGTCCCCGGTACAGCGACTTCGCTTCGATGGTTTCGAGGACGGCGTTGAAGGTCGAGTACTTGGTTTTCGGCTCCTTGCTCCAGGACGGCACGAGACCCCAGCGCATGCCATAACCGTCATCGGGGGTGAACGCCGCAACCGTCTGCGTCGGTGCGATGTTGAATCGTTGGGGAGCGTCTGCCGGCCACTCGCCCAGCAACGCCACCCATTCTTCGATCCAGTCGAGCTGATTCGCGAACCGTCCACACATGGTCTGAACATAGACTTGCTGTGGCCAATTCGCAACGGTTGTCACAGCGAGGTTCCGTTCATCTTCGGTTTCGTGGCAAGCTCCCTACATGAAAAAGTCGACGCTCATCGTCTGCGATACCCTCGGCCAGCATCCGCCGGATCAGTTCAGATTCTATGCGCATTGCCGGGCGTGTCAGCACAGTGCGCAGTTGCGCACTGATAGTTACCCGCCTGAAACAAAGCTTGACGCAATACGGGGGCGCTTACGCTGTTCTAAGTGCGGCTCCAAGTCGGTAAAGATGATGACCGTTTGGTGTGGGTGGGATGGTGGGTCGCGTTTCTTAACTCGTTGAAGTATTTATTACGAGAAGAACGACTGCTGCTGACTCAAAGCAGACGAGCCGCTTAACCTCCTCGACGTCTGTTCAATACACA
>CBDUNM010000241.1:0-4950 GCA_965368585.1 uncultured Chromatiales bacterium | reverse complement strand
AACAGGAGCAGGAGCAACAACAGGAGCAGGAGCAACAACAGGAGCAGGAGCAACAACAGGAGCAGGAGCAACAGCAGGAGCAGGAGCAGGAGCAACAACAGGAGCAGGAGCAACAGCAACAGCAGGAGCAGGAGCAACAACAGGAGCAGGAGCAACAGTCAGAGCAATCGCAATCAGAAGGCGAGGAGCAGGAAGAAGCGTCGCAGTCGGGCGATCAGCGGGAGGAAGGCGAAGCTGGCGATCAACAAAAAGCCGATCGACAGTCCGGATCTGGCGAGGATTCCGAACAACCGGCGTCAAACGACAAACCGTCGCCAGAGGACGAGGAGCAAGACAGCGGTAGCGAATCCAAAGACGAAATGAATGACGGTGGCGGCGGCAGCGCGGAACCATCTGAAGGTAACGAAACCGACGGCGAACGGGGACCGAGTGATGACGCCAGCGATGCCGACCGCGACACCGACGCAAGCCAGCCTCCTGACACCGCGGAATCCGATCGTGACAAGCAAGATGAATCGGAACAGGCGGAAGCTTCGCCAGATGCGGCTCGAGATGCCGGCCAGGACGACACGCGTTCGGCTGCTGACCAAGACGCCACCGACACCCCGCCAGACGAGGAAGACAACAAGCGCGGCAGCGACGCTGGTGAAGATGGGTTCGAACCCGGCGAAAAAGACGCCGCCGGCGAGCGGGGTGAACGGGAAACCGATGCTGGCGACTCTGCACAACCGGGTTCCGCTGAGCCCGCGGATTCCGATCGCGCCGGTGAACCACCTGATCCATCCGCCCAGGAGCCGGACTCGACAAAGGCCCCCGACGAAAACGAGACCGGATCGGCGCAGACGCAACGCATCGATGCGGTCCATGAGTTCGACCAGATGGGAGAAATGGCGGAGGAAAACCAGCTACCGGAGGGTTTCGAACAGGGTGCCGGGCAGCCTTCGGCAGAACTGCCCCCGAGTGCAATGCTGATCGAGCAACTGTTGGAATCATTGGAGGGCGACCCCTCCTATCTGCTGCGCAATCAGTTTATGATGGAGGAGCAACGGCGAATGCAACGGCAATCACCTGGAGGATCGCTCTATGAGCCGCGTCCTTGGTAAAGGTCGATTAATCGGGTTGGTTTGTGTCGGTCTTCTCGGGCTCCTCTTTAGCCATACCGTTCAGAGTCAGCAGCCCCCCTATGCGGGGCAGTATGGTTGGCCGTCGCCCTATAATCCGTACGGCTTTCGACCCGTTCCTGATTCGAACGCCCGCGGTGTTCCCCCGCTGCAGCAGAGCGCCCCCTCCGATGGGACAGGCAATACCCCGAATACCTATCCCGGTCTCGGCTTTCCCACACCCTGGACACAACCGGATCAACGCTCCTACCCATCTTATCGACAGCCGGCCAACGAGGTCTTTCCCCCAAGGCTGCAATTCACCGTCAGTTCGACCAAGGTCTTCGTACAACAAACCCTGGTGTTGACCCTGGAAGTCATCAGCGGTGAAAGCCTTCAGGCCCTCGACCCGGTATTGCCCAGCCGCGAACACTTGGCTTTTCGTAAGATCGGCACTTGGGATGCCGTCGCTCGAATCGAAGACGGACGGCGCGAAGTCGTCAATCGCTTGGCCTATCTGATTACGCCATTGCGCGCCACCGAGGCATTGGTCGCACCAATCAAGGTAGTCGGCAAGAGCAAGAACGGCCAACGGTTCGAGGCGGTTGCCGCAGATCCGCTGAGGCTCACGATCAATCCGCCGGAGCCCGGATTGATTCCGTGGCTGCCGCTCGAGTCGTTTGATATCAATACCAAGCTGATCAACGAAAGCGATGTGAAAGACGGCAAACCGGTCACGCTCATCGTCGAACAAGAGGCTGTCGGCGCGACCGGCTCGCAACTTCCCTCCCCAGAACCGCAGCTGCGAGCGGGCGCATTCAGGCTCTATCTTGAATCGTCGACAAAGAACGGTGAAATTACCCGGGACGGGCAGTTGATCGGCACCCGCATTGACACCTACACGCTGCAGCCTGACAAGGCCCGTCAGCTGATGATTCCGTCGCTGCGCTTTACCTGGTGGAACGTCGGCGCCCAGCGCGCCGAAACAGTACTGGCGCCGAGTCGAATGCTGAATGCCAGCGGCGGCGCCCTGATGACCGACCTCTCCGATCGACTGGGCTCCGGGCCGTTTCTTGCAGGTTCCTCCTGGGTATTCTGGCTGCCGTTGACGATTTTTGCTTTTGTGACGGGTCTGTACTGGACGTTGATCTGGGCGAGGGGTAAAAAACTCCGACAGCGCCTCAGCGCTTCGTTGCGCATGTCGCTGGCGCCGCTGACCTCGAATGTTTCCCGGCGGCTCGCAAGATTTTCTCCACAACGGTATTCGCATGTCGCTCGGCGCCGCTTTGCACAACTATTGCCGCTGAACTATCGACTCTGGTTTTGCGTACGCGCCGCCGAGGAAGAAGACGATCCGACCATCTGGTCCCAAGTCCTGCGCTTTCTCATCCAGCGGCGTCTGACGGCGCCCAGCCAGGTATCTATGCCGGAACTCGCTCAAATAATCATCGACATCCACCCGGGTACTCACCCGGATCGGGTGAGATCGCTGCTGGATCAGCTCAACGCCGCACTCTACGGCCAAAAACCCATTGTCGATTTCAAACAGTGGAAACGAGATTTCAAGCGTGAAATCCGCCCAAGACTTGCCATCGATCTGAAAAAATTCCTGGTCAACGGCCGGAATACGGATTTGCCTTCGCTGAACCCCTG
Source organism: uncultured Chromatiales bacterium (assembly GCA_965368585.1). Classification (GTDB taxonomy): domain Bacteria; phylum Pseudomonadota; class Gammaproteobacteria; order Chromatiales; family Chromatiaceae; genus JARRQB01. The sequence continues at coordinate 2,197 of CBDUNM010000241.1, read as the reverse complement.
AGTTGTTACGGCAGGTCTAACCAACCGGCATGTAGCACCAGGCGTTCACAAGTCGGGGCGAACTTGCCGTCAATCAAGGCGCGAAACCTCAGTAGCCTCGTCTTTCCTTTAAGTAACAATTCGCCATCGACTCGTGCTCTATCCGGGCCCTCGCTTGACCAGGCACGTTGGCACTTGCTCTTCACTCTAGAACCTTAGCCATGGCTATGACTGTCGCTCCACGGCGGCGTACCACCGCACCTGGCCGGGGCGCGATCATCCCGGATACTGGTGGCTCCAGGCAGGCTACAGAACCGGACTGTCCTCGAGACCCTGCATCGCATGGTCTGGAAATCCGCTTGCCCGCCCGTTGAGAATCGAACCATGGATGATTGCAGAACCTCGTGCTTCCTTGGGGCGACTCGGCACCAATTCATGCCAATTAGGGAAAACCACTCCCAGGCCTGCACGTTGCACGAATTCGGCCCTTTGTGCTGATAGAAGTGGGCACACCGCCAATGGCGCGGCAAACAAAGGAGCGTGGCGTAGGCCGGAAGGCGGGTCGAGTGGTTTCGTTCGCGCACAGGTACGTTAAATCAACAACTTAGCGGTTGCTTGAAGAGATGTAAGCGACAGCATAAGCCGATTGCGCACCACCAGAGACAAGCACGACATGCCTTCAAAGCGAGTTGCCGCGCACCACAGGTTTCTCGCTTGGCTGGCATAGAATTTGTGCCAGTGCCGGTAATGGGCTTCGCTTGGGCACGTCGCCGAAAATAGATCCACTGCTGCGCTGCCCACTGTTTCGCCAACACCGCGGGGATCGACCATTTGATCCGAAGAATTCAGTCACTCGATCACGTTGTATATCCCGCTATTCCACCGGACTTGATTTTGACATTCAAGCACCCCGAAAGATTGAAATATCTTCGAGAGGACGAGGTGTGGCGAGTTGGAGAAGCTCAGTTTACAAGGCATGAATAAGCATCGCATAAGGGCATCACAACGCGGATTTCTGCCGAAACAGGCGTTTTTCAAAGGTGCCCTTCGAAATAATTGACATCGCCTCAGTTTACCGGCAGTAACCAGTAAGTTTGCCGGCAGTCACTAGTACCCCGACACACAACTATTGATGAATGCAGAGCCGCCAAAGACGTCCAGGCAAGGCGCCGTCCGCTGGCAATGGCCGTCTCCCTTGTCAAGGGCGGCAACGCCGCATGGGGCGCCTTTGGGGGGGCGGCGGGAGGGCAGTCCCACCCATCCGGGCCGGGGAGGGGTCATCCATCTTGTTGCATCTCTTGAAAAGGGCGAGCCATTCCCAGCGAGAAGCACCTTGTGGCTAACCCCTTCCCGACCCGCTGAATCCATCAATAGTTACGTGTTGGGGCACGAGCAAGAAACGAAAACTATTCCCTGTGCGAATACCGTCCGAGTAGTTGGGTATTTAGTTCTATATAGACGCAGGACAAAAAAATAACCGGCTATTCAGCTTGAGTAAGATTGAAAAATTATACAATGTTGGCTATCTTACCCGCCAGCAAGACATTGTTGCTTGTGATCAGCGTATCCGCAAAAATCAATATACGAATACCGGAGCTAATATTTAGCATGGCGAGAAAAAAATCACTTGAAAATCTAAGCGCAGAAGAGTTATACGCGCTGGCAGAACAAAAACTGCAAGAAGAGGCCGATCAGGAGCGCGAAGCTGTCCGCGAGCAATTGAATGCGCTACGCGCGGAACGACGCGAATTGATTACCAACCATAAAAAACAACTTGCGAATCTCGACGCTAAAATTCGCAAACTGGGTGGCAAGACACGCGCGCGTGGACGTTCGTCCGCAGTGAATGTTACCGACACCGTACTTAAGATTGTCGAAGCCGCTGGTGAGATCAGCACCAAGGAAATAAAGGAAAAACTTGATGCCCAAGGCATCACCGCCAGCAACCTGAGCCAGACGCTGGCATACCTCAAGCGTCAAGGTAAAGTGGTTTCTCCTGGGCGCTCTGTATACGCGCCAGCCTGATTGTTTCGGGTCGGCTTAGCGACCGACAAATCCAACTGCGCCAATTTACATTGGTCGTCGGTCCGCTGAGTTCGATTCGAGGAACTTCGTAAATCGGTTGTTCCACGCAGTGCCTGATTTACATGAAAATCCAGCCTCACCGTCTATGGCGAGGCGCTCGCTACGCTGCAACCCTCCGGCGAAGACTCGACGG
>CBDUNM010000240.1:0-5062 GCA_965368585.1 uncultured Chromatiales bacterium | reverse complement strand
CGCAGCCGTTGCGTTTGGGCATCATCACATCGAGTACCAGTAAATCCTGGGCGTTTGATCGAGCCCGCTCCAATGCTTCCTCGCCGTTATGCACGGCCTCGACCTGAAAGCCTTCCGCCTCCAGATATTCCTGGAGCATCTCGCATAACTCCGTATTGTCATCCGCCAACAGTATTCGGTTCATCGGGGTCGGTCCGAAACGATTGTCTGATGGTGCCACACGCGCCTCGCATGGATACACAAGTTCTCGAAGTATTTACATATCTTTACACAGGCTTACCCCGGCTTACCCGCGGCCATGGCACGCTCTGCAATATGGATGGCCCGACAATACCGAGGCAGGAGCTTGGCCATGAAATCACGATTCAGAAACCTTGTCACAACGCTATCGGCAGGTACTCCGGGGCCGTGACTGTGCTGCGTGACGGCACCAGCGCCACGGGCCGATATTGACGCGGGTTCCAACAGCAGGTCGTGATCGGTGGCAACAGGGAACGCGCCTATGGCACGGCATACCGAAATCCCCACGGCAGCTGGAAGGTCGTGTCCACCGGTGCACCTTGACGAGACGAAGATTTACACAGCTTTACACGGAACGTACCCAAGCTGACAGGCGAGACGATTAGCCTTTGTGTTGACAGCAGGTTGCTGTCCGAACTTTTCTTGACAGGAGATTACCCTATGAAAAAGCTCACCAAATCCCTATTGGCGATGACCCTGGTCGTCAGCTCCGTTGGCCTTGTCACCGTGGTATCCGCTATGCCCTTCGGTGACGGTTCGGGTTGCGGGCGTGCCGGACATCATATGGCGCACAGTAAACACCACGGTGGCAGGGGGCCAAACCTGGACCGCCTGGCCGATCGTCTGAACATGACGGAGCAGCAGCGGGCAGAGGTCGAGGCCGTCCTTGAGGACTCTCGCCAGCAGATGGTCACGCTGCGCGAACAGATGCGGGAGAACCGGGTTGAACTGAGAGCGCTGTCCGGAAAGACTGACTTCGATGAAGCCGCGGTACGCAGCATCGCGGACAAGCAGGGCGATCTGAACGCCGAGACGATCGTATTGCGAGCCCGCCAGCGTCATGAAATGAAGGCCGTGCTGACGGACGAGCAGCGTGTCCAGCTCGACGAAATGTGGCAAGGAAAAAAGCATCGCGGCGGCGGTAAGCGACTCTGATTTACGCTACTAGGCCAGGCGGGCCAGATCGGCCCGCCATTTTTAAGCTGGTGAACATGCGAGAATGGTTGGAGCGGGCTGCAGAGCAGACAGGCCCAGGTGGAATTCTAAAGCTAGCAGTAGTCTGAGGAAGCGAAGATTGCAGATGCAATCGTTTCGAAGCCATTACGCGGTCGATGGCCGATGCACATTCGGCCAGCGGCTACATTACAGAGTCAGTGCTCGATATGAACAAAACTGAAGCCAACGCCGACATTACGCAAACGCTGGGTATCGACGGTGCCCACCGATCGCGTTTTCGCTCCCTCACGTGGCTTGGGTGGGGCATCGCTGTATTGGTGATACTTGCGCTAATCGTCGTCTGGCAGTCGACGAACAACGCGCCCGATTTGCAGTACAGAACGGAAGAAGCTCGACGCGGCAGCCTGGTGGTTACCGTTTCAGCGACCGGCAATCTCGAACCGACGAATCAGGTCGATGTGAGCAGCGAGCTGTCCGGTATCATCGACAGGGTCATGGTGGACTATAACGACCGGGTCGAGGCAGGTCAGGTTCTGGCCGGGCTGGATACGGACAAGCTTCAGGCCGAGGTTCTCCAGTCCGAAGCGGCATTGGCGGCGGCCGAGGCGAAAGTCAAGGAGTCGCAGGCGACGGTGCTCGAGACGAAGCTCAAGCTGCAACGCTGTGAGCGACTGGCGGAAAAAGGGTTGTGTCCGCAGGAGGAGGTCGACACGAACAGCGCGGCCTACAAGCGGGCTCTGGCGGAAGAGGGCAGCGCCAGGGCGCAGGTCGCCGAAGCGCGCGCCAAGCTGGGCGCGGATCGGACCAGCCTGGCCAAGGCAGAGATCCACTCGCCGATTAATGGGGTGGTCCTGGTGCGGGCAGTCGAACCCGGACAGACCGTCGCCGCTTCGCTTCAGGCCCCGGTGCTGTTCACCCTGGCCGAAGATCTGTCGGAGATGGAACTGCATGTCGATGTCGATGAGGCGGACGTCGGACAGGTGGAAGAGGGTCAGCAGGCGAGCTTCTCGGTGGATGCCTTTCCGGAGCGGGTGTTCAAGGCGCAGATCACGCAGGTACGTTACGGCGCCCAGGAGGTAGAAGGGGTCATCACCTACGAGACTGTCCTCAAGGTCGACAATAGCGATCTGTCACTGCGCCCCGGCATGACCGCCACGGCCGAGATCACGGTGAAGCAGGTCAACGATGCGTTGCTCGTGCCGAATGCCGCCTTGCGCTTCAGTCCGGCAGCACAGTCCGGCAGATCTTCATCGCAGAAAGACAGTCTGCTCAGTCAGCTCATGCCCCGTCCGCCCGGGCCGAGCCCGAAAAATGCGCAAAAAGAGATCAGCAACGACAAAGGCAGGCAACAGGTCTGGACCCTACGTGATGGTGAACCCGTCGCCATTGCTGTGAGTACCGGAACCACGGACGGTATCTGGACCGAGATTACCCGGGGTGAGCTGCAGGCTGGTACTGCCTTGCTGGTGGCGAGCGTAAGAGCAGGACGCTGACCATGATACTGGACCATTCCGATTCTCGAGCGTTGGTCGAGTTGTCGGGTGTCACCAAGGTCTACGGCAGCGGGGCGGCGGAGATGCAGGCGCTGCGGGGTATCGATCTGCACATTGAAAAAGGTGATTTCGTCGCGGTGATGGGCCCCAGCGGCTCGGGCAAGTCCACCTGCATGAACATCCTGGGCTGTCTGGATACGCCGTCCGCGGGATCCTACCGGTTCGCAGGCGTCGATGTGGGCAAGCTCTCACGCGATCAGCGTGCGTTGTTGCGCCGCTATTATCTGGGTTTCGTGTTTCAAGGCTTCAATCTGTTGAACCGCACCTCCGCGCTGGAGAATGTGGAGCTGCCGCTGGTCTATCGCGGACTGCCTGCACTAGAGCGGCGCAGCAGGGCCCTGCGAGCCCTGGAGTCCGTTGGGCTCGAGGGCTGGGTACAGCATACTCCAGGTGAATTGTCGGGTGGGCAGCAACAGCGTGTGGCCATCGCCCGTGCCATTGTGACTGAACCGGCCGTGCTGCTCGCCGACGAGCCGACGGGCAACCTGGATTCCGCGCGCAGCCGCGAAATAATGGAGCTGTTGAAGTCATTCAACCAGGAGCAGGGCATCACCATCGTCATGGTAACCCACGAGCCGGATATGGCGTCCTATGCCAGACGGGTCATCCACTTTTTCGATGGCCTGGTTGAGACGGATACTCACAAAGGGACGGCCAAGCAATGATCTGGAACGCGTTCGTATTGGCCCTGCAAGAGATCCGCCGCAACGTCATGCGCTCGGTTCTGACCATCCTCGGTATCGTCATTGGGGTTGCGGCGGTCATCATCATGGTGACGATTGGCGGCGGCGCGACAGCGCAGGTCACCAATCAGATCGAAAGCCTCGGCAGCAACCTGCTGCATGTCAGGCCCGGTCAGCGTGGTCGCGGCCCTGGCGGGACGCGCTCAACCGCAGATATGTTTGAGGTGGACGATGCAAAAGCGATCGCTCGGGAAATCCCTGAACTGGACGGGGTAGCACCGGTTGCATCCACGGGCACACAGGTCATCTACGGAAACAAGAACTGGTCTACCACGGTTACCGGCAGTACCAATGCCTTTCTACAGGTGCGGGACTGGTCGCTCAAGAGTGGGCGCAAGTTTACCGCTGGTGAGCTGCAGGCCGGCAAGATGGTCTGCATCCTTGGCGCCACCGTGCGTACTGAGCTCTTTGGGGACCAGGAGCCTTTGGGTACCACCATTCGTCTGGAAAAACTGTCCTGCCAGGTGGTCGGCGAACTCGAATCCAAGGGCCAGTCCAGTTTCGGCCAGGATCAGGACGACTTTGTGCTTTTGCCACTTCGCGCCATGCAGCGGCGCATCGCCGGAAATACGGACGTCGGCTCCATATACATCTCGGCTCAAGACGGCGTTTCCACTGATGAAGTCAAGCAGGATATCGAGAGTCTGATGCGCGAGCGTCGCCGCATCACATCGGGTGAAGACGATGACTTCCATGTCAATGACATGCAGGAACTCGTCAGCATGATGACGGGGACGACCGAGGTGCTTACCAGGCTGCTTGGTGCCGTTGCCGCGGTCAGTCTGCTGGTCGGCGGGATCGGCATCATGAATATCATGCTGGTCTCCGTTACCGAACGAACCCGTGAGATCGGCATCCGTCTGGCCATCGGTGCCAGGGAGAGGGAGGTGTTGATGCAGTTTCTGGTCGAGGCGGTGGTCTTGTCATCACTTGGCGGTTTCGTCGGAATCCTTCTGGCCATCGCCGGATCGGTGGGGCTGGCGAGCCTGTTGCAGGTGCCGTTCGTCTTTAATCCGACCATCGTCGTGATCGCCTTTCTGTTCTCGGCCGCGGTTGGTGTCGTTTTTGGATTCTTCCCGGCGCGCAAAGCAGCCCGTCTGGACCCGATAGAGGCCTTGCGTCACGAGTAGGGCGCACTTGGCGGCCAATGGCTGGCACGCTTCACGGTAATGTCGGTACAGATGTTCGGGAGTCAGCGGCCATCTCTAGCGCTGTTGGAAAAATCGTCGCTACTCCTCAGTCATGCCTTCCCGATTCCGCGGAAGACGCCAGAAAGTCAACCCGGTTCACGGTCGAGGCGGAACTGCCTGGTCGCGATGATCTGGCGGTAAAAGAAGCACCGATGCTGTGCCGGGGCCGGTGGCACGATTGCCTGAACGCTAAGAGGAGGCTTAACCTGCATGTTGCACCAGCCGATTGGGGACGGGCGCGAATGAATCGGCAGGGATGCGGCGCAAGTCCTGTGCGGGGCGCATTCTCGAAAGGACAGTTTGTCCCTGTCCCCGATCTATCCGGGCCCTCGCTGGTCCAGGCACGCTGGGACTTGCCTTTCCCTCAAACCATAGCTAC
>CBDUNM010000239.1:0-5140 GCA_965368585.1 uncultured Chromatiales bacterium | reverse complement strand
AGTGACGATCAGGTGGCCGATGTCGTGGCCTTTCTCAATGGTTTGAGCGGCGAGTTTCCGGAAATCGCGATGCCGCGACTGCCCCTGACCCCCAACATGAGCGTCATTCCGCCGATCGATCCGCACCTGAAGGAGACGGCGCGCAGATAAGACGCACCAACCCGCCCGGTGTCTGGACGGGTCCGTTGCAATTACTCAGGTACTGCGTACAACAACGCGGCGCGAACGGCGCCGTCGGACTCTACGAGACCACAAAGACTGGGAAAAATGACGAACGGAACCCTGACGTTGGCCATCCTGGTCGCGATACTCGCGCAATTCGCGGTTGCCGTGCTGCGCGAGTTTCGCCGTCGGGTGCGCCAGCTCCGGGACCTCGACGCGCGCCCCGGCGAGACACCCGCTATCCTGGCACCCGACGTAACTTCGCCCGCCAGTTCGGGGTCGGCGATCACGGGGCCTGCCTGGGAGGGTTTCAAGAAATTCGTCGTCCTGCGGCGCGAGGCCGAAGGCGCGAACGATGCGACTGAACGTGAATATTTACCGCTCCATGTGCTTCACGGGTGAAGACCGCCTCGGCTCCGGTCCCGAACCCGCTGCGGTGCTGAACTTTGGTGGTTTGCTGCGACCTGATCCTCGAATGCGGCGGCGAATTGCGGCAGGCAGAGATGCGTCGGACAGGAGTTCAGGTAGACATGTCGAGGTTAGGGAAAGTGGCTTTTTGGCGATCTATAGTCCTGTTTTATGTTGTCGTGTCCGCGGGACCCGGCTCGGCGGAAACGCCGGACGTCGTGTGGCGACCCCTGATTTCAGAGGAGGGCGGCCCCGGAGTCTATGAGCCTTCGGCGGTCCGGCAACTGGCCGACGGCGGTTTGTTGCTGGTACAGGACGAGTCTGACGACCCCTTCGTGCTCGTTCGGCTGTACCGGGAGGGCGAGAGAATCTCGCTACAGCGTCCGACCCTGGACCCACAGGACCGGCCGTTCTGGATTCTTGGCCGGGCGGAACCGCCGCGCGGGTTGGAAGATCTGGAGGGGCTGGCAAGCGGACGCGACGGATACCAGTATGCAATCACTTCTCATTCCCGTACCGAGTCCGGTGCGCGCCGGAAATCCCGAGAAAGGCTTGCCCGGCTGCGCATAGAGGGCGGTCGGATTCGCGACTACGCGGTTTTCCACGACCTGCGCCAAGCGATCCTGGCCGCGTACCCGGAATTGAAAGCGGGTGCCGGCTCGGCGCACGGCAAAGGCAGAGAAAGTTTCAACATCGAGGGCCTGAGCTCGGACCGGGAAGGGGGCCGCTTGTTAATCGGCTTGCGGGCGCCGATCCTGGACGGCCAATCTGTGATCCTGATCCTGGAGAACCCGGCGGAGTTGTTTCAAAATGACGCCATGGCGGTGTTCGCACCCAAGCCCGTTCTGTTGGACCTGGACAAGGGTGGCATTCGCGCTCTGAGCTATGTACCCGGCCTCGACAGCTACCTGCTGGTCACCCAGCACGCCAAGCGGAAAGGCACGTCTGATCGACCCTTTCGCTTGTGGATCTGGCGAGGACGCGACGACGATCCGCCGCGCCCGCTCGAGATCCCTGGAATCAATCTGCGTAAAACCGAGGGGATCACGCCGGTGCGCCACGGCGGGCGCGATTTCCTGATGCTGGTCAGTGACGATGGCGACCGCGCCCGGGAGCGGCCCGGCCACTTTCTGCTGTTGCCGCTAGACGCCTTGGAACCGTCGCGTGAGCGTCAGTGACCCGGCACCCCTCGGTCGATTTCTACTTGCTCAGCGCTAATGTATCCGCCCGCGGCCGCGGGCAGACAAGGAGGAGAAGGTGCCGATTGACTACATTGATTTTATTCGTGATCTGATCATTGACCTGGCTGCAATCTACATCTTCGCCTTCTTGATCTACTTCCGTCGCTACGGCGACCGGGACATGGCGATTACGCTGGGATTGCTCAACCTCTTTTTATTCGTCATCGTGATCACCATGACCTTAACGGAGTTCAATCTCGCCGCCGGGTTTGCGCTGTTCGCGCTGTTGTCCATTATCTCCTTGCGCAGCGTCAGCATCGCGAAGATCGACGTGGGCTACCTGCTCGGTGCGATCACCCTGGGGCTGGTCAACGGCATTTCAATTCACGATTACCTGCTGCTTGCATTGTGCAATATAGTCATCATCTTCGGTGCCTGGGTGCTCGATTGTCGGTGGCTGATGAAGCGCAACGTCGAGGTCGAGGTGACCCTCGACGGTGTCTCTGCCACCGATTTGAAAGACCACGCCAAGCTGGTGGAACGGGTGCAGGCGTTGCATGAACTGCCTGTCGCGCATCTGAGCGTTGAAAGATTCAACGCCAAGAAGGGTACCGTGCGGGTGGCGGCGCGGTTGCGCCTGGGCTGACGGGGCAGGCCGGGATCGCAGGCAGGACAAGCAACCACCGTGGGACGATCGCTTTCGTGAGGACGCGCGGGGAACTCCGGTGATGTTCACCGCAATCGCCCCATGGTCGATCACCTTGTCTGACGTTCTGCGTACCTCTCACTGAGCGGACCGGGCAACGACGCGGCGTAAGAAGACGGCCGCTGGCTGAAGTGGGATAACGCAGTGCGACGAACGACTGGCCACGGAAGACTCCGCCGGGTGCGCCCCCGGAACGGTTGGTCATATTGAACCTCGTTTCGCCGGAGGAACCGGGCCTGCAACCGACGATTTTTAGCGGGCAGCACAGCGGTGTGGCTGCTCACACCTGGGCACCGTGCGCAGGCCGGAAGGGAACGGGTCAAGTCGGGTGCGCGAACGATCCGCGTTGAGGCGGCCAACGCGCCTTTCCACTGCACGGCGCACCGCCGGCCCGCTCCCTCGCCAGGCTATCGCATCATTGCGCTCACTGGTGATCGCGATCGCGATCACGATCCCGGTCCCGGTCTTTCTCTTGATCGTGATCCGGGTCCTGGGTGCGAAGCTGGTCACGGTCCCGATCCTGGGTCTGCAACCCTTTGCCCTGGGTCGTGATTCCCATGTTCGCGGGGCCCGGTCCGGCGCTCATGCCGGAATCACCACCGGCACCGCCACCAGCACTACCGCCGCCACCGCCCCCCCCACCGCCTCCGGCGGCGAAGGCGAGGCCGGTGGTTGCCGCCATCAGCACGGCTAGAATCAATTTTTTACGGTTTTGGGTCTTCATGATACACCTCCTCAAAAACGACTTGCGGTTCGGTTAAAAGCCGGTACGCGGCCTCTCCACTCGTTGACAATATACCGCTACGCCGAGCTCTCGACTGTTACCGAGCGTGGTGAATAGGTTTCAAAGTATTGCCGTATATCGTGACCACGCGTTAACCCGTCAATAACGACAAAAAGGTGACCCTTATCAAACTTTGGAAAAGTTTCGTTAAAATTGTGGGGAATTTTCCCACTTTATGGTCAATACTTAAGTGAAATGAGAAGCGCGCTCGGTTTGCTTTCACACGGTCTGGCAACATGGGTTGTCTTCTCATTGCTATGACCATCGACTGGTCAACAGTCGACGATTGTGTTTCGGAGTGATGGGCTGCGGACGCTGACGTCGATGGCATCGCGCTCAAACCCGAACGTGCACAGATGCGCCGCCGGTGTTGCCGCGAACCTGGCGAGCATCGCCGTCGCATTGCCGATTGTCATGTCGCTGGTCGGGATGTCCGGTTGCCGGTTGAAAGCCGCGCGAAGACATCGCGGAATCGAATCGAGCGCGTCGTGTACGTCCGGCTTCGTTTCGACGGTTCAATAATCAGCCGAGGGCCTGCAGTAGCAGTTGCATAGAAAATGGTTAAGAAACTCACGACAGATGCCTTCGTAGAGAAGGCGAGATTGTGCTTCGGCGAGAAGTACAGCTATGCCAAAGTGAGGTATGTGAACACGGTAACGAAAATCATCATTACATGCCCCAAGCACGGCGATTTCGAACAAACGCCAGCGCGCCATCTGCACGAAAAATGTGGCTGCAACAAATGCGCTGCGGTCGCGAAAGAAGCACAGGTCGCGGCGTTTGTCGAGAAGGCGAGATCGGTGCATGGAAACAAATACGACTACCGGCTGGTCGACTATATCGATACGCATACCGCGGTTACGATTCATTGTCCGCAGCACGGACCGTTCCGGCTGCTGCCGAACAGTCATCTGGGCGGGAAAGGTTGCAAGCAGTGTACCGCCGGTCGATATGCCCATCATTGAGTTGGTCATTGGCGGACACCGATCCGGTTGGTTCGCTGGCGGAAAACCCGGTCGATCTCGGGTGCGATCTTTAACCGGGGTCGTGGTTGATGTACCCGATTGCGATTGCACGGTCGCGAGGCGTCGTCGTATTCACGACACGGTCTCCGGTTTGGAAGGTTGAGGCGCCTCATCGTCGTAGTCGAGCCGGCCCAGCGCGTTGAAATCGTCCAGGATGCAGTAGACCGACGGCACCAGGAACAACGCGACCAAAGTGGCTGCGGTCAGGCCGAATGCGAGACTGGCGGCGAGCGGGATCAGAATCTGTGCCTGCAGGCTTTTTTCCAGGAGCAGCGGCGCCAGGCCCGCCACGGTAGTAATGGACGTCAGTACGATGGGCCGAAACCGGGATCGCCCAGCCGCTCGGGCGGCTTCGGGTACGGGTATGCCCCTCGACCGCGCGGCGCGAATGAAAACCACCAGTAAAATGGAATCGTTGACGACGACGCCGAACAAAGAAGCCATGCCCACGATGCTGGGCATGGTCAGATCGAGACCCAGCAGGAGGTGGCCGAATACCACCCCGATCAGTGCGGAAGGAATCACCAGCATGACGGTAACGGGCGCCAGATAGCCGCGGAACTGCAGCGCGAGCAACATATACACGCCAACCAGTCCGAGCAGAACGTTGCGTACGATCGATTGCCCGGTCTTGGCTGATTCGTCGCTCTCGCCCTGCACATCGATCTGCAGTCCCGGGTATCGGCTGCGCAGATCGGGAAAAATCTCGGATCGCGCCCTGCCCAGCAGTTCCTGGGCGTTGGCGACGCTCCGGTCGACGTCCCCCTGCACCGTGACGGCGCGCTGGCCGTCGATGCGGTTGATTCTCGCCCAGCCACGGACCTCGTCTATCTGCGCCACCACGGTCAGCGGGATGAGCGCGCCGTTCGGACCG
>CBDUNM010000238.1:0-5198 GCA_965368585.1 uncultured Chromatiales bacterium | reverse complement strand
AGCCAGTCGCCCGACCATGAACCGGCCGACGCCGGCGCCGATCAGCGGGGAGTCGTCCGCGATTCCGGCGGATCTGCGCCGCAGGCAAGCCAATGCCAGCCGATCGAGTTGACGGTCGGCAAAATACCGCGCCAGCGATCGCCAGTCTCCGGCCGTGCCGTCGCTACTGTCAGCGCCGATCATTCTCGCCAGACGCGCCCTGCTTTCGGGCAGTGACTTGCCCCGGCCGTCGGCGCTGTCGTGGAGGTCCGCGTGGTCGGGCAGCTGCCCGAGTATGCGGTAGACATCTGCGGTGGTCGCGAAATGCTCATTCGCCACGGAAACCCATTCCCCGCGAAACGGCGCGCACTGGCAGATCGCCATCAGGGACGTCCGCACCACCCCGGCGTAAACCAACTCCTCCGATACGAGCCGCTCTCGATCGCTGTAGCCTTGGTAAACCACGCGCCCTTCCTTCAATACGAGCACATCGCTGGTGGTGCTGCCCACATCCACCAGCAGCCCTTGCGCCAGTCGCGTCGCCAGCACCGACGCGGTCGCATACCAATTGGCGGAGGCCACCAGTTCGTGATGATCATGCACCCGCCGCGCATCGATAAACCCCAGATGTCCCGCATAGACCTTGAGATTTTCACCCCCAAGAAGCGCGCTGAAACGCTGCGTCAACGCTTCCACGCCCGCAGCGCGTCCGGCGAACAAGTCGACCAGTTCGCCGGTCATGGTAAGGCGGTGGCGGCAGTCGCGCAGCGGTATCACCCGGCCGATGCGCTCAACCGCGTCATCGAGATACTCCAGGCCCCGCCACAGCGGCGTGGCAAACTCATCCACCCGCTGCAGTCTTCCTGCCGCATCCACGCAGGCGACCTTCAGGTGGGCGCCGCCGATATCCCAGCCCACGGTATCGATTTCACACATGGACAGGCTCCACCTCGATACGCAGACAACCGCTCGTCATCAGGGTCGCCGGCAGATGGCAATCGCGGTTATCGAGTTGCAATAAGAGCCGCGCGACGTTAACGCCGACCGACCGGGACAGCCCGGCATAGGACGTGGTCAGGCGCGGGTTGACCTCCAGAATCACGGGGCCGTCCGCCGTCATCACGAGATCGACGCCCACATACCCCCAGAGACCGGGAATCGCGGCACCGACACCCTGCCCCAGCGCCAGCAAGGGCTCGAGATCACTTTCAATCCCGTTCACCAGGCACCCCAGAAATGAAAACCGGTCATCCATCTGAACGATACGTTGCAAATTACAGGCCAGCAGACAGACCCGATCCTGCTCCATCAGCAGCGATAGGCTTGCCGCGACGCCCAACAGATAAGGCTGCACCACCCAATCCGCCAGCGCCGTCTGTTGGCCAAGAAACGATTCCAGATCAGCGGGGCTGTTCAACAGATGGGCATCGATACAGCCGGCGCCGCGGTCGGGTTTGACGACCCAGGGCCGGTCGGTCAGCTGCGGGATCCGATCGGCGCGCCAACACGGCACCACCGGAAGTCCCGCGCCGCCCAGATGCTCGATCGTGGACAGCTTGCTCGCGGTAATGGCAACGGCTTCCGGGCGGCTGTTCAGTAAACGCCGGTCGGATTCACAGATCAGACGACACAACTTTTCCAGAACACCGCCTGTTTCCGGCGCGATCGGCAAAACGGCATCGGCAACCGCGATACAGTTGCGCCACACCGATGGCCAGTCGTCATATACCCAACAGATGTCGACCGGCAAATCGACCGCGTCCAGCCGTGCATCGCGAGCAATCAGGACTTGCACATCCGCCAGCTCCAGCAGGTCCCGCACCACCGCGCACAGCATCATGTCGCCTTCGGCGGCCAAGCCGGCTACCATGTCGGAGCCCACGCAACCGCCACCGGTTATGTATTCGAATACAAAGACCCGCACGTCATCGCCTTGAGATTAATCCCTGTCATTGACTTGCTCGACGGTGCCGCTGTCCGCGCCCGGCTCGGCGAGCGCGAACGCTACCAATGCCTGCAAAGTCCACTGTGCAACCAGGGAGAGGTCTTGCCGTTGGTACGACGCCTGACCGAAACCCTGCAACTGCGCATGCTCTACCTTGCCGATCTCAACGCCATTCTCGATCGCGGCGACAACTCCGCTCTGGTGAGATCGATCTTGACTGCCTTTCCTCGCCTGACCGTTTGGCTCGACGCCGGCCTTCGCGACAATGCAAGCTTGCGCACCTTCGCCGCAAGTTTCCCGGTCGTACCGGTCATTGGGACCGAAACGTGGCACGACCGGTCGCGCATCGAGTGTGAACGTTTCGTCCTCTCTATCGATCGCGCCGCCGACGGCTTGCGTGACCCGTCCGGCCTCGATGCGCAACCCGCATACTGGCCCGCCGACGTCATACTGATGAATCTGCGACGCGTCGGTGGCGATCGCGGGCCTGACTTTGCGCAGCTCGGCACCTATGTCAACGGATTTCCCCAGCAGCGGTTTTTCGCCGCCGGCGGCGTGCGCAACCGCGCTGACCTGGAGCGGCTTGAGGCGGCTGGAGCCAGTGGCGTATTGTTCGCCAGTGCGCTGCACGAGGGTCATCTCAGTATCGCCGATATACTCAAATTCAGCTGACATCCCGGCTCGCGACCGCCCGCAGCGCAGGCGTCCCAACCGCCAGTTGCCGGCGCCGGGCCGCGCCATCCGGGAGCCGGCCGAAGGGGTGTAAAACCTGGTCTGACCCCTCGGCCTGGAAGTCCGCCAGCGTGGGTCCCCGATAGTCACACCAGGATTGCGTCGTTTCATACAAACGCAGCCCGCTCAGGCCCGGCAGGTAATCGATCAACGCTTCCCAAACATGGGCGCAGATCATCTCGGTACTCGAACGCCAGGCAAGCTCGTCGGCAGCGTAGTTGAGGTGGTGGTGGTCGAATCGATCGACGACCTGTCGATTCACCACGCGCTTGAGATAGCCGTAGTCCACCACGCAGCCGGTGACCGGGTCGATGCGGCCGCTGACCTGAACCTGCAACACATAGCGCCCACCGTGCAGGTTGGAACACTTGGCGGGATGATCGGTGATGAAATGGGCGGCATCGAACACCAATTCCTTGGTGATGGTCGCGACCGGAGTGTCGGCATGAAATCGTTCCCAACCTCCCGGCATGTTCTGCAGCCGTTCGGCGAGCAACAGCATGAGACGTGCGGCATCCGCCAGGGTCCGGGTGCGCAACAAGGCACCCCCGGCATGGTCCGCCGCATCCAGCGTCGTCGTTCCGATACCATGCTCGCGTTGCAGATTACTTTCGACCTCAGCCGCATGCTCGGCGCGCGGAAATTGCATAAAAAGGTAACCGCCCTGCAACTCCGCGACATGTGCGACGTAGACAGCCAGCGCCTCGATGAATACCGGCGGGGGTTCGGGTGTCGCCCAAATCGACGACGATTTCAGATTCGCCGAGCGGGTGCGCAGACAGTTTTTCGCAACCACGCGATGGGTCTCGGCACTGTATTCGTACTCCTGTCTGAAGCGGAACCCGTATTCGCTCAGACGCGCGAGGTCCCATAACAGCAGGTCAAGCCGGCGCACTTCGCCGGCCACCTCACAGAACGTGCCGTCGTCCGCAATCAACCCGGCCCAACGCAGCCCCAACAACGCGGCACGCGCGGGTTCGCTCGGAGGAAGACGTCGCTCAGGATAGCTCTCCAACGCGTCGGAGCGGTTGACCTGGTCCGCTTGCAGGATCAGATCCAGAGGCAGGCGCCGACGAATCGCGTACTCCTGTACGGTCAGACCGCTGCACCGCAGGAGATGCTCGTTATCGATCTTTGACAGCTCGGCGCCGCATTCGAGACATTTCACAACGTTACCTCAGGAGAATTGAGCGGAGCGGAGTTCCCGAGAGAACTCCGCCTTTACGCGACTTAATCGTGCGCTGCGAAGGGATGACCCTGGCTGCTCTTGCCCGCCAACACCTCGTTCGGCGTCGGCGTGCCGGCAATCGCACGCTTGATCGACTGCTTGGTCGCTTCGTAGTTGTAGTCCTGAATCTTCGCGTCGTCTTCCGCTTCCCAGTGGATGAACACGCCGACGCAGATGAAGACGTCGTCGGCTTCGGCCGCCGGGATGGTGCCGTCTTCCAGGCAATCCGCGACTGCCATCGCCACCCCGCGTTGCGCCGGGCCGAACATCTGTACCGCCTGTTTCGCTCCCTTGATGGTCACTTTGTTGAACATCATGGTGCTGGGTTTACAGGGAAGATTGGGCGCCACCACGGCAAGTAGACTGGTAAAACCGTCTTTATTGTTGACCAAGCCGTTGCAGAACGCGGTCTCGGCCGCCGAGCCACGCGGCCCCATGATCAGATCGATGTGAGCTACCTCGTTGCCGTCGCCGACTAAAGACTCGCCCACCAGGGTTTTTGTAATCACTGCCATTGGTTTTCTCCTTCGAGTTACTGGCTGCTTTGTAAGTGCGGCACTTCTTTGGCCCCGGTGGGCCGCAGGGTCCGCAGATGAGACCGGGATTTCCCGGTTGAATACGCCGGTTGCCTTAACAACCGGTGAAGTAGCAGGCTGGCGACGCAGAAATCAGCACTCGTGCCGGGATTGATAGCCCTTGACTTGAGGTCCGCATCCACTCCGTCCAGTCCGTCCAGGGCAACTGCTTCACTGTCTGCCCGCAAAAACGTTTGGTACCTGTCGCTCGCCAGCGCGCGCAGTTCGCGCGCGACGGCAACGCCGTGCTTGCGCCCGACGTGGCTGTCGTCGAACCGGCTCAGGAGGAAAAGGTAGAGATCCGTGACCGCGCACGGCGTGCCGTGCCAGCGCTGCCATGCCTGCTCCAGATGCGGCACGGCCGTTTCGAAGATCACTTCGAACCCGTTGGCGTATTGCGCGGCAATCAGATCGCTGTCGGCAGCGAGCGCCATGCTGTCGCGCAAACTCAGCTCGGCGGGATCGCGTACATCGGCTCGCTCGCGTTTGCCCAATCCCGCGGGTGAAGCCAGGCGGATGGCGCGAAACGCGTTGTCGGCATCCGTTTGCGTGGTCTCACGTAAAACCTGACGCACCGCGGCACGCAAATCCACCGGTTCTGTATCGAGTACCGCCTGCAGCACCGGCGCGCACAGTAATACGATCCCGAGATTGGTATTGGTAGCGACCGCATCGTGGGTTGCGACGATCGCGCGGTGAATCCTTTCACCGAGTTTGATCCCCGGTTCCGTCATGGCCG
>CBDUNM010000237.1:0-5263 GCA_965368585.1 uncultured Chromatiales bacterium | reverse complement strand
ACAGCATGGCGCATCAACTTAGGCTGCGATAGAAGTATTTGGCTAGACGTTTACAGTATCTCAACAACATCGTCGAACAGGACCATCGGCGTATTAAGCGAGGCTGTCGAGCGATGCTGTGGTTC
This sequence comes from uncultured Chromatiales bacterium, assembly GCA_965368585.1. GTDB lineage: Bacteria > Pseudomonadota > Gammaproteobacteria > Chromatiales > Chromatiaceae > JARRQB01. The sequence goes on along the minus strand of CBDUNM010000237.1, from coordinate 5,138 downwards.
AAGGATTTTCACGCCGCACAGAAGACGCTCGCCGGGATTGAATTGATACACATGATCAAGAAGGGACAGATGCGGGGAACACGGGGAGACCGTTTGTCTCCCGCAGAACAATTCTATGCGTTAGCGGCGTAATCGATCGGAGTCGCCGACCTTTCGTTTGCATTCGTGTTGAGTATGCGACAGAACCATTTGGCGTTATGCGACGTTTGGCCGAGCCGGGCGTTGCGGGTAAAAGCGCCGCTTGTCGAAGGCCGTCAGCACCACGTTAGTTCTTATTATGTTCTCTATCGCATGCCGCAAAGGGCAGTGGGTTTCAAATCCTGTTCAGGAGGAGCCCGTTATACGGGTCATAAGAACATTCGTGTAAATTGTCCCAATAATCGCGAAGCGTTGTATGCCTCGCCATGGATGGCGAGGCCGGCCTTTTCGTGCAGCGCGGACTGCGTAGCAAAAAGGGTTCAGGGCGTTACTCGAATTGCACGGGCTGCGGCGCTGAATACCAATAATTTACGGGACCCTGGAGGAGACCCCGACCGGCAGTAGTGCGGTGAGCAACTGCCAACCGCAATACTAATTTTGCGGCGTGTAATAATCCTGTCCCAATCTTTGGACGCCGACCTCGTCGACGTCATTGATCACTTGCCAGCGTGAGATCCCTTGCGCACGCAGCCATTTTTCCAATCGATCCAGATTGCTCCACTCCCGGCCCTGGTCGCGCGTGTTGTGCACTCGCGCCCAGAGTCCGTCGACCACCAGGGCCACCGCCCAGGCGTACGGGTGCCTGTCCGGATTACCAAAGCCACCGCTTTGGTGTTCGCGCACGGTGCGGTACACGGTAGCCGTGTTCTGGATGCGCCAGGTAGCGAACAGACCGGGGATATCGGTCGACTTGACGCTCAATGGTGGCGGATAGATGAAATCAATATGATCCATAGTGTTGACATTCTTCGGGAAACATACGACAGTATGAAGCATATTGATTTTGAGTTCATCTCACCACTCCAGGACTTACTGATGCAATCAACGACCTTTCGCGCACGCAGAATCGGCACGATCGATACGCAATGGCAAGCGGTGTTCAATGACTACTGGCCGGCGTATCGGGCCTGGTTTCGCCGACATAAACGAAGCGATATTAATTCGCAGCAAGTCCAACTGGGGCGGCGGCAGCTGGCCTCATTCATGCCGGAAATGCTGCCCTGTTACGAACGCTTTCTCGAGGCCAGTGACGACGACCCCGTCGCGGCCCAGTTCCTGACGGGCTTCCAGCCTCCGGCCTACCTGTTGAATTGTTGCCAGGCGGTGTTGCTCAACGACGAGCCGGTGTTGATTCGCAACTATGATCTGACCCCGGATCTGTCCGAAAACCTGTTGACCCGGTCGGATTGGCTGGGTCAGGAGATCATCGGTACCAACGAGTGCCTCTGGGGGCTGGACGATGGCATGAATAAGGCGGGGCTTGCCGCTTCGGTGACCTTCGGCGGCAGCAACCGGGTAGGCGCCGGCTTTGGTATTCCCTTTATCATGCGGTATCTGTTGCAGTCCTGTGAGACCGTCGAGCAAGGCATCAAGTTATTGCAAAGAGTACCCTCGCACATGGCGTACAACGTCACTCTGGTCGACCGTCGGGGAAGCTATTCGACCGTGATGCTGGCGCCCGGCCGGGCGGCGATCGTCACTCGCGAACCTTGTATCACCAATCACCAGATGCGGGTGACCTGGCCGGAACAGGCCGCGTTTTCGCGCACACTCGAACGCAAGCAGTTCCTGGACGATTTACTGCTTCGCGGCAAGTTGAACGAGCAACGATTGCTCGACGCATTTCTAGCCAGGCCGTTGCGCTGCACCGACTATAGTAATAATTTCGGCACGGTTTACACCGCCGTATACCGCCCGATGAGCGGGACCATGGCCTATCACTGGCCGGCGAAGCAAGCGTGGCGACACAGCTTTGCCGATTTCAATGCGACGGACAAAACCGTGCGCCTTGGCAGGCACGACCAAAACGCCAGGGTTCACAACCGTGTGATTTCGGGTGCTCGATCTGACTACGGGTTAGCAACGGACCTCAGACAGCAACTGCTGCAAGGTCTGGTGTATCTGCCCGCATCCACGGTAGTCCATGCAGATGCGCTCGAACGACTGAAGCGAAATCTGCTGGGCGATAAATCCTTCACCTGGAACGATTATGCACAGCAGATGGCGCGGGTCTGGTGTAAGCGACCTTGCAGCACTATCTGAAAAGGGGTCGGTGACCAATGGCACTTATTCAAGCCGATACGGGTGAGCACAGGCAGAATATCTACGGCGGCAGACAAATCGCCAGCCGCGCCGATAGGCCCGTCGAAAAAGAAAAAAGGCACCGCCCTGGGGGGGCTACTCCCGCCAAAGCGGGCCGTTGTACCGCTACAGGTCCATCGACACCTGACTGAGAAGCCCGAACTGCGTGAACGAATAGCCCGGGGGACTGCCGATCTTGGACCGGCGGCCGTAGGAGTCGATCAGATAGATCCGCGCCTGGGTTCCATCCCGGGCGGAGACCCATATACTGCCGTCCGCAGCGGGGCCCAGGCGCTCGACATAAGTAGTGGTCGATCCAAGCCCGAGTAATACCGGTGCCCACTTGCCGGTCTTCGGGTTGTAAGTCGTAATCGGCCAGCCCTTGTCGGCGCTCGGACCGCCGTAGAACATCCATACCACCCCGTCCGAGGCGACGGTCATGTCGCGGACATTGGCCGATACCTGCGCAAACCCTGAGGTTGCATTCCAGGACCAGAGCTTACCGGCTGAGGTCACCACCCAGGGCTTGCCGTCGGGACCCACCGCGATGCGGATCGCCTCGCCGCCGGGGTTGCTCCAGGCGTTGGTTGCCGGGTTGAAGGTGGCGATGCTGTAGTCCATGCTCTTCGGGGCGGCGATTTTGTTGGTGATCGCCCACACCACGCCGTTGGCGCCCACGGCCACCTGGCGCACGCGCATATCTCCGGCCAGCTTCCAGCCCTGAGCCGTGCGCCGGGTGAGGCGCCCATCCGGGACTACCGCCCAGGGTTGCCCGTCCGGGCCCACCGCGAGTTGGGCCGCATCGCCCCCTTCCTCGTACCACTCGTTGCTGCCGTCCGGCTGGCACATCAGCCGCCCGACGCCCGAGGCGGTGGGGCTGAGCGCCCATTTGACGGGAATCGGCCCGGTCACCGGCGCCGCCGCCGAGGGAACAACGGTATAGTTCACCGTTTTGCTGGTTTGGTTGCCGGCGGCGTCCTGCGCCGTGATTCTGAACGACTTCGTGCCCGGGGTGCGGGTATCAAGCGCGCTGCAGGTCTGGATGTCGCCCGCCGGGCTCTGGCAGAGGGTCACGTGCGAGACGCTGTCTGTACAGCTGTATGCCACGACCACCCGCGCGTTCTGGGCGATGCTGGCACCGTCCACCGGCGAGCTGACCGTGATGGTCGGGGGTGACTTGTCGATGCGCACCGTGGGTGCGACCCTCGCCTCCCGGCCGTGCACATCGGTGCAGGTCACCGGCGCCAGGACGTGGACGAGCTCTGCGCTCGCCAAGATCGGATCGCCGAGGGTGGCGGTAGTGCCGGACACGATGCTCGAGGCCGGCACGTTGCTCGAGGCCAGCCCCGCGGTACTGCGGCAGGTGAAGCTGAGCGTCACGTCCTGGCGGGACCAGCTTCCCTCGGCGTCGTTGGCACTGCGGGTGACCTCGATTACCGGCCCCTCCCGGTTCATCGCTATCGCGTACTCGACCAGCTTCGACGAATCGACGAAGTCGCCGTAGAGGATGTTCAGGTTTTTGCGCGCGTTGTATTCGTTCTTATCGTACCAGCCCTTGACCGCATCGAGCGTACCGGCCTGTTCTGAAAAAAGCCAGTCCATAGGATACCCACAGTAGCTGGCCGCGGTGGCGGCTACGCTCAGGCTGTAGAAACCCCTCACGTACGCGCCCAGCTTTTGGGGATTGGTGCCGCTGTTATCACCACCGTCGAGGTATCGGCCTTTGAGAGCCTCCCTGATCGCGGCGGTGACGCTGGGCTGGGTGCACTGATTGGCGTAGTAGTTGCCGAACCAGTAGTTGGCAGGGTTCATCTCGATGTCGCCACAGAGGCCGGATTGGGCGATGCGGTTGAGGCCGTTGAGGATCAGGCGCGGCGAGCCCGGTAGCCGGAGCAGCTCGTCGGGGGTCATCTTGAAGATGTGCGTGTTGGGCGGCAGCATGCTGTTACGGACCAGCAAAGGGCCCGCCTTGAACAGCAGCTCCCCGCAGATCTCGTTGGCGCGTTCTAAATTTTCGTAGCCGGCGCCTTTGCCCTCGAACGTGACGATCACGATCTCACGCTCGTGCCCCGGCTCCTGCATAAAGCGCACGATATCGTCGAGCACCTTGGTGAGGGGTACATCGGACCACCACGGTTTTATGTTGCCGTGAAATATCATGTAATCCTTTTTATTCTCCTCGTAGTAGGCGCGCACATCCAGCCAGCGCACGCCGTGGCGAAGCTGGTCATACACCTCAAGCTCCTGGGCCCAATGGTAAGCGCTCATGGTGTAGGTCCCGGCGTCGTGCGCTCCGGGGATCACGATCTGGTTGAGGGGCCGCTGTCCGATCGAGCCGGCCAGGTTCGCCATCCAGCGGTCGTTGACGGTGTAGTTCGCCGCGTGCGCAGCGGCCAGACCCAGGCCGGCGGCGAGTACCAGCGCCCAGGTTATCATTGCTCGCAACACTGCTCCCAGAGTGGCTCTGTGGTTTTGCGTTCGAAGTGTAGTCATAGACGTCTCCTTGAAGAGTCGTGCGCGAGGCAAATCGGTCGCGCGCTTGCGCTGACCATAATATTAGCGAAATTACTGTTACGCTTCCTAACAATTCCCAAACGTTTTGCTCATTTTTCGATAACAGATCGATACCAAGGTCGCAGGTCATGTTCAGCGAGTTTTACCTGGAGGTGGACAACGAACGGCTGTGGCGCGCGGAATGCGAAATCCCGCTGACGCCGAAAGCCTTCGCGCTGCTCCGCTATCTGGTCGAGCACCCGCAGCGGCTGCTACGCAAAGAGGTGCTGTTGCAGGCCCTCTGGCCCGGCACGCGGATGGTGGAAAACGCCTTGATTAATCGTATCCAGGAGCTGCGCCGGGCG
>CBDUNM010000236.1:0-5288 GCA_965368585.1 uncultured Chromatiales bacterium | reverse complement strand
CGTAGCGACGGCTATGCCTTTCGCTCCACAGCGGCGTCCAGCCGCACCGGTCCGGCGCGCTCAATACGGATACTGGTGCAACACGCCGGCTAGCACATCACATGATCCGGTACTGCGGCTGGACTTGCTCGTCCAGCCAGATATCGTCCGGGCTGACGTATTCGTCGCTCAGGCTGAAGGGAACGCCGATGCCTTCAAAACAGTCGTAAACGAGCTCCGAGCAGATGTATTTGCGATCGCGCGTGCGACGCGTGACTCTGAACAGGATGCGAAAACCGATGCGCACGATTTCGAAATTATCGTAAGGCTTGGTGAGCTCGTCCATACCGTAACTGATCGCATGGTTGAGCTTTTGCTCATCGATCGGCGGGTTCACCCGCGCGACTACGATGTTGCCTTTGTAGGGTCGGTTCTTGCCATGGTAATCGCGTAGATACTTGGACAACGGTGCCAGGCGCACCCCGATCAGGGTCTCGCTTTCCAACACGAAGACACGCTCCAGGGTGGGGTCCTTATAGATCATGCCGACGTGGCTCCACACCGAGTGCGTAAACCGTTGTATCGCCTTGGAGAAGAAATACGACCCGGAACAAAAGACCAGATCCCCCGTCTGCAGATCTTCGCGCATGGCGTCGTAGGGGTGCAGCGGGAGCTGTTCGATTTGCTTTTTGGACAGAGGAGTCGCCATGTTGATTACGCCGTCAGCGTAGGTCGCATTCGGCAGCGTCCGCGCCGGGCGCAGGGCCGCGCTCAGACCAGCGAACGGCTTCGACGTGACAAAAAAGGGTGGAGCGGGCAGCACGCTGCAGCAACGCGCGACATCGCATATCGATCTCCAACGCTATCCCGAAACAGATGAGGAAAGACTAGCTCATTCGCCACAGGCGGATCTACACATACGTAGTACTTAGGAGTACTCAGGGGTCAAGTCTAGCAATATATAGTAAAAATTTCCGAATACGGTCGAATTGCCGAATACCAAGGGCCAGGAATCTTAGTTTTTCCCCAAGCCGCTTACACCGCCCTCCCCGGCCAACCGTGCCAACAACTGCTAGAATCGCGTCGAGAGATTTACCAGGAGGAGTCCGAGATGCCGAAACAAACATCGTCGCGTCGGCCCCAGCGGCAGCAGGAAGGCGACGGGAATCGCCTGGATCGGGTAGTCGCCGATGCGCGCCGTGCGCGCGAAGAACGTGAGAAGGGCTACCGCGAGCAGGCGCTAAAGCTCTACCCCTGGGTCTGTGGACGCTGCGGCAGAGATTTCAACCATGCCAACCTGCGCGAGCTGACCGTCCACCACCGAGACCACAACCACGACAACAACCCACCCGATGGGAGTAACTGGGAACTCCTTTGTCTCTACTGCCACGACAACGAGCACCAAAGATACGAGGAACATGTTGCCGCCGGTGGCAAAGGCGGTGGGCACGCAAGCAGTCAGCAGACGACCCATCGACCCTTCGAAGGCCTGGAGTCCCTGCTCCATGGCAAAGGCCCGAAGTCTGGCGGTCCAGAGTGACAAGGATCACTACTGATCCGATTAACTATATATTGCTAGACTTGACCCCTACTCAACGGTGACGGATTTGGCCAGGTTGCGCGGCTGATCGACGTCGGTGCCTTTGAGTACCGCGACGTGGTACGAAAGAAGTTGCAGCGGGACGCTGTAGACGATCGGTGCGGTCGACGGGTTGATATCGGCGAGCGTCAGATTGCGGTACCTATCCAGCTCGATGTTTATCTTCTGATCACTGAACAGAAAAAGCTCGCCGCCCCGGGCTCGCACTTCCTGGAGGTTGGACAAGACCTTCTCCAACAAGGGGTCGTCGGGTAACGCGCAAACGACGGGCATGCGTTCGTCGACCAGTGCCAAGGGTCCATGCTTGAGTTCGCCGGCGGGGTAGGCTTCCGCATGAATATATGAAATCTCCTTGAGTTTTAGCGCACCTTCCATGGCGACCGGGTAGAAGGTACCGCGTCCGAGAAACAGGGCGTTTTCCTTGTCGCTGAAGTCGTTTGCGATATCGGCAATGGCGTCCGACAGCTCGAGCACAACTTCCACCTGACGAGGCAGAGCGTGCAGTTCATTCACCAGCTCGCGTTCCCGCTCGGGTGTCATTCCGTGACGACGCGCGAGGGCAAGCGTCAGCAGGCGCAAGGCCACCAGTTGGGTGGTGAAAGCCTTGGTAGACGCCACGCCTATCTCGGGGCCGGCGCGCGTCATCAAAGCCACGTCCGAGTCGCGGACCAGGGAACTTTCGGGGACGTTACAAACCACCAGACTGCCGAGATAACCGGCCGTCTTCGCACTGCGCAACGCCGCCAGGGTATCGGCCGTTTCACCGGACTGGGAAACCGTCACGAACAGGCAATCGTCGGGCACCATGACCTTGCGATAACGGTACTCGCTGGCGACCTCGACACTGCACGGTATACCAATTTCTTCCAGCCAATATCGGGCGACCATTCCGGCGTGATAACTGGTCCCGCACGCCACGATCTGTACCGAACGGGTTCGGTCGAACAAGGTCTTGGCCTCGTGACCAAAGCTTTCTTCCAGTAGGCGGCCTTTGTGAATCCGGCCCTCCAGGGTCTCGGCAATCACGCCGGGTTGCTCAAAGATCTCCTTCAGCATGTAGTGCTTATAGGGACCCTTGTCGACGGTCGCCGCGGCCTGACGCGACTCCCGCGCAACGCGCTCGACCCGGTTCCCATGTTCGTCGAAAACGGTGACGGAATCGCGGCGTATCTCGGCGACGTCTCCCTCTTCGAGAAAGATAAATCTTTGTGTAACGGGCAGAAGCGCGAATACATCGGAGGCAATGTAGTTTTCGCCCAAACCGATACCGATAACCAAAGGGCTGCCAACGCGCGCGACCACCAAACGATCCGGATCGTTTGGGCTCATCACCGCCAGCGCATAGGCGCCCACCAGGCGGCCGCGCGCTGCCTGCACCGCGTCGAGCAGATCGGGTGACTGCTCCAAGGTGCTAGCCAAGAGATGCGCGATCACCTCGGTATCGGTCTCCGAGGTAAAACCGAAACCCTCCACTTCCAGTTGTGCCCGCAGTTCGGCGTGATTCTCGATGATGCCGTTGTGGACGATCGCGACGCGCTCACCGCTCATGTGCGGGTGCGCGTTGCGTTCCGCCGGCATGCCGTGGGTCGCCCAACGCGTGTGAGCAATGCCCATGTCGCCATTGATCGCACTTTGGTCGAGGAGTTGCTGCAGCATGGCGACCTTGCCTACTGAGCGAATGCGCTGGATGTGCTCGCTTTGCCGCACGGCGATTCCGGCCGAGTCGTAGCCGCGATACTCCAGGCGACGCAGGCCTTCCATGAGAATCGGGACGACGTCGCGCTCCGCGACAGCACCGACGATACCGCACATAGGATTTACTCCTTTGGTCTTTTGATGGGGCGCGTCCAGTTATCGAAGGTAATCTGGCGAGCTCGGGTCAATGTAAGCTTGTCCGCCGGCGCGTCCTTACCCAGGACGGTTCCCGCGCCGACCGTCGCCCCTTCATTGACGGTGACCGGTGCGACCAGGGCTGTATTCGACCCGATGAAGGCGCGATCCGCAATAGTGGTTTTGTGCTTGTTCGCACCGTCGTAGTTACAGGTAATAGTACCGGCACCGATATTGACATCGGCACCGATCTCGGCGTCGCCGATATAGGAGAGGTGATTCACCTTTGATCCCAGACCAACGACGGATTTTTTGATCTCGACGAAGTTGCCCACGTGCGCACCGCCCACTAGGTAGGCCCCCGGACGTAAGCGCGAATACGGGCCGATGCGGCTGGCGGGACCGATGTGCGCATCCTCGAGCACGCAGTTTTCGTAGATTTCGACATCGTCGTCCACCGCGACGTTGCGTAAGACCGTATTGGCGCCGATGCGGACATTGTTCCCCAGGGTCACTTCACCTTCGACGATCACGTTTACGTCGATCACCACGTCCTGACCGTGGGTGAGTCGGCCGCGCAAGTCGAAACGCCCGGGGTCGGTAAGGGTGACCCCGGCCAGTAGCAGCTGACGTGCCTGGTCGAGTTGGTAGGCCCGCTCCAGCTCGGCAAGCTGCACCCGGTCGTTGACGCCTTCGGCTTCGACCGGGTCGCCCGGCTGCTCGACATGCACCGCCACGCCTGCGTGCACCGCCATTTCAATCAGGTCGGTCAGATAGTATTCGCCCTGGGCATTGTCGTTTGACAAACGATCCAGCCAATCATGCAGTCGTTCGGCGCCAACCAGCATGATTCCGGTGTTGATTTCGGAGATAGTGAGTTCTTCGGGAGAAGCGTCCTTCTGCTCGACGATACGCAGTACATTACCGGCGGAGTCACGCACGATTCTGCCGTATCCGTGAGGGTCGTCGAGGCTCACCGTCAGCAGCCCCAGATCCGACTCGGTCCCGGCGATCAGCCGGTCCAGAGTCGTGCGGCGAATCAGCGGGACATCGCCATACAACACCAGGACCCGATCGACGTCCCGCAGATAGCCGATCGCTTGCTGCACCGCATGGCCCGTACCCAATTGCTCCGCCTGCTCCGCCCACGATATCCCGCTCACCTCAGCAAAAACCGTTTTCACCTGCCCGCCGCCATGGCCGTGGACGACGACGGTGCGCTCGGGGTTAAGGGCCGCGGCGGTTTCAAGTACATGCGCCAGCAGCGGCTTGCCCGCCAGTGGATGCAACACCTTGGGTAGACGCGATTTCATGCGGGTTCCTTGCCCCGCGGCGAGAATGACAATACCGAGTTTCATGGAGTTTTCGAATTCCTTGCAACCATGCGCCGATGCAATTTTGACTAAAGGACGCTCCGGTCAAGTCCGGCCGCGGCCCACGACAATCGGCGTGCCTTCTGGCACGACGCGCGAACGACAGCGTGCAACTATCTTTCAGGAGAAAATCCGTTACGCATTACCAACGCCGTGATTGACGGGATCGAATATTACCCATCTAAATCGGCGGCAAGGTCGATTAGTTGATAGAACAGCTGCCCTGCGCACCTGCGGAATGCACACCGGAGGTATTCTCTTCACCCGGCAGTGCGTCTCTAACCTCGAGTATGCTGACTTTGACGATCAGCGGCTTACCGGCCAACGGGTGATTGCCGTCTACGGTGAGCTGCCCGTCTTCTATCCTCGTGACATAGAAGGTTTTCATCTCGCCCGCATCGTTTTGCATACTGACCTCCGCTCCCAGCTGGCGGAATTGCGGCGGGATGTTTTCGATGTCGTCGGTATAGGTCAAACCGGGGTCGTGCGGCCCGAAACCGTCTTCG
>CBDUNM010000235.1:0-5344 GCA_965368585.1 uncultured Chromatiales bacterium | reverse complement strand
CGGTATCGGCTGAGATCGCTGACCTCATCGATCTCGATCAAGTACGCGCGGTATCCGATCGGATCGTGCAGCGACATGCGCGTATCGATGTCTTGATCCACAACGCCGGCGCCTTATTCAACGAGCGCCGCGAAGCAGCGGACGGAACCGAAGCGACTTGTCAGCTCATGGTCGTGTCCCCCTTCCTGATGACGGCGCTGCTGCTGGATCAGGTTAAATCGGCGGCACCGGGCCGGGTCATCACCATGTCGTCCGGTGGGATGTACACAGCGCCATTGACCGTCGCGGACCTTGAGATGTCGAAAGAGAATTACAGTGGTACCAAACAGTATGCGCGTGCCAAACGGGCGCAGGTTGTGCTGAACGAGATGTGGGCGGAACGCGTGTCGGCCGAAACGACGGTATTTCACGCCCTGCATCCCGGGTGGGCCGATACCCCGGGCGTGGCAGGGGCTTTACCGGGATTCCGTCGGATTGTGGGCCCGCTGTTGCGCACACCGCTTGAGGGTGCCGACACCATGGTTTGGCTGGCAGCTGAGCCACGGGTTGCGAATGTCACCGGCGCCTTTTGGCTTGACCGTGCCGTTCGTTCTACACACAAGCTCCAGTCTACGAAGGACTCGGATACCGAGGAAGCACGGCAGGCGCTCTGGGACTGGTGTGTCGAGCGCAGCGGCGTAAGCGTCGCTGAGAGTCGAGCGCGCTACAGGAATGATTAAACAGCACCTTTAAAAATGGCCTGAATTCCCGGGACTGGCTGTCTTACGATACCTAGGCGGGCCGTCATCGCCTGCCGTCAGCACTTGAGATCGCTAGCCTGCATGTAGCAGCAGCCGACCGGGGACGGGCGCGAATGAATCGCCAGGGATGCGGCGCAAGTCCTGTTCGGGACGCATTCTCGAAAGTACAGTTTGTCCCCATCCCGGATACCGGTGCAGCATGCAGGCTAGGCGAGTTCTCTTGCCTAATCGACCTCGGCGGTGTCAAGGCCTTCCACCCAGCGCACATAAGCATCGATGTCAAACTTTCGCTTCAAGCCAGCTGCGGTCATGGTTCTCACCTTGCCGTAGATGGTCCGCTCCTGCCAAGGCCGATCGTGCAGTCCAAAGATCCATGCAACGTTCGCGTATGAGTTCGGATCTCGACCGTCCAAAAAGTATTTGTTATTGAGGTAAAGGGCGGTCGAGTACGCGTATTCCGGTGAGCTGCTCCACTCGAGGATTTTCTTCCCCCAGTACATCCGCATATAGTTATGCATGTAACCCGTGCGACGCATCTCCTGCATGGCGGCATTCCAGTAGGCGTCGTCAGTTTTCGCCCGCTCGAGCTGAGAGCGCGTAAAATGGACCGGGCGCTTATCGTCGCGATGCTCGGCCAGCGTTTGTTTCGCCCATTCCGGTAGGCACTTGAAGTCGTCGTAGTGAGGCTCAAAATGAACGAAATTCAAGGCGAGTTCGCGACGGACGATCAACTCCTCAAGATACGCATTGCAATCATCGGATGACGCATTGCTAGCCGCCCGGACCTTGCGGACGACCTCAATCGGCGAAATCTGCCCGAAATGCAGATAAGGGCTTAAGGTAGAACACTGTGGGTCGGCCGGGTCGTTGCGCGCGTCATGGTAGCCCTTCAGCTGATATCGGATAAAGCGTGTTAGCAGCCGCCGCGCTTCTGAAGTACCGCCGTGGAAGCGCCTGACTCTTCCGACGCTGCGATCCAATTTGATCTCACCGAGCAATTGCTCCGGCCGACTGACATCGACATCGCCGCTCACGTGCAGGGACAACGACGAGGTCTTCATTCGGACCTTTGGGATTGCACCTAAGTACTTCGGCATTGCCTTGAGTAGCTTGGGGCGAATCGTCCTGGCGGCATACTCCGCCTTGCCCGACACCTGCTCGATAGGGACGACGGCGTCGCCCTCAACCTGAATTACACAACGACCCGCGTTTTCCGCCAAACGGCTGCGCCAATCGCGCTGAAACTTTAGATAACCGCGATCACAGACCACGAGCGACGCCGCCTCAGCCAACGCCAGGGCGATGTCGTCCGGGGTGCCTCGCTTTACAACAAACTTGATCTGGCGCTCATGCAGGGCATCGCGAACCTCCGACAATCCTTCGAGCATGAAGGCATAATGTCGCTCGTTCGCCTCTGGGTAGCCATCCATAAGCCCAAAGCCGACGATCAGCCCTTGACCACGTTGGTTCGCCAGGCGCGCCGCATACTCTAAGGCATGATTGCTTTCCGCCCGCTGTGCTTGTTGCATCCAGTACAGGACATATTGCCCGGATTGATCCGGGTCACGGTCGTTGAGCTGTTGAATTCGCGCTCGTTCCATTACTCGCCGGCACGCCTATCTCGACTCATCGACTGTACATTCGTTTGGTTCTTTGATTGTCAATCGGCCTAAACGTACTCACTTCACCTGCCTCGCCGCCGTACACCACCTCGGGATAATTTTCCGATACGATCTTCTTCGCCGCGTCGCGATCAATCGATAGAGTACCGACGATCATCAGCAAAGAGCCACCTTGAATCGCCTGCCGAAATTCCTCCGCCTCTCGGAGCATGGTCTTTTTAAAAGCCGTTTTCCCAGTTTGACGCAAGTATCCCCAGGTCGTCGAGCGACCGTCAACTATCCTCGATGCGGTAGCGGGCTGGATTGGGGTTCCGGAATCAGAAAAGGGTGCGTCTGCCGGCGCCTGTATCGTGTCCGTGGCGAAATGTCAGCTACGCCGCCATTGGCAACTCGTAGTGCCCGCGGCAACATCGTTGCCATCGTAATGCCTGCAATGCGGCGTGATTCGCGAGGGTCGCTACCGGTGGTCGACCACCGAGTGGCGCATGCACGCGCTCCATATTGAAATAATCTCGAAAGACGTTGAGCTTGCGCTGCAGATCAGTGGCGTTCCAGAAAAAGAAATGGTCAAGGAATTCGCGTCTAGTGGTGCCGATCAGTGGCTCGACGAAGGGATGTGCAGCGGAAACCGGGACCGAACTTCAAACACCAGCGGCGAATCGACTCCTACGATACCTCAATACCCCGAGCGGCCAGGATTTCTTCGACGTCTCGAAAGCTCAGGCTGAAGCGATGATGCAGCCAGATCGAATAGCTGATGATTTCGGGAGCAAAACGGTGGCGGCGATATCTCTTAACGTGGATCGGTATCGGGCACTTTCCTTTTTTTCGGTACACGTTCGGCCCTAGGTTTGCCGCATTCTCCATCAACCAGACACTGTCGCGGAGAGGCACCAAATGAGCGCTCTAACTCGTTGAAGTCGGAGTAGGAGTCGGACTTGATCAATTCCAACACGCCAAGCGTCGATCAAATCCGACCCCTTCTATCTACCAGGGTTTAGAGAGTCAGCAGATTCTCGACTGCGCTGGCAGACTCGACTTCCAGTCCCGCGTCGACGACATCCAGCGTCACCTCGAACTCGCTGACCGTCGGCAAGGTTACCAGCGACGTATAGGTCGCCGGCGCCCAGGTTACCGCGTCGTTGACCGTGACCAAGCCACTGGCCGGGTCGAAGTGCAACATGCCGTCCACGCTGGTCCTCGCCAACCAGAATTCGGACCGTGCCGTGAAAGCCGCGCTGGCGGATTTGGTGTGTCCGTATGCAGCCAGGCCGTCGTCCAGCGCGATGATGCCTTGCAATGCGTCCTCATCGTCGCCCGCCAGGCGTTTGTACCATACAGGCATGCCGCCGCCGTCTATCGTCATCAGTACTGCATCCTTGGCCCCGTCCGCGTTCTCGAATCCCGCTACGCCGATCAGACCGCTGGACAAGGTGGTGAGTCCGGTAACTCCAGCCCGGCTACCGAGGTTGGCGCCGCCATAGCTTGACGACCAAACCAGTTCGTCATCGCTCGTCAAGCGACTGATCCAGATAAGCTGATCCTCCTTGTCGCTGTCTCCGCCGACCAGATAGTCACCGGTGGGTAGCAAGGTAAGGTCCAACAGATAATCATCGCCGATCGAACCCAGGGCCTTGGCGCGTATCAGATCGCCGGTCGGACTCAGACGCACGATAAATCCGTTGGTCACCTGAACCAGCGCCTGCGCCGGATCCGGGTGATCGTCGTAGTCGAGATGACCCACGACGATGATTTCCCCGCTGCCATCGACAGCCAGGGCGGTTATTACTTCCGCGGCGTCGTCGCCCAGTTCGATTTCCTGCGCCCAGACGATGTTGGCGTTGCCGTCGATCTCCGCCAATAGCAGGCGCTGCGCATTGGCGCTGCCAAGATAACTGCTGTATCCACCCAACACAGCGCCACCGGTCCCGGTCAGCGCCATCGCGGTCCAACGGGCACTGCTGGCGGTCGCGTGTTGCATCGTCTTGGCCCACAAAGGACTGCCGGATGCATCGTAACGTTCCACTCGCATGCCGTCGTTGTAAGCACTTCTACCCGCCGCGAGCAGGTCGCCGTTTTCGAGTCGTTGCATCGCAACCGGGTACATCGCATTGGCGCTATCGGTCGCGCCGGTCTCCCACACCGGACTGCCCCCGCTATCCAGTTCGGCCATCCAGGGGCCGCCGTTGGAGCGGAACCCTTCACCGGTCAGCAGCAAGTGATCGTCGACCGGAACCAGAGCGTCGACCCCTGCCGTATGCCCCAGATCGAAGGTGCGCGACCATCGCGTCACCGGCAGATCGACCGGCAGGGGGCCGCCCGCGGCGAGTTGCCAGTTGCGCTCGATCAGTGTGACACCGTCGTTCGGCGTCTTCGGCAGCGACAACACGGCGCCCCAACCGGCCGTGACCCGGGTCAAGCCGTCCAGCGTCCACCAGTTTTTGCCGAGCGGGTCGAGGTCGAGATCGATGCCAACTTCGGTACCGATGAACGGCCCACCTACCGGAATGCCCTCGACGATCAACTGAAAGTGCATCCGAAAGTCGAGCGTCAGTTCCAGATTCGCATTGCCGAGAATATCGGCATCCGGAAGGCCAATCTGGGGTGTGATACGCGCGGCGTTGCCCCGCCAGGCGCCGTTGTTCACGGTTTTATCGAAACTCGCGGCGGTCCTTATCGGTACGACCATACTGATCTTCGCCCCTCTTTGAACCGAACCCGCGCCCCGCAGCGTTGGATAGATGTAAGGCACCGCGACGACCGATGGACTGATTTGAATCTCCGGCAGGGGTATCACCGCCAGTGGCAAGTCCAACGTCAGTTCACCGGTGTCCTGGGCCGACAACTCCAGGCTGGCAATCGCGCGGAATTTCAGCAACCCGGAAGCGGCGTCGAAGTCCTGGTTCTGATCCAGTTCGGCATCGATTTCCGTGTCTGCGAAGGAGATGGCGATGTTGCCGTTCAATCGAGCGGACACTCCGC
>CBDUNM010000234.1:0-5352 GCA_965368585.1 uncultured Chromatiales bacterium | reverse complement strand
GGGTCAGTAGCTGAAATTATAGCCCAGACCAGGCGACTGTCGCCTTCCGACCACAAGCGGATGTTCTAGATCCAAGCAAGGGCCTTTTCAATTATCTCCGTTGCCCCAGTTTGTGCACAATTGCCGTGTGCAATTAACAACCGTTCGGGCTGCCAGCTGAGCACCTTTGCACGCGCGGCTCTCGCTTTTCCACGTCGAAGGAAACTGGCCCGCCACTCCCGTGGCGTGCTGCCTTGGTCACCAACCAGGCTATCCAGTCGCATCAGCATGCCCTTCCAACCCGTCATTGTTGCCTCGGGGTGCCGCTGAATAAGATCACAAACGATCGCTGTACGCGATTCGCGATGGAAGAAGACGACCTCCTCCATGGCCAACGAACCGCGAAAGACAACCTGGTCTATGTCAGCCGCCCATGCCGGGTCGGGCTCATCGCCAAGTTCGGCGTCGAACTGCAGCTCGGGCTTTCGTTTCGCGAGGCCTGGCGGAGCATAAATACGCGCTTCAGGCCATTGCTCGTGCCATTCATTCAGGAAGAGATGATGGATCTTGTTTGGCGCAACGATGTGACTTACAGATTCGAACGCGTTCATAAAGTTGACGAGATCGTCTGTCAAAGCAACGGGTGACCAAACCCAGGCGCTACCGTCCGAAAGACGCGCCACTGCCATTCGGGTCGGGTACGGAAAACCGTAAAAGGAGACGGTTGGCCCATCAGCCACGTAAAGAGATGGTCCAAACTCTTTGAGCATGCGATGACTGTGCAGCCGATCGGCTCTCATTTACGATTCGGGCAAACACGTATGCTGATAGTGAATACCCTTGATCGGCAGTTTCCCGGTCTGATTAGGCAGGTCCACCTTGGGTCAGGAGCAAAATTTATGGCTCAATCTGAGCGGCCGGTTCACTGCGACCCATGTGGTCGTGATCAGTCGGACGCTATCTGACTCCATTCGTACTCCATCTGTCTTGCTGTTCTTACTGCCAAGTCAATGGCGAAGTGCTTAGCAACAATTGAAAGACTCATATCAATACCAGCAGATATACCAGCGGATGTTGTGATCGGCCCATCCTCCACCCACCTAATACCCTGTGACACTGTGAGCTCTGGATAGCTACTACGCAATGCAGGGATATCTTCCCAATGTGTGGTCACCGTTCGCCCATTCAGAAGACCAGCCTCCGCGAGAAGAAATGCGCCGGTACATACTGACGCGATGTGCGGCACAGTTGTCGCCAGCTCACTGATCCATTCAATGACGTGCTTCTTTCCGAGTTCTTTCGTGTGAACACCACCTGGGATCAAGAGCAGGTCAACCTTTGGGTGCTGCTCTATCGTGAAATCGGGTTTTACGGTAAAGCCGTTCCGTGCGACCACTGGCTGGTCGACCTCGCTGATAAGAAAGACCTCAATCTCTGCCTGCCCGTGTAACCTTGATGCCGTCGAAAACACTTCAAACGGCCCCGCAAAGTCGAGCACTTCGGCATCTTCGTAGACAAATATGCCAATGTTTATCTTGGTTCTCCCATCCGAGAAACAATAGCGATCATTGGTTTGTGCCAAGGGGCTCGCTGCTCTCCACTAAATTGGCGGCCTCTAGCCAAGACGTTACATTAAGAGGATTTCATGCCAATAAAAAAATAAATGACGCCCGCGGCCAAAATCAGCAGCGGCATGCCGATCGCCACAAAGCCTTGCTCATCAAAATGCTTGTAATTATTGGCTAACCAAGCGCCGCCCACTACGATTCCGAGAAGACCACTCACACTTTTCTTGTTCATAAATTCTCCTCAAACTTCTATGAGATGAAAGCGGCCATCCATGCTCGATAGTGTGTCTTGGCCTTTTTCACATTTTTAAAAAAGTGACTTCCCGCGTCGCTCGAAGTCTCACGCCATTTTACTATAGTGACAGGACCGGAGAGATCAATTGTTCATAGTTTTCGACGAAAAGAAGGCCAAAAATTGGGTCAGGAGTGACCGTCGGCCGTAGCCTTGGCTAGAGAACGCCGGCACCTCTCAGCAGTTGCGCAGCCTTAACGGCTTTTCTAACAGCCGCACCAATTTCAGAATGGGACTGGCTGTTGGTAACGGTGCACAGTGCTTTGAGTTCGCGTTCGTTGGTGATTCTTGGTGCTGCCTCGATACGTATCGCCGTGTTGATCGTAGCGACATATACGAATATCGAGTTGCTCTCGAATGCTCGCCCGGATTTGGCGCCGGATGCGACGTATGCCGCCCAATCTCCCAGGTTGCGTCCCGGTCGGTTTGGGTCTTCCCGGGGCTCGAACTCCAGTAGTTTGTCGCATAGCGTCAGGCCGAGGACCTCATCGGGCTCGCTTACATCGAGGACTGTAGGTTCCCTTTGCTCGGTGCTTCCGGCAATCGAGCAGACAATAAACTTCGAATCCCTGTACAGGTAGATTGACGCACAAAGTTCGGAGCGAAGTCGTTTCTTGCGGTCTGTTAGCTCGCGCGTAGACCGATCCGAAAGTACCCTGGGTTGTGTCCGCTTCTTAAACAGATCCCGCAGCATTCAAATACCCTAAGCAAGAACCACAAGAATAGCCAGAGTACGGGGTGCAAGTCGATGTGCTCTTTCGCGACGTACAGGCTGCGCTCCATCCGTGGACGATCCGCCAGACAACCACAGCGTCAAACTCGAATGAAGTGCTATCCAGAGTCATGCAGTTGCGCACTATCGGGTTCAGGCCAGTGAAATATTCAACGCACGACATACGTGCGAACCGAGGCTGATCAGCTCGTAAATTCGGCTTCCACTTATTGTTGAAACACGTCGCAAAAAATACACTAATAACGAGCCGCGAAGGATCCAGGATTGCCGCGGCCGATACCGGCAAGAGCGTGAAGAGGCCATGACTACCAGTCGAGTCAAGTTAATACAGTCTCTCGCAGCTGGTGCGTTGATTGCCGCGGCGGCCGCCGTCGCGTTGGCACAGCATTCCAACCGGGTCCTGCTTATTGAGCAGCCGGTAAACCACGACCTCTACGCCGCGCACCCCGAAGTGACTGTCCGG
Organism: uncultured Chromatiales bacterium; assembly: GCA_965368585.1. Taxonomy (GTDB): domain Bacteria; phylum Pseudomonadota; class Gammaproteobacteria; order Chromatiales; family Chromatiaceae; genus JARRQB01. Next base: position 2,317 of record CBDUNM010000234.1, on the reverse strand, counting down.
ACCACTATCGCCGGAGACCTCGTGGCCGCCGGGCAACGTGTCGTTGTGGACGGTGAAGTAACAGGTGACGTCATCGTGGCAGCACAGGAGATCGAGATTCGTAGGGCTGTAAGTGATGATGTACGCGCCTCCGGACAACATGTTCGCATCATGGCACCTGTCGCGGGCCACATCGTCGCCGCGGGTCAGTCCGTAACGGTTGACCAGGCGGTCGGCGACTGGGCCTGGCTTGCGGGGAACATCGTGAAGGTCCAGGGCGATGTTGGCGGCGACCTCAGGATTTTCGCCACGACTACCGACATCGACTCAGAGGTCGACGGCAACGTCGAGGTGACAGGCGACGAGCTGCGCCTTGGCCCAAGCGCCATCGTACGCGGCGATCTCAGGTGGCGTAGCGACAATGAAGCCGCAATCAATCCTGGCGCGCAGATTGACGGCGAATTCATAGAAGAACCGCTGCCTGACTATGCCGACGACCTCGACTCCGGTGACGGTATTATTTTTACTCTTGGCCTCATCATCGCGGTCATGGCGTTGTTCCTGCTTTTCTCACGACCTCTGCGGACGAGTGCCGACCGAATTGCCGCACGCCCGGGCATCTCTCTCGTTCTCGGTTTCGTTGTTCTGGTTTCAACGCCGATACTTGCATTGATTCTGCTCATATCCGGTTTTGGCGCGTGGCTCGGTCTGGCAGTCCTCGGCGTCTATCTCGGCGTATTGCTGATCGGTGTTCTGACAGGCCTGTTCGCCGTCAGCGACCTGGCATTGCGCAAGCTTCGTCCGAAGCCGTCTGTTTGGCAAGCGCTGGCCGCGATTATCGTCACCGTCGTAGCTGTGGGCCTACTGTCCTATGTCCCCTACCTTGGAACGATCGCTGTACTGTTGATATGGCTGCTCGGGGTCGGTTCGATCTGCTGGCTCTCATGGGTGGCTTTACATGGCAGCCGAGACGACCGGCTGCAGCAGTCGTGATCGGCACGAAGCGTGTTCTCAGCGGAGCAGGGTTAAGGTATTAAGCCTGGTTCGTTGATTTCGGATGATTCGCGTTGCACGGGCTCGGCCACAGGCGGACGTCGACAGATCGCTCGTCATCTGCATTCGCACAACTGGCGTTATCCACCGAATGTAGTAAAACTAAGGCCGACATAAATGCCATAGCCGATCAGTAGTATTCCACCTTCCAGGCGGCTCAAACGGCTCCCCGTATACAGAAATAGCGACAACAACAGAGACGTTCCCAGCATGACCCACTGGTCAAACTGAAGGACTCTCAGGTGGACTGGAAGTGGTTGAAGCAGAGCAGATACGCCGAGGATCCCCAGCAAGTTAAAGATATTGCTGCCGAGCACGTTCCCAATCGCCACATCAGCATGCCGGCGCAGCGCTGCGATCACCGAAATCGAAAGCTCTGGGAGGGATGTTCCCACTGCTACTAAGGTCAAACCGACAACGGCCTCGGACACTCCAAGATGCTCCGCGATTCCGACAGCTCCAACAAGCAGTACGCGCGACCCAAAAATCAGTAACAGAAGTCCTGAAACAACAAGGGCAATCGTCGCGACGACTGAGTACGGCAGTCCGGAAAGCTCTTCGGCTTCGGCTTTGTGAAGTTCCGCAGAAGGCGCAGCGTGAAAGCGCTCGCTCCAGTATGCCCATACCAGGAACGAGCCCAGGGACATCAATAGAATCACTCCGTCTGCACGCCCCAGTGCGCTTCCGCCAGCCAAGGCCAGAAAAAGCAGGCACGCAGCAATGCCTGTGACCGCGTCTCTGCGCAGCGCTAACGGCTTGACGGCCAATGGCGTAATCAGGGCACATATTCCTAGTATCAACAAAACATTGCCGATATTGCTACCCACTACGTTTCCGATGGCAATGTCGGGTTTGTTATCTAGTGCTGCATTTACTGAGACCACCAATTCGGGCATGGAAGTGCCGAAACCAACTATGACCAGACCACTTAGCAATGGCGATACGCCAAGCCGCTTAGCAGCAGCCAAAGCGCCTCGAATCAATGCCTCCCCGCCAGCAGTCAGCAAGGCGACGCCGAGCGTCAAAAAAAGAAAATTCGACACGTGCAGGAGCTTCCTAATAGTGAGTGTTTACAAGTCGCCGACGACGCCGGTTGAACAAACTAATGTCAGTTCGCCCCCCGAGTGAGCCGGAAAGCGTCAAGTAGAGTCGAGACCGGTACGCATTGGTCGAAGGTCCGCTTCGGGTCACTAGCAACCTTTACCAATTTGCTCAATATTAGCATTTGAGCGGCTGGTGTTGAGTGCTTACCGGACCCTTTTCGGTAGATACTCAGGGCCCCTTG
>CBDUNM010000233.1:0-5565 GCA_965368585.1 uncultured Chromatiales bacterium | reverse complement strand
ACCAGGGTCTGGGGTAATTTCCGGTGCCCGCATCGCGAGTTCTGGCCTTGATCGTTGCCGAATACGGTTCGTGTAGTCAAATTTGTCAGCATATTTAGTGACAAATTCGACAAAATTTTCAAGAAAGACCATCAGGTAGTCAAATTTCTTCAATCCGCGGCTGGCGCCAATGCCGTTGCATTTGGTGCACTACCCAACTTCAATGGCATTAACGTCATCGAAGTGGATGATTTCTCCGCTGGTGTGGCCGTTGGTCTAGTTTACGATCTGAAAAACGAGGCCCACCCGTTGGTTGCCGCAGCGCAGAACTTCGCCTCTACACCCGAATGGACCGATGCCGTCACACAGGCCGGGCTGCTGCCTCCTCGATAAGGAAAGACAACTTTTAACGGAGCGAGAGCTCTTAGGCACACAACGGGAAGCGCGTAGTGCGATGATAGTCAAACGGTTTAGTCTCACCACAAAACTCATTGCCTACTTGTTGCCTGTCATCGTTTCGATACTCGGTGTCGATAGCTACTTCAAGTTTCAATATGCCAAGCAAGCATTGGAAGATGCCATGGGATCCAAGGCCGATTCCAAGCTGACCAGTCTAGTCTCTGTTACCTCGTACTATTTGAGTAACTTTGAGACCGATTTGGTAGAAGCGATGGTCGAAGATGTACAGGCTGAAAAAGAGGTAATGTTCATCGCAGTAATAAACAACGAAGAGAAAGTTGAGTACGGCGCAGTCATCAAGGCAGAGAATATCGATGTCTTTGACAAAGAGATCCCCTCGGAGGACGGCGCTGTAGGCCGAATTCAGATTGGACTTGATACATCCCCGCTGAAGGCTACCTTGCGCAGCATGCTGATCAACAATCTGGTGCTGCTCTTGTTGATGATTCTGATTATTTCTTTCTCGGTAGTGCTGTTTTTCCGCAAGAACTTGATTGCCCCGGTGGACTTGATTAACCAGGCGATGAAAAGCATGACGAGTGGCGACCTGAGCGGGCGACTTGCTATAGATTCTCGTGACGAAATCGCTGAACTAAAACACCACTACAACACGATGGTAGATTCCCTCGGCAGTATGGTTGGTTCCATACAGGGGAGCAGTGAGCAGATGAGGCAGTCAGCTTACCAGGTCGCCATGATTTCAAAGGAGATCACTGAAACAGCGGCCGAAGAAGAGCGAGATTCCGCTGAGGTTATCGCCGCATCATCTGAGTTTTTCGGTATATCCGAAAACGTCGCGAATCTGGCCGAAAAGGCTACTGATCTTGCAATGAATGCAGACCAGCAGGCACGCACTGGCTTGGAAGCCGCCGAGGAAAATATCAGGGAAATGGAAAGCGCCGTAAAAGATGTCAAGCAGGCGACCTTCGCGATGGGCGAGCTCAACCTGACCGCACAGAGCATCCATACAATAGTGAACACAATAAAAAATATCGCGGAGCAAACTAATCTATTGGCACTCAACGCCGCCATTGAGGCCGCGCGCGCGGGAGAACAGGGGCGTGGCTTTGCGGTGGTGGCGGATGAGGTGCGTTCCTTAGCATTTAAAACAACCGGTTCAATCGGAAAAATCTCGGAGATCGTCGATCAACTATACAATAAGGTAAACGGCACGAGTCATTCGTTCAACGTGGTGGTCGAACGGGTACATTCAGGTCAGCAACAGGCTTCAATATCAGCACAGAGTATTCAGTCCATCATCAAAAGCGTATCGTTGGCAGGCCAAGCCAACACTGACATCGTCGACGCCACCGGCGATCAGCTTCAGCGCCTGAGGATTCTTCAGGAGCGACTGGACAGCCTTATCAGCAGCATGAAAGAGAGTGCAACAAAAGCAAATAACACAGCCTTGGAAGGCAAAGCCCTTTCTGATGCGGCAGAAGAACTCAATAGCCTGCTGGGACATTTTTCTCAGAATCGATAGCAGGATCCCAAGGCGAATTATCCTGCAGGCAAGACATCTCGTATCGACAGCAAATCAATCGTAAGGGCGCTGACGGTCCGTTCTTCGCCGATCGGAGCCGGTGAACAAGCGTCCCGTGACCTGCAACAACGCGTCGTCACCGGCCACCGCCTAACCCGGTATAGGCGGAACCAGAATTCGTTGCAACAACTGTCCTTATCCTCAACAGCAAGAGCGCTCGCCGCCCGCGATAAACACCGATGAAGGCAGCTGAGATTCATGAATCCCGAGTATTGACTAACCGGTTGCGATCGATTGGTCGGGATGAACATCCTCGAGCCAGTGCACGATCGCGATACCACCGGCCGCGTCAGCATCGTGCATGCAGCGAACGTGTCGGGATGCTCGGGTATACGGCATCAACCGCGCTCAGTCGCTGACCTGCACACCCTTCCAGAAGGCGATCCGGCCCTTGATACTGTTGGCCGCCTCCTTGGTATCCGGGTAGTACCAGGCCGCATCGGGATTCTGCTTGCCGTCCACGTCGATGGTGTAATAACTGGCGGTACCTTTCCATGGACATACCGACCTGTGGGCGCTGGGCCTGAAGTACTCGGCGTGGATCGAATCCGGCGGGAAGTAATGATTGCCTTCAACCACGACTGTATCGTCCGACTCGGCGATGACTTTCTCGTTCCAGACTGCGCGCATGATCAAGTTCTCCTGGTGTCTCAAACCACTTATACAACTTCACAGGTGATCGTTCCATCGGCACCGAGGTCGTACACGCGGAATACGACGCCTTCGAGTGCGCGATCATTGTTGCCGGTTTCCTCGACCAGCTTCCGAATGCGGAAATTGACCGGCTCCATCATCTTGCGATCGTGTTCCATGTACTCACCCGGCAGGCCTCTGTCCTTGGGAATCCCATAATATCGCGCCGCAGGCTGGTTCACGGCCGGCTGAGGACCGTTGGATACGCGACGGATTCGCGAAGCGATTTCAACGTCGGGCACCTGACCACCGAGACTCGCCCTTGACCAGCCTCTCCGCGAGGGTTCGGCAACCGGTGCTGCCGCAAGACCCGCAGTTGGCGTTCGGCAGCAGCGCCTCAGTCTGGTCGATGCACGGGTCCTCGCACACACACAGGGGCGCGTTCGCGACCGCGAGGATACCGGTGAGCAACAGGTTCAGGACCGCCATGAAGGCGGCTGCAATCAGCACACTGGAGACTAGCGTCGTCGCTTACCGCTCAGAAAAACCTGCTCGGCGCCGTGCCGTCCCGAGCCATCGACCACCTTGCGGGACGGGTGATCCGGTTGGCATCGTGCTGCACAGCGTTCCAACTGCGGTGTCCGGGTTTTCCGAATTCGTTTTGATTAATATCAGCCACCCCGGACAGAGGCGTTGCATGCGCCGATTGGCGTCACGATCCCGGGTTATCTAAGCTAACGGAGGATCAACAACCGATGGCAACTTCTTGGACCTGAACCACCCATTGATCGAGAGCGTCGTCCTGCCGCTGGCGCTGGTGCTGCTGTTCACGGCCGCGCTGCGCCACGGCCTGGGACCGCACCGGGGCCGGACCCTGGCCGCGGCCGCGGTCGGTGCCACCGTGCTCATTGCCTGGTCGCTAATCTTTGGCGCACCGACCTGGCCGGCACGGTCCGGGATAGAGAAACTGCCCTTTATCTTCGCCCTTGCGCTCGCAGGGGGGATCGCGGCCGACATGGCCAGACCGGGCCGCTTGGTGACCGCCGCTGCAATCGTTGCCGCCGTCGTGCTCATTGCACTCTGGCTCGGCTGGCCCCAGCTCAGCGGCGGGGACCCGGAACCGCTGTGGCGCCTGGCCATGGCAGCCGTGCTCGCCTTCGGCGCGCTGGCCGGGCTGGCGGCGACGCCGCCTGAGGGCGCCAACCGCGCGGCCATGCTCGTGGCGGCGGCCCTCGGGTTGGCCGGCGCGGCGTTCAACGCAGGATCGTTGGCGCTGTTCCAGGTCGCGCTCGCCCTGGCGGCGGCGGTCGGCGGATTCGGGTTGTGGAACTGGCCGACACCCCGACTACCCTTCGGCGCCAGCGGCGTGGCCGTCGCCGGGCTGGGCTGCTTCGCGCTGGCGCTGCTGCTGCTCTTGCTGACCCAGATCCGTCCCTGGGCGCTGCTGCCGCTGCCGCTGGTCTTCCTGAGCGCCGCGCTGAGCCGCCGCCTGCCCGTCCCCGGACGCCTCGAGCGAACGCTCGTCGAACCGCTCTACGTGGTCGCGATCGGCCTGGTCCCGGCGCTGCTGGCGATCCTGCTGGCGCAGGCGCCGCCGCCCACCGATGACATCTACTACCGCTGAAGGGCCGAGCGATGATCGAAAGCTGGCAAGACCTGGCGACGACCGATTTCGGGGGGCTGGACCCCGAATCGACGCTGGCGCTGCTCCCGGTCGCCGCGATCGAGCAGCACGGGCCGCACCTGCCGCTGGGCACGGACCAGGTCATCAACCGCGGCATCGTGGACGCGGCGAAGACGCACCTGGCGCCGGGCGTGCGCGTGTTGGCGCTGCCCGAGCTGGCGGTCGGCGACAGCCTGGAGCACAGCGCCTTCCCCGGCACGCTCAGTCTGCGGCCCGAACTGCTCCTGGAGCAGTGGACCGAACTCGGCCGCGCCGTCGCGCGGGCGGGTCTGCGCAAGCTGATGATCCTCAACAGCCATGGGGGTCAGGTCGGCCTGGTCGACCAGGCGGCCCTGCGCCTGAGGGTCGAACAGCGGATGTTGGTGGTGCGCGCCAACTACTTCGCGTTCGGCACGCCGGCCGGTCTGTTCGCTCGCGACGAACTCGCCGACGGGCTGCACGGCGGCGAGCTGGAGACCTCGATGATGCTGCACCTGCGGCCGGACCTGGTGCGGCGCGAGGCGCTGCGCGACTTTGCCGCACCGACCGCCGCGCGCGGCGGCCTGCTGGGGCCGGAACGGCCGGTCGGTTTCGCCTGGATGACGCAGGACCTGAACCCCGCCGGGGCCGTCGGAAACGCCGCGCGTGCCGATGCGCAACGCGGATCGGAGCTGCTCGCGCACCTCGGGAAGTGCCTGGCGAGGCTATTGAGCGAGACCGCCGCGATGCCGCTCGCCACCCTGAACGACGGACCGGCGGACTGCTGAACCAGCGGTCCTCCGCGGCCTCCGGCCCAGTCGCCAGATGGCCGGCCCGCTCGAGCTTGGTGCGCAGGTAGCGCGCATTGTGCGCGTTGACCGGCGCGGACAGCGGTATGCGCCCGACGGCCTCGATCTCACAGGCGTCCGGTGCGGCGATCTTGCCGGGGTTGTTCGTCAGCAGCAGGACGCGGTCGATCCCGAGGTCCTTGAGCATCGCACAGGCGACCGCGGGAAGTCGGCGATGTCGTCGACGACGACCTGCAGGCGGGCGCGGGCGCCGGCCTCGCCCTGATGCGGACCGCGACGCCGCAGCAGCGCCCGGACGAGCTGGGCCTGACGCGCCAACTCGAGGGCGGCGACGGCGAGCGCGCCGTCCTCGTCGACCCGGTCGTTTTAGGCTACGGCCATCATTCCCACGATGTTCCTAGCAATGCCCGGATGTTAACCTGTATGTTGCACCAGCCGATCGGGTACGGGCGCGAATGAATCGGCAGGGATGCGGCGCAAGTCCTGTGCGGGGCGCATTC
>CBDUNM010000232.1:0-5634 GCA_965368585.1 uncultured Chromatiales bacterium | reverse complement strand
CGCCCAGGTAACCTCGAGACACGCGCCCTTTGGTCCGCAGTTGGTCAGCCACATTCATCGCCAATTCGATCGGGATGGCGAAAGACAGCCCCATGAATCCGCCGGTGCGGCTGTAGATCTGCGAATTCACTCCGATTACCTTGCCATCCAGGTCAAATAGGGGACCGCCGGAGTTTCCGGGATTGATGGCAACGTCGGTTTGAATGAAGGGTACGTAGTTCTCGCTGGGAAGACTGCGGCCCTTGGCGCTGACGATACCCGCCGTCACCGTGTGGTCGAAACCGAACGGAGAGCCGATCGCGAGCACCCATTCACCCACCTTGAGGTCGCTGCTCGTGCCGATGTTGACGACGGGCAGGTTATCCGCCTCGATCTTCAGCAGCGCCACGTCGCTCTGCTTGTCGCTGCCGATTACTTTTGCTTCGTAAACCTTACGATCCGAGAGGCGCACGATGATCTCATCTGCGTCGCTCACCACGTGATTGTTGGTGAGTATGTATCCGTCCTCGCTGATAATGAAACCAGAGCCCAGTGAGCGCCCGTTGCGATCTGGTATCATATCCGGCTGTTCTTCGAAAAAATGCTTGAACAGGTCGCTGAAGGGGCTGCCCTCCGGTAGATCGGGCATTTCGAAATTCTTCGGCAACCGCCTTTTCGCCGCCGTGAGCTGGCGGGTGCTGATATTGACGACTGCCGGGCTGTTTTCGGCAGCCAGTTCCGTGAAATCCGGGAGCTCGCGCGCCTGCGGCGCCGCAGCGCTGGCGAACATCGCCGCCGCCGCCAGCCAAAGCGTCATTTGGCGTAAAGGACTCGTCTTCATACTTTCTCCGTTCATCTGTTACCAGCCGGCTTCAAGTCTGCGGCCGACACTGATGGTGCGATCGGTTTGGGCGGCAGTACGCGGATGACCGACGCCTGATGATTATTCTTCGCGGCCATGCGATCGTTGAGACGGCGCGACACGATCAAGCCGATGACCAAACACATAAGACCGGAAATCAAAGCGGTTGGTTCCGCGAAGCCCACGGGCGCAAAGAGGTCTCCAAGGATTGCTCCACCCAGCAAACCGCCGACAGGCACGGCGTACGCCAGCCACGCCGAGCGTAACAACGCGGATTCATCGATACCCACGATCACCCGGTCACCGGTTCGCGCGGCGACCGGATTCTGCACCCAAAGCACCCGCTTGCGTCGTTGGAAGAACCGCGCCAATGAAGCGGAGCCGCAGCCCTCGCTCGCGTCACACGCACCGCAGCCACCGCCGTGGCCGGTAACCGCAGCCATGTGACCGCTGGTATCGACCACAACGGCCGGTTCTTCAATCATTTGACTTTTGCGGCAGCACGTATGGCGTCGCTGAACAAGCGTACCGTGGCTGCCGGCACCTCGCCGACGGCGGTCACGTGGTAACCACCCAGGTCTCGCCCATAGGCGTTCATCGGTCCCGCGTCGACCGCTCCGTTGATGCTAACGGCTCCGCTCGGCTCGACGTAAACGGAGACCGTCGCGAGGCCGTCGGAAAAGATAAAATGCTCGCGGTAGGTGTCGGACGCCGGATGTGGTTGGCGGCGGTGCACGTTGAGCATGAACCCCGGTGGGAGCTCGGAAAACACCCAGGCCGGCGCTTGCATGAGTTGCGCGCGAGCCTCTGACTTCCAGGCGGCTTGGTGTGGGTTTTCATGCACAGGCAGCGGTTCGGCGCTGGCTATAGGATCGGCGAATTCTCCGATACGTAATTGGGTGAACAGGATCTGCGACACCTTACGCCCGTTTTTGTCCAGCATCGCGGTTCTCAGGGGCAGCGCGTGCTGTTGGTCCAACGACAGCTCGTAACCGAAGCGCAAGCCGTCCTTTGGTCGAATGATCACGTCCTGCACAGGACGACCGGCGACCCGTGTCGTATCTCCCATTTCAAAACTGTAGTGGTTGACTAATTGAGCCGGTCGAATCGGGGATATCGGTGACAGCCGGCGCCCGGATGCGCGTCGATCGACATCGACCGCCTTCTGCTTGGGTATCACACACATCACCGAGTCATTGTCTCGCACGATCTGACGATGACTGCCGTTGAGCGAAATCAGGCGTTCGCTTTCAACGCCGTCCGCAACGCTGTGTCTGATAAACAGCGCTTCCAGGTGATCGCCGTGCTGGTATACGAAGCGACCCTCGTAGTCGAGCGACAAGACGGCACGATTCATCCTTTCCAGCCACCCGTAGACCTCTTCGGCAACGGTATCGGCGCGGGCCAAACCGCTGCAAATGAGCAATCCCGTTGCAACCAGGCACTTCGTGCGCAATTGTTGGTGTTTCATGTGCGAGTTTGCGGGGAACGCAGCGCCGGCGGCGGCTTGGCTGACCGTAGAAGCAGCGCCGAACGGGTCGACTTGCGCGCGTGCACTGGGTCGTTGTAGACAACTCGGCCGATCCCGCGCAGAAACGCGTGTGGGCCGCGGGCGCTCGATATCAATGGGCTGAGCCTGCGCGTGAAACGCGACGCTTATTACCGGCCATTGTAGGTCACGAACGTCGTGTAGGGCATGAAACCGCTGGCTCCGCCCCGTGTTGCAAATTCATTGTGGTCCATCAGATACCGTCCGAGACGGTTGCGGTTTTCCTGCCGGGTCAACGGCTGGACGGATTCCCTGGACACGACAGTCATAACCGGGATCGGTGCGGATTCGGGCGACTGCGCCACCTGGGTATCGGGCATCCCGCTCAGCGGATCCTTTTGAACGTACACAACGGCCAAGGCAGCTACCGACGCGGCGATGGCGACACCGGCCGCCCCCCGTTTCCAGGCGCGCATCGCGGGCCGCCTCTGCGGCGCGAGAATCGCGGGTTCGTCGACCAGTCGCTGCCTGACCGTTTCGGCCACGGACAGCGTCTGAGGTTCGGCCCACTCGCCGCGGAATCCCGCGCTGATCAACTGATATCGTGCAAGCGTATCGCGGCCTTCATCGTCTGCGGCAAGTTCGGCCGCCAAATTGGTCGTTTCGCTCACCGTGAGTTCATCGTCAACCAATGCCGATAACTGCTCTTTCGTTCTTTCGCTCATAGTGTGTCGCGCCAGTCTATTTCAGAAGTGGTCTGAGTCGCGTATCAATCGCTTCTCGTGCCCGAAAAATCCGTGATCTCACCGTACCGATGGGACAGTCCATGGCTTTTGCAATTTCCTCGTAACTCAATCCCTCCAATTCGCGGAGCGTAATGGCGGTCCGCAAATCGTCCGGCAGGTCGTCGACCGCGGCCTTGATGGTCGTTGCTATCTCCTGTTGTAACAGAAGGTTTTCCGGCGTAGCGTATTCTTTAAGCCGCGCTCCCGCGTCAGTCTGGGTCGCCGTTTCCGCTTCGATGTCGTCACCTGGCGGTCGCCGGCTCTGCGCGGCGAGGAAATTTTTCGCCGTGTTGATGGCGATCCTGTACAACCAAGTGTAAAAGGCGCTGTCACCGCGAAAATTCGGCAGCGCCCGATAGGCTTTGATGAACGCCTCTTGCGTCACATCCAACACCTCTGAAGGATCACGCACGTAGCGTGAAATCAAATTTGCCACTTTTTGCTGATACTTCAGCACCAGCACGTCGAATGCTTTCTTGTCGCCCGCCTGAACGCGCTCCACCAGCACTTGGTCGGATTCACGGCTGCTGGTCACGCGGCTCGCCCGCCACGATGAACCAGCGAGTTTGAAACCCTACGAGGTGGACCGTTGCCGCGCGCGAAAGTTCGCTGATCGCTTGCCATGGCAAGTTTTTTTCGCATGACGCGGGGGCAAGGAATCGGTTTAGGCACGGTTCTCGAAAAGACACAACTGGGATAGGATGCAGCAAGAGGCCTAGTTTGAGGCATTTCACCACTGTGCGCCACGAATTATCGCGTTTCGCGGCGATCGCGGCAAATGGGAGTTGACGGTCCTGGACACAAACTACGACGTACTGGTCATTGGCAGCGGTGCCGCCGGATTGAGTCTCGCATTGCGCCTGCCGGAACACGCGAAAGTGGCGGTTGTTTCGAAACGCGAATTGGCCGAAGGGAATACGCTCTACGCCCAGGGAGGAATTTCGGCGGTGCTCGACGCACAGGATTCGATCGAGTCGCACGTGCAGGACACGCTACAGGCCGGAGCGGGTCTGTGCGACGAGGCCGTTGTCCGACTCGTGGTCAAGCGCGGACCGGACAATGTCCGCTGGCTGCTTGGCCAGGGCGTGGAATTCACCCGCACCCCGCCCACCGGTACGGCCGGTTATCACCTCACCCGTGAAGGCGGTCATAGCCACCGCCGTGTGATACACGCCGCCGACGCGACCGGCCGCGAAGTGGAGGTCACGCTCGAGGACCGCACGCGTCGCCGAGCCAATATCGACGTGCTGGAGCATCAGATCGCAATCGACCTCATTTCCTCCGAAAAGCTTAGTCAGGGTGGACCCAGGCGCTGCGTCGGGGCCTATGTACTCGATCTGCAATCCGGCCGGGTCCGCGCGATCGCCGCGCGCTTTGTAGTTCTCGCCACCGGAGGCGCAAGCAAGGTCTACCTCTACACCAGCAATCCTGACGTAGCAACGGGCGACGGCATCGCGATGGCATGGCGGGCGGGTTGCCGCATCGCCAATATGGAGTTTATTCAGTTCCACCCGACCTGCCTGTTCCACCCGCTGGCCAAGTCGTTTCTGATCAGCGAGGCGGTCAGGGGCGAAGGCGGACGCCTGTTACTGCCGGACGGCACCCGCTTCATGCCGCACTTCGACGAGCGTGCCGAACTGGCGCCGCGCGACATCGTGGCCCGCGCCATCGACCACGAAATGAAGCGCCTGGGTGTGGAGTGCGTGTACCTGGATATCAGTCACAAGGCGCCCGACTTCATCAAGGAACACTTCCCGACGATCTATCAGCGCTGCCTTGACCTGGGTTTCGATATTACCAATGAACCCATCCCGGTGGTGCCTGCCGCGCACTACACCTCGGGGGGAGTAATCACCGATGGCCACGCACAGACCGACCTGTCGGGCCTTTATGCGGTGGGCGAAACCGCCTACACCGGCCTGCACGGCGCCAATCGCATGGCCAGCAATTCGTTGCTCGAATGCCTGGTGTTTTCAGAGATGGCGGCCAAGGGCATTGCGGGGCAGCTGGCGCGGGTTCCGGCCGTCGGCACCCTGCCGCACTGGGACGAGAGCCGCGTCACGGACTCGGACGAAGAAGTCGTGGTTTCGCACAACTGGCAGGAACTGCGACGTTTCATGTGGGACTATGTGGGAATCGTGCGCAGCAACAAGCGCCTGGAACGCGCCAAACGAAGATTGAATCTGTTGCGGCACGAAATCACCGAGTATTACAGCCACTTCAGGATTAGCAATGACCTGCTCGAACTGCGCAATCTGGTCGATGTGGCGGATTTGATTATCCAGTCCGCGCAACGTCGCAGGGAAAGCCGCGGCTTACACTACAATCTGGATTTCCCGCAAACCGACCCAACGCAGCGAAAACCTACGATTCTGATTCCCGACAATTACGCGCCTCGCAGCGATCTCTGAACAGGTACAGGCGCACCCGCAGCGCGCGGAGCAACTCCGGCGGGACCGCGTCGCCGCACAGCACCAGCGTGATCCAACGTCGGCGCCGATCGGGTTTCAGACGAATCA
>CBDUNM010000231.1:0-5739 GCA_965368585.1 uncultured Chromatiales bacterium | reverse complement strand
TGCCACCTGTCGGAGCGTAGCGACGCGGGGTTTGTGTATTGTTACTCGGGTTGGGTTGGCTGCGTCAATTCTGCTTTGCGTTTGCGCATCGATCCTCCTTTGAGACTGATCTTGCAAGCGTTGTGTACGAGGCGGTCGAGGATGGCATCGGCCAGGGTGGGATCGCCGATGACGTCGTGCCATTTGTCGATGGGAAATTGACTGGTGACCTGGGTCGATCGGGTGCCGTGTCGATCCTCCAGTATCTCCAGCAGATCGCGACGATGCTCTGCCGTCGGTTTGGCCAGTCCCCAGTCATCGAGGATGACGACATCGGTCTTCGCCGGTTAATGAAGGACATCAACTTTCGCTGGACCAGGACACCGCTCACCACCACGCGGCACCGGCGTCGCCTCGTGCAGTCTTGTTTTGATCAGAACGATGCGCGCATGCGCGACGACGGTCTGGAGGAAGATGCCCGGGAATTGAAAGAGGCCACCGTGCACTGGCGGACTGCGCCATACCGGCAGCTGCGAAGACGTGAAAGACCGGCCCAAGGAGTACGTGTGCGATGACGCGGGGCACGCCAGCATGGCCACCACCGACCGCTACATCGAAAGCGATCGCGGTGAACACCATGCCTCGGGTCGGAGAAAACGGGTGAAAGATTTCTAGTCATCACCTGAACTGGGCGATGAGCGTGCGTTGTTTAAACGCCCCTATGTTGTCCACCTTATTTCTGGAGAACTGATACGCCGAGTTGTCAAAACTACGCATTGCGCCCTATAGTCCACCCATATTAACGGGCATTTCAGCAGGCTCAAAGGTGACGTATGAGTGACCTCACGCAGAAGCTGATGGATACCGATGGTTACGTCAGTCCGCGGCTACTACCTGATGCGTTCCACGCCACGGTCAAAAAGGTTGCGGAACTCACCGGGCTAGCCGTCGAGGCGGTCAGCAAGAAAACGCGGGCACGTTCGAAGCGCTCCCAACAACGTCTACATGACATGATCATGGTGCTCAATCGCGTAACCCCCTGGAGTGGCACCGTGTTTCAAGCTTACGCCTGGTACCGATCAGAACCGATTCCGAGCCTGGGCGATGTGACAGCTCAAACCCTAGTCGGGCACGGAGAGGCAGGTGCCGTGATGCGGCACCTCGAGCGAATTGCGGAAGGCGGCTATGCCCGATGCATCGACGTTTTCAGGGTCTGGTTTATCGGGCACACCAGCCGAACTGGGCGTTCGCGCCCGATTCAGGTGAAGGCGCCATGCGCTGGGGAGGACGATTCGACAAAGTCGGTCTACCGGCCTTGTATACGGCCTTATCGGAAACTACCGCACTTGCCGAGTACAACCAGAAATTTCCGAATCGTCCGCAGCCTTTGACCTTATATGCCTGTGTAGCGAATTGTGGCGACCTCTTGGATCTCGGCGATCCGGATACGCTAAAGCATCACGCGATCGATTGCGATACTGTGGGATGTCCCTGGGAGATGCTGGCGTGGCGCGGACAGCGGCCGCCTTCCTGGGTGCTCGCTGGTCGGCTGATTGCCGAAGGGTTCGCCGGCGATTTCGACCCGTCCTTTGTTCACAATGCGCCCGCCTAGGGAAAGAATCTTGTATTCTGGGACTTGGCCGATCAACTCCCGCACCAGGTGATGGTCATCGACGACTTCAATCGGCTACCCAAAAAACCCGCTACCAGGGAACCCGAGAACTGAGTTTCTTTTCACTGTAATGCAGATCCTCACCTATCGCGGACTCGACACGGCGGCTATCCCCGGCTATCAGAAGCTGACCGCTTACCTCGCCGCCGATGACTTTCGGTCCGCCGACGTCAAGAAGGTCGGCGAGAACTTGTACCGGGCGCGGCTGGACCGCAGTAACCGTTTGCTGTTCGCGCTGTATCGCCATCAGGGCGAGCGTTGTGCGCTGCTGCTGGAATACCTGCCCCAACATGCCTACGAGAAATCACGCTTCCTCGCGCGCGGCGTGTCCATCGACGAGGATTGCATTCCGGCGGTCGACAGCGAGGCGGCCGATCATGCGCCGGAACTCCCCTATCTGAACCCGCGCCTGTCCCGTTTCCATTTGCAGGACAAAGTGTTGTCCTTTGACGAAGACCAGGAGACCGTCTATCGGCAGTCGCCGCCGCTGGTGATCATCGGATCCGCCGGCAGCGGCAAGACCGCACTGACGCTGGAGAAGATGAAGGATGCCCGTGGCGACCTCCTCTACGTCACGCGCTCGCCCTTCCTGGTCCAGAACGCCCGTGATCTCTACTACGCCAACGGCTATAGCAACGACGAGCAACAGGTCGATTTCCTGTCCTACCGGGAATACCTGGAGAGCATCCATATTCCGGACGGTAAGGAGATCGCGCCGCGGGTCTTCGCCGGTTGGGCCGCGCGGCAGCGGCTGCCGGGAGAGCTAAAGGATAGCCACCGTCTGTTCGAAGAGTTTCAGGGTGCGGTGACCGGCACGGAGGCCGAGACGGCTTATCTGAGCCGCGCCGCCTACCTCGCCCTGGGCGTGAAGCAGTCGATATTCGGGTTGGAGACGCGTGACGCCGTGTACGACGCATTCGAGAAGTATCTGCGCTTTCTCAACGAGCAGGGGTGGTTCGACCCCAACATTGTCAGCCACGCCTGGCTGGAGCGGGTGGAGCCCCGGTACGATTTTATCGTCGTTGACGAGGTCCAGGATCTGACCAACATCCAACTGCTACTGATCCTGCGCGCGCTCAGGGACGTCCGCAGCTTCCTGCTGTGCGGCGATTCCAACCAGATCGTACACCCCAACTTCTTCTCCTGGGCCAAGCTCAAAACCCTGTTCTGGCGGGAACAAAGCGACGACATGCCAGCCGATCTGGTCCGCATCCTGAACGCCAACTTTCGCAACTCGCCCGAGGTCACCGAGATCGCTAACCGGCTGCTGCACATCAAGCATGCCCGCTTTGGCTCCGTGGATCGCGAAAGCAACTATCTGGTGCGCAGTCGCGGCCCCCGCGAAGGGCGGGTCGGGTTGCTCCACGACAGCGATCAAGTCAAACGCGACCTGGACCGGCGCACCGCCGCGTCCGCACGCTTTGCCATCCTCGTCCTGCACCCGGAGCAAAAGGCGGAGGTGCGCCAGTTCTTTCGCACGCCCTTGGTGTTCTCGATCCATGAGGCGAAAGGGCTGGAGTATGAGAACGTCCTGCTGTACGGCTTCGTTTCAGGCGAACAGAAGCGCTTTCGCGACATAGCCGGAGATCTGAGCGCGGCGGATCTGCAAGGCGAGCTGCGCTATGCCCGCGGTCGCGACAAAGGTGACAAGTCGCTTGAGATCTACAAATTCTACATCAACGCCTTGTACGTCGCCGTAACGCGGGCGGTAAGGAACCTCTACCTGATAGAGCCAAACCCCAAGCAACACTTACTTGCGCTGCTGGGACTGACGGAGGTCCACGAGAGCGTTGGCGATGTCGAAGAACAGCGCTCCAGCCTCGATGAATGGCGCCAAGAGGCCCATCGCCTGGCACTCCAGGGCAAGGAAGAACAAGCGGCAGAGATCCGCGAGCAGATACTCAAGCAGCGCACCATTCCCTGGACGGTGCTGCGCGGTGAGGCCTTGGCGGAACTCGAGGACAGGGCGCTGCACCGGCAAGAAAAGAAGGCGCGCATCGCGCTCTTGGAATACGCCCTGGTTTATCGAGACCAGCGCCGCTTGAATGCCTTGGTACAGGCCGGCTTTAAGACGGCCCAGCAACCCAACAAGGCCATGTCGGTGCTGGAGAATAAGTACTTCATGCTGTACGGGCTCAAGAACCCGGGCGGCGTGCTGCGCGAGGTCGATCAATACGGCGTCGACTTCCGCAACGTTTTTGACCAGACCCCGTTGATGATTGCCAGTCGCATGGGCAATGCCGCGCTCGCCGAAGCGCTCTTGGATCGGAACGCGGATAACGGTCTGGTCGACGGCAATGGACTCAACGCCTTTCAAATTGGCCTGGAGCGGGCCTGCGATGACGAACGCTTTGCGCGGACCAAACTGCCCGCGGTGTTCGAGCGGCTGGCACCGGCCAGCCTGGACGTGCAGGTCGATGAACGGCTAGTGAAACTGGACCGGCGGCTGATGGAATACCTGATGCTGTGCATCGCGATGATCCTGTTCTACCAGCGTCTCGGGGAGAACTGGGCGTCGCGGCGGCGCATGCTCTCGGCCGGCGACTTCGCCGACGTACTCGCTCACTTCCCTGAATCGGTCGTCCCCGCGCGACGCAAGAAGCGCGCTTACATCTCCTCGATCCTGTCGAAAAACGAGGTCTCGCGGGAAGGCCCTTACAACCGCAAACTCTTTCTGCGTATCAACCATGGCCAGGACCTGTTGAACCCACGATTGGCCCTGCGGGTCGAAGGCGACTGGCGCCGCATCTACGAACTGCTCGCGGTGGATCGGTTGGCCGGACAGCTACACGATCCGCTGCATTGGGCTGACCAGGTCTGGGACCCGAATGTCGACAGACAGCGCGCCATTGATGCACTGCGCACACTGCTCAAGGAGCTGAATGAAGGCAGAGAAGGACAGAAGTCGTTTTAGGGTATTTTTCGACTGAACCCGCGATGGGTCGATTTTCGCTTCGCCCATCAATTCGCCGTTCTTGCGCGCCCTACGAGCCAGCATGGCCACGCCTCGGACCGAAAAATCGGATAAACGATCGGTAACCATCCAGCCGGCTGAACGATCGCCGTATGTTGTTCACACCGTCACATGGTTATCCACCCAAAGGATATGATTGGCGCGACGATAGCGAACCCCGATCAGCGGCTATTTATTTCCCTCTCTCTTCTATCGACCATGGTTATCGATATAATCACGGATAGCGGCTCGACATAGCAGATGCCCCGCCGGAAGAATTCGGTACTTCAACGGTTTCTGATGACCGCTCGGACCGCTTGCTCCGCCACGGTTACCCGGTCTTCGACCTTCCATTCGCCAAACTTGATCCTGGGTCGCGGGCCAATCGCCACGAGAACTCCACCGAGTATTCCCCGTTTGGTCGACTCGACCTGGATGTAGAGTTCAATGTCTGTAGCGATCTTCACCGTCACTGTGTCGCCGACGCTTACCGGGCCCGTATCTATGGGCAGCGGACCAACATAAAGTCTGCCCCATCCCTGAGGGAGTTCTTCGAAGTCAGTGATGTCTTTGTTCATCTTTCTCTCCAGAATCAAGCTTTACCCACATTATCGCTATGCCGTCGCCGGTGTAAAAGACTGGTCAGCCGCTTCACTGATCCCCGTCTCTTGACCGCCGTCGCCAATGCCTTGGCCTGTCCGATCACCATCACCGGATTATTGCGCCTGGTTACAGCGGTATACAGGAGATTGCGCTCCAGAAGCATATAGTGCCGCATGGCCAGCGGGATAACGACCGCCTGGTATTCCGAGTCCTGGCTTTTATGGACGGTGGTGGCGTAAGCCAGAGATACTTCGTCAAGTTCGCTGGTTTCGTGCTCGACTCTGCGGCCATCGTAGTCGATGAAGACGAGGCCCTCTTCCTCGTCGATCCGCGCTACCCGACCGATGTCCCCGTTGAACACGTCCTTGTCGTCATTGTTGACGGTCTGCAGCACCTTGTCGTGGATCTCCTCGGGGCGACCAAGCCGGTGAAATAGAAATCACTCTCGGTTTTTCCCGATCTCTCTGGGATCTGGCTCTGGTTGATTCGGTGGGCGTTGACGATGATCTTCGAAGCGGCCGCTAGACGGAAA
>CBDUNM010000230.1:0-5749 GCA_965368585.1 uncultured Chromatiales bacterium | reverse complement strand
AGATGGAGGAGATTGTCTACGCCGCGGTACCCGAGGCGGTTTCGACGGTGACGACGGTGGTGACCTCCGGCACCCGCGGCAGCGCCAAGGCGTCGGGTGAAGTGCGTCTGTCGCTAACACCGGCGGCCGAACGGCAACGTTCCAACGAGGACATCAGTCGCGATCTGCGCCAAAAACTGGAAGGCCGCATAGCCGGGATGAAGATCCGAACGCGCGCGCCCCAGGGACAGTTTCTGCTCGAACGCCTGTTGGCCAGCGAAGAGGGCGTCACGCTGGAGGTGCGCGGTTTCGACCTGGACACACTGTCCATCCTGGCCAGTCAGGCGGGTACGGCCATTGCCGACGTTCCGGGTGTCACGGACGTGAGCATCAGCCGCGAGGCGGGTATCCCCCAGCAGCAGATCAACGTGCTGCGCGACAAGATCGCAGACCTGGGTCTCAACGTACGTGACGTGACCAGCGTGATCGAAACCGCCGTGGCGGGCTCCAAGGCCGGCGAGTTTCGCGCCGCGGGCAATTCGTACCGCATCCTGGTGCAATTGGAGAACGCCGAAAAACGTTCCATCGACGAGATCCTCGATCTCACCCTGCGCACTACCGACGGCGAACAGGTGGCATTGCGCAATCTGGTCACCACCGAGACCGGGCGTGGACCGGTGATCGTCGAACGCAAGGACCAGCCACGCATCGTAACCGTAACGGCCAACGTCGCCGACCGCGACCTCGGTTCGGTGGCGAGAGACGTGCAGGCGCGCCTGGACGCGATTCCCCGGCCCACCGGCTACGATCTGAATATCGCCGGCAACTACGAGGAGCAGGAAAAGGCATTTAGAGAACTGGTGTTGTCGCTGGCGCTGGCGCTGGTCCTGGTGTATATGGTGCTTGCTTCCCAGTACGAATCTCTGCGCGACCCGCTGGTGGTGATGCTCTCGGTACCAGTTGCCGCCGTCGGCGTACTGCTGACCCTGTTCCTGACCGACACCACGCTCAATCTGCAATCCGCCATCGGCTGCATCATGCTGTGCGGCATCGTGGTCAATAACGCGATTCTGCTGGTGGATCAGACCGGACGGCTGCGGCGCGAAGGAATGACGATTCACGAAGCCCTGAGCGAAGCCGGACGGCGGCGCCTGCGCCCTATCCTCATGACCACCCTGACCACCATACTCGCCCTGTTGCCGCTGTCATTGGGGATTGGCGAAGGCGCCGACGCCCAGGCGCCCCTGGCGCGCGCCGTGCTGGGCGGCCTCGCCGCATCGACCTTGATCACTCTGGTACTGATACCGGCGGTGTATTCGTTGTTTCATCGCGACGAGCGGTAGCGCCGCGCAAGACGATGCTCGCAGCACGTACCAGCGGCTTTAGCTTGGGGTATAAATATACCGAATACGCCCACTTCAATTTCTTGGTTCAGATTTACACGCGATTCGAGTATAAGTTGGCCTTATGAACGGCCATCGACACCGACAGTCAGACCGGTTTACGGGCGCTGACACCCCCCACCGGCATGCAGCGCTGACGTGGTCGTTGGTGTTGGTACTGTGCGTCCAGACGCTCATCCCCATACAGTCCCATACGCGTTGGGCGCAAACCCCCGATGGGCGACTGGTGGAGGTCTGTACCTTGCAGGGCGTGGTCGTGGTCGACGCCGCGACCGGTGCGCCGGTCGCCGATCAGTTGGATACGCGAACGGCGGCCATGGACTTCTCGCAATTGATGACCGCCGCGGTCAGCGGCACCGTTTCCGTGCAGCCGGCCTGGCTGGCGTTGGTCACGGTCGAACACCCCCCCGCCGTTATCGGCGCCCCCATACAGCGTTCTGCGCAACACACCCGGATTCGGGCACCCCCTTATTTAACCTGATCAGTTCGGTCTAATCGATTCATCCGCGGCAGCGTGCTTCGTGGCGCGCGTTCGCGTGCGGCTCTATGCCGTGCGGATTGCGATCAAACTAAAAAAATAAGGGGAAATCCCATGTCAGCTCGTTTTTCTTTCGGCTCGTTCTTACCGGCTATTGTCGTTTCCGCGGCTGTAGCCGCCGCCCATGCTGCCGAGCGGTCCACGTCATCGCTGGATGCCCTGGCGGTCGAAGACGATTTGCAACCGACGCTCTCTACCATCGATGTCAGCCCGATAACGCTGATCACCGACGAAGAAGATGTCTTCGCTTCCTGGCACACCCTGGCCGAGGGGTATCGCTTGCTACTGCTACCCAAGGTAATGAAAGTCGCTCGCCATGCGGAATAACCGAACAAGCGTTACCTTGTTGTGGTCGCTGCTCACATCGGCCGTATGCGCCGACCTCAAGCCGTTTCGCGAAGACAGCCTGAACCCGATCGAGGCCGATCACAAGGGGCAACCCTTGGTGATCATGCTCTGCTCCCTGGATTGCCGGCCCTGTCTCGAGGAACTCCGAGCGCTGCAAAAGCTGGGCAAGCGGATCCCGCCGCGCCGACTGGTTCTGATCGCTACCGACGGTGGGGAACACCGTGAAGAACTGGGGCAAATACTTGCGCGTTTCGATATGGCCGACCGGAAAAACCGGGTCTTCGCCGACGCCTGTACGGAACGTCTGCGCCATCGGATCGACGCCAATTGGTTCGGTGAACTGCCCAGGTCCTATTTCTACGATGCAGAACTCCGGCGTACCGCCAAGAGCGGCGTGCTGAGTCGCAAAACGCTCAATCAATGGCTGTTACCCGATGCCTCTATCCGGAACGTTCTATGAACACAATGACTAATACCCTGTTTCAGTTCGTGAGCCGACTCGGCCGCCACTGCCTCGTGGTCGGTGCCGTGTACATCGGTGCCATGTCGATAACGCCCGCCGACACCTTGTCGTCCGCCATCGACACCAGCATCGCCAACAACCGGCAGGAAGCCAAGCTACAGAATCGCATCGAGCAACTCGACGACGAGACGCAGGCGATGCTGGAAGAGTATCAACGCCTCAGCCGCGAACTGGAAGTCTCCAGAATCTATCACGATCAGCTGGAACGGCTGGTCGCTTCGCAAGTTGAGGACAAGGCCGCCATACAGGAGCAGATGGCAGATCTGGAACTCACGCAACGCGAGATCGTGCCCCTGATGCTGCGCATGGTCGATGCGTTGGCCGACTCGCTGCAAGCCGACCTGCCGTTCCTGACGCGGGAACGACAGCTGCGTCTGGAGCAACTGCGTGCGCTCATGGATCGCGCCGACGTGAATATCGGCGAAAAGTACCGCCGCGTCCTGGATGCTTTGCAGATAGAGATGGAGTACGGACGAACCATCGAGGCCTATCGCGGCGATCTCGGCCAGGGCGAAGACAGACGCACCGTGGATATGCTGCGCGTCGGCCGGGTCGGGCTTTACTATCAGACCCTGGACCGACAGGAGGTCGGACAATGGAACGCCGATACCCGGTCCTGGGAGGCACTGCCGCCGCACTACCGTTTGCCGATCCGCAACGGACTTCGTATTGCGCGCAATCAGGCAGCGCCGGAGCTGCTGAGGCTGCCCATTCACGCGCCGGTTGCAGCGCAGGCCGTCATGCCCGTGCAACCATGAAACAGCGTACTTGCGGTTTCTGGCTTGCGATGACCGCCGGTCTGGCGCTGTCCGGACCCTTGCTGGCGGATCACCCGACACACCTCGACGAGTTGTTGAATCAGGTGCAGACCGCACAAAAACGCGATGCCGCGCTCAGGCGCAAGCGCGAGCAGACCTTTCTCGCCGCGCACACCGAGCGAAACAAGCTCCTGGAGGCATTGCGGCAACAGGTCGCAACCGAACGCGCACGCGGTGAGTCGTTGAAGACGGCGTTCAAGACCAATGAACTGGCGCTCAGGGAACTCGAAGCCGAACTGCGGGAACGCAGCGGCGGGTTCGGCGAACTGTTCGGCACGGTTCGCCAGTCCGCCAAGGATCTCGGCACCTTTATCGAGGAGTCGCTGGCCTCCGCCCAGTATCCGGAGCGCGCCGCCTGGTTTCGGGTACTCGGTGAATCCAAGAAGCTGCCGGATATCACCGAACTGGAACGCCTTTGGCTACTGATTCGACAGGAGATCGCCGAGTCAGGCCGCGTGGTACGGATGCCCGCCACGGTGATCGATCCGAACGGTTTCGCGAGCGAACGGGAGATCGTGCGGGTCGGCCTGTTCAACGCGCTGCAAGACGGCGACTATCTTAAGTATCAGCCCGAGAGCCGGCGCTTCGTGGTACTGGCACGGCAGCCGTCGCGATCCCACCAGGCAACTGCCAGGACCCTGGGTGCCGCGGAGACCGGCTATGCCGCTTTCGCTCTGGACCCGACCCGTGGCGCACTGCTGGGCTTGCTGGTAGAGACGCCGAGCCTGCTGGAACGCGTGCAGCAAGGCGGTGTGATCGGCTATGTCATCCTGGCGCTCGGCGCTGTGGGCCTGCTGATCGTGCTGGTCCGGCTGGTGTACCTTGGTTGGGTGGGGCGGCGCATGCGGCGCCAGCTCAGACACCTTTCCGCGCCCAGCAACGACAACCCGCTGGGCCGAGTGCTCGCGGTATCTTGGGACAACCGTAATACCGAGCCCATGAATCTGGAACTGCAGATCGACGAAGCCGTGCTGCGCGAACTGCCGCGCCTGGCGCGCGGCGAAGGACTGGTCAAGTTGCTGGCCGGGGTTGCCCCGCTGTTGGGCCTGCTGGGGACGGTGGTCGGCATGATAATCACCTTTCAGGCGATCAGCCTGTTCGGCACCGGTGACCCAAAGCTGATGGCGAATGGGATATCACAGGCCCTGGTCACCACCGCGCTGGGCTTGCTGATAGCGATCCCCCTGCTGTTTCTGCATTCCCTGATGGCGGCGCGCAGCCGCGTGCTGGTACAGATGCTGGACGAACAGTCCCTGGGGCTTGTGGCCATGAGCAGGGAGCAGTCCTGAATGCTCGAGACCGTGGACAACCTTCAGCGCTTCGTGGAAACCGGCGGCCCGGTACTGGGGTTTATTGCGTTTACCGCGGTACTGCTCGGCACCCTGATCATCGAACGCTATTGGTACTACTACCGCGATTTTCCCAAGCGCATGCGACAGGACGTTCAACGTTGGCGGCAACGTAGCGATCGCAGTTCCTGGTGCGCACTGCGTATCCGCGAGGCGCTGATCGCCGATACCCGCACCCGCCTGAGCAGCACGCTGCCGCTGATCCGCACACTGGTTGCGCTATGCCCGTTATTCGGCCTGTTGGGCACGGTCACCGGCATGATGGCGGTATTCGATGTCATCGGCATTCTCGGCACGGGCAACGTGCGCGCCGTGGCAGCGGGCATCTCACAGGCCACCATACCGACCATGGCGGGCATGCTGGTGGCCTTACCCGGACTGTACTTTCGCGCAGGCCTGCAACGCGAAATGCGCCAGCGGGTCGAGCAATTCGCCGATCGTCTAACCTTGGATCCATGACCATGCGCAGACACCGCATCGACAACACTGACACTACCGACGCCGAGATCAATCTGACACCGATGTTGGACGTGGTCTTCATCATGCTGATCTTTTTTGTCGTGACTACGTCCTTTGTCAAGGAATCCGGTGTCGAAGTCAATCGTCCCAGTGCTGCTACCGCGCAACAGCAGGATCACGCCAATGTGCTGATCGCTATTCGGCCCAACGGCGAGATCTGGGTTGACGGCCGGGCGGTGGATATACGGGCGGTGCGCGCCAACGTTGAACGCCTGCGCGCCGAACTGCCGGAGAGCCAGGTCGTGATCCAGGGCGACCAGGCCGCTCAGATC
>CBDUNM010000229.1:0-5780 GCA_965368585.1 uncultured Chromatiales bacterium | reverse complement strand
GATAGTTTATTAAAGAATAATATTCTGTTGAAGCCGCGCGAAATGCTGCATTGTGTCAAAGAATTTTGCGGCGCATCGGCGTTAAGCTTGAGCCGTCGTCCACCGCACGGCCGGACGGGTTGCTGTCGGACGGTATCGAGCCTGGATTTCGTTGGGGGTAGCGGCATGTCGAATGGGGTATGGCGGGCGAATATCCGGTATAACGGCCGACGATTTCGGAGAGTTTAGTGGCAATCGCATACATTTCTCATTACGACTGTTCCAAGCACGAAATGGGCGCTCATCACCCAGAGCAGCCCGCGCGACTGGGTGCGATCAACGATCGCCTGATTGCGTCGGGCCTGGAAATGGTGCTGCATCAGTACGATGCGCCTCAGGCCACTCGCGAGCAACTGCTGCGGGTGCACGACAGGGCCTATGTCGACCAGGTGTTCAATGCCTCGCCGGCGGAGGGGCTGGCGTGGCTGGACGGCGACACGGCCATGAATTCGCATACCCTGACTGCCGCCTTACACGCGGCCGGTGCCGCGGTTCTGGCGGTGGATCTGGTCATGAATGGAAAAGCCAAGCAAGCGTTTTGCGGCGTCAGGCCACCCGGCCATCACGCGGAACGCGCCAAGGCCATGGGCTTTTGTTTCTTCAACAACGTGGCGATCGGCGCGGCGCATGCATTGCACGAGTACGGACTCGAACGCGTCGCGATCGTCGATTTCGACGTTCATCACGGCAATGGCACCGAGGATATTTTTACCGGCGAGCCGCGCGTGCTGTTCTGTTCTTCATTTCAGCACCCGATGTACCCACACAGCGGATTCGACACCGACGAGCCGAATATCGTGAATATACCCTTGCCCTCGCGTACCGACGGTGGCGGGTTCCGCGAGGCGGTCGAGTCGAAATGGTTGCCCGTGCTCAAAAAATTCAAGCCACAGTTGGTAATGATTTCGGCGGGATTCGATGCGCATGCGGAAGACGATATGGCAAATATGAACCTGCGGGAGTTCGACTACGCGTGGATTACTCGGAAGCTGTGTGAGATCGCCGACGACCATTGCGGAGGGAAGGTCGTGTCGCTGCTCGAAGGTGGATACAGCCTCCCCGCTTTGGCGCGCAGCGTTGCCGTGCATATCAAGGCCTTCCTCGGCGACCACCATCACTGAGTACGAACTGAGGGAGTGCGGGATTAAGCCTGATAGATGCCGCCGAGCACCACGGGTGAGCTGGCACCGGTGACCGCAGGTAAGTTGCCGGGTCTTCCTGCGAGCGTTTGATGTGCCAGCCAAGCGAAAGCGGCAGCCTCTACCCAGTCCGGGCCGAGCCCGTATTTCGCGGTGCTTTCCACCGGTCTGGGAGCGATCATGGCGGCCAGGCGGCGGACGAGTTCTGCGTTGCGCGCGCCTCCTCCGCAGACCAGTACTTTGGTCACGGCAGGTGCCGAGCGAACCAAGGCTTCGGCGATGCTTTGGACGCTCAACTGAAGCAGGGTAGCCTGGACGTCGGCGGCGCTAATCTCAGGTAAACGGGCCAGGATCCGTTCCAGCCACGTCAGGGAGAAGTGCTCGGGACCGGTGCTCTTCGGCGTGTACCTGACAAAGTATGAATCGGTTAACAGCCGTTTGAGCAGTGCCATATCGACAATCCCGGATGCGGCCCAGGCCCCATTGTTATCAAAAGGCTTTTTCTGGTGACGTTGGATCCAGGCATCCATCAGGCAATTACCGGGACCGGTATCGTAGCCGAAGGTGGGTTCGAGCGGACTGCCCGACAATATGGTCAAATTGGCGATGCCGCCGATATTCAGTATTGCGGTCTTGCCAAGACCGCCGAAGACAGCTTCATGGAACGCAGGGACCAGGGGTGCGCCTTGGCCGCCGGCGGCCATATCCCGGCGGCGAAAGTCGGCAATTGTGGTAATCCCCGTGCGGTGTGCGATGCGGTTCGGGTCGCCGATCTGGGTGCTGAAGGGTATCGAACCATCCGGGGCATGAAAAATCGTTTGTCCATGGCTGCCGATCGCGCGGATTTTTTCAGGCACAACACCCGATTCGCCGAGTAAGCTGAGCGCCGCCGCGGCAAAGTGCTCTCCGACGAGGGCATCTATATGTCCAAGTTCGGACGGTCGGATGGCCTTGTCGCTTGCGACCGAACGCAGGGTGGCCACCACGTCTTTGGGCCACGCGTGGCTGCTAGCGTGTCGGATTTCTATGTCGTCCGCTTCGATACGCACCAAAGCCGCATCGATACCGTCCATACTGGTGCCCGACATAAGGCCAATGTACAGCCCGCCGGTCATGCGTGGATCATTTAATTGTCGCTCGCCGACGCGACCAGCGTGCCGCTTGACATGGCATCCAGCTTCGCCAGCAGGGGCTCGGCCTTGCGGCGAAAATCGGGCAGCTGCTGTTTGGGTAACGGCAGTGATTTCGGCAACTGCACGCGCAGCGGATTTCGATGCACGCCCGCTACGCGAAACTCGTAGTGCAGATGTGGTCCGGTCGCCAGACCGCTTTTTCCGACGTAACCGATTAACTGCCCCTGCTGCACGCGCGTCCCGGTTTCGACCTTGCTGGCGAACTTCGACAAATGGCCGTATACGGTGGTGTATTTACCGGCATGTTCGATGAAAACAACGCGCCCGTAGCCCGTCTTCCGTCCGCGAAACGTAACGCGTCCGGCACCGGTGGCGCGTATCGGTGTACCTGTCGGTGCCGCGTAATCGACGCCTTTGTGTGAGCGCCACCGCTTCAGTATCGGATGCCAGCGGCGATTGGTGAATCGCGAACTGATCCGCGCGTACTTAACCGGACTTCGAATAAAGGCGCGTTTTTTGTTCCGCCCCTCGGCGTCAAAGTATGCCACCGCACCGTCGGGGGACACGTATCGCACGGCACGATAGGGTGTGCCTCGGTTCACAAACTGAGCAGCGAGGATATTCCCGGTGCCAATCGGTTCGCCGTCGACATAGAGTTCTTCGTACACCAGACTGAATTGATCGCCCGCCCGCAGCTCCAGCGCGAAATCAATGTCCCAACCGAAAATTTCGGCGAGGTCCATGATCTGGCCATCGCTCAAGCCGGCTTTCTGGCCGTCGACGAACAGCGACGACTCGATCGTTCCCGCTGCCGTTGTGACGCGGCGTTCGACGTCTTTGCGCATTTCTAGCGCCGCAAAGCCGTCGCCGTCGGGTTGGACGTGCAGGCTATTGAGGCGGTCGCGCTGCAACTCCAGCTCCAACAGTTCGTTCTCGTCACTCAGCTTGAAACGGAGTTTTTGACTCGGTCGGATGCGACTCAGACTGGCCGCTTTCTCGTTGCTGTTTACGATCTTGTGCAGCAATGCCGGCGACAACTCGAACGAATTGAAAATGGCGGCCAGGGTGTCGCCTTTCCGTATTTCGTGCTCGATCCAGCGTGCTTCCTCGCTCGGCGCCATCTCCAGTGCCGGCGTTGTACCCTTAGGGGCTGCGGGAGTCGCTGCTATATCGGGCTTCGCACCGGCGTCGGGTTGCGGTTCCGGTGCCTGGGCCGATACTGCGCGAGAGCGGGCCGGAGCCGCCGGCGATGGGCTCGGCGCGATGTTTAAGGTTTCCGCTGGATCCGGCGTCGCAGGGGGGTTGAACTTAGTGGCCGGACTTGGGGCGGGGCTCTCGGGCTTGACGGGCAAGGCTAGGATCTGGGTGGTGACGGACGGATCCTGCGCGGACGGGCCATCGGCAACAACGTCGGTGTTATCAACAGACGCGGAAAGCTGTACCGGCGGCAGGTCTTGGTCGCCTGATTGAGTCTCGTCGGGATGACCTTCGGCCAGATCGACTAGACGCGCGAACGCCAGCGTGCCGATCAATGCGACCGCGGCGACCACGATCAGCCGGCGGCGTCTCCTGTTACGCCGCTTGCGCACCTTAATCGACGCATCGAACTTATAGTCGCGTATCACAATATTGCTCTAAATAGCTAGATTTGTGAAATTATGGCACGAATACCCTACTTGTTGTGAACCGCTTTCACATTTTGCAGGAGGTCTTCGCACAAAGGCCACCCACGGGTTTTCCGCCCGCTTTTCTGGTAGATTTCAAAAGGTTTTCGTCCAATGTCACAAAAGAATGAGGATCGGATCGTGTCCGTCGAAGAATCCCTCGAATTGATCCGCCGCGGCGCAGAAGAAATTCTGCTCGAAGATGAGTTGATCAAGAAGCTCAAGCGCGGCAAACCACTGCGCGTGAAGGCGGGTTTTGACCCGACTGCGCCCGATCTCCATTTGGGGCACACGGTACTGATCAACAAGTTAAAGCAATTCCAAGACTTGGGACACGAAATACTTTTCCTGATCGGCGACTTCACCGGATTGATCGGGGATCCGACGGGTAAAAGTCAGACCCGTCCGCCCCTGACCGAGGACGAGGTACAGGAAAACGCTCGCAGCTATACCGACCAGGTCTTTAAGATTCTCGACGCGGATAAAACTCAGGTGGTGTTCAACTCGTCATGGATGAACGAACTGGGGTCGGTCGGAATGTTGCGCCTGGCGGCAAAACACACCGTGGCGCGTATGCTGGAGCGCGACGACTTTAGCAAACGATTTAAAAGCGGCCAGTCGATTGCGATCCACGAGTTCATGTACCCCCTCATTCAGGGGTGGGATTCGGTAGTGCTAAAAGCCGACGTCGAACTCGGCGGTACGGATCAGAAATTCAATCTCCTCATGGGGCGGCACCTGCAAGAGGCCGAAGGGCAGGAAGCGCAGACAGTGCTCACCATGCCGATCCTGGAGGGTTTGGACGGGGTGCAGAAAATGTCCAAGTCGCTGGACAACTACATCGGGATATCCGATGAGCCAGGGGAGATGTTTGGCAAAGTCATGTCGGTTTCCGACGAATTGATGTGGCGTTATTTCGAACTCCTCAGTTTTCGGTCGATTGCCGAAATAGGAGACTTCAGACAGTCGGTGCACGAGGGTGTTAATCCGCGCGACATAAAATTTCTGCTCGGCGAGGAACTGGTTGGCCGTTTCCACGGCGATGCTGCCGCACAGCAAGCTCGTGAAAGATTTATCGCTCAATTTCAAAAAGGTGCACTGCCGGACGAGATCCCGGGTGCTTCCGTCCGGTCGGTCGACGGCGATGGCGTACCGATCGCCAATGCGCTGAAAGACGCAGGACTAGTAAAAAGCACGTCTGAAGCGTTGCGTATGCTGCACCAGGGCGCCGTCAAAATTGACGGCAACAAGGTAGGAGATCGAACCGTTGTGTTGCGAGCGGGGGAAGTTTACCTGTGCCAAGTGGGAAAAAGGCGATTCGCCCGCGTCAGTATTACCAACTAGCGCTAACAAAAATCTTGACTCACGATGGCGCTGCTGTAGGATTCGCATCTCGCTGAGGTCGGCGTCGATACAAAGTAAGACCACTGCCTCGGCGAGAAAAGTGAACAGCGGAGGGTTGACGGGGCATATGGCCTCTGTATAATTCGCCGCCTCGTCACACAGTGTGTGGCCCGGATCGAAAACAAAAAATCAAGTATTGGTTGACGATCTGGAAAGAGACAGGCACAATTGATCGTCTCAGCTGCGTTCAAAGCAGCACGCTCTTTATCAATAAAATTCAGGTGACTTGTGTGGGTGCTCCGTCGATGGCCGAAAGATGGCCAACAAATATCGGCGAGGCATCTTCAAGAAACCGAAGATTCCAAACCGAGCAAGGATTTGTCACTCCTAACACAGTGACAGCAAACTTTAAACTGAAGAGTTTGATCCTGGCTCAGATTGAACGCTGGCGGCATGCCTAA
>CBDUNM010000228.1:0-5781 GCA_965368585.1 uncultured Chromatiales bacterium | reverse complement strand
CAGTGGGTTGCAGTTCAGGTTTGAAGTCGTCGCTTGCGCGCTCGGTGTTAACTAAGGCAGCAGGCGTGCCAGACTGGTCTGAGAAGCCATGAAAAATTTCTATTAAGTTGATTATAAAAGGTATTATTGATTAACGCCGAACCGGTCTCGGTTCTGAGCTACGGAAGATCGCAGCAGTATGTTGGGTATTGCAGAACACTGCCACAACCGATTCCGTTTCTCCCCAACACTTTAGCTCGGGTCCGCGTTGTCCTCGCGGCTCTCCGGCGAACACCCTACTGGGCCGCCTCCGCGGGTGTCGGCAATAGCGGCGTCTCGTCGCCGCCGCTGAGGTCCACCACCCTGACACCGTTACGCCCACCCTTCTTGACCTCGTAGAGCATACGATCGGCGGCCAAGATCAGCGTCGACAGGTCGTCGGCATGCTGCGGGATCACGGTCGCGGCGCCGGCACTGATAGTCACCGTGTCGCACACCGGCGAGTAGGCGTGCGGGATTCGTGCCGCCTCCACGGCCGCCCGCAGTCTTTCGGCCATCACTTCGATGAACTCGAACGGCGTTTCCGCCAGCAGCGCCGCGAACTCCTCGCCGCCGTAACGGAACAGATAGTCGGTACCGCGATGCAGCGCCGAACCCAGCGCGGCGCTGACCTGCTGCAGACAGGCATCGCCGGCGACGTGCCCGTAGTGGTCGTTGTAGGGTTTGAACGAGTCGACATCCAGCATGACCAGCGATAGCGGTTTGCCCGCACGCGCCGCCCTGCGCCATTCCCTGCCCAGAATTTCATCGAAGCCGCGCCGGTTGATCAAGGAAGTCAGGGCATCCTGGCGCACCAGCACCTCCAGGTAGTCCCGTTGCAGTTTCAACGCCATATGGGTTCGCACCCGCGCCTTGACGATCGGCGGCGTAACCGGTTTGGTGATGTAATCCACCGCCCCTGCCTCCAAACCCTTGGCCTCGTCATCCGTCGAGCCGAAAGCAGTCAGGAAAATGATCGGAATACTTTTGGTCTCGGGGTCGTTCCTGAGTATGTCGCACAACTCGTAACCGTCGATATCCGGCATCCCGATGTCGAGCAGGATCAGATCCACGCGCGCGGAGCGCGCCATCTGCAGACCCTTTTCACCGTTTTCCGCATACAGCAGGTCATGGCTGTCTTCCAGGAACAGTTCCAACAGCTCGAACACGAACTGTTCGTCGTCTACGATCAATATTGTGCCGCGTTCTCGCATTGAAATAACTCCAGCCGAAGATCTGTCGTCACCACGGACCGCCGGCTCGGCCCATGGGCGCGATTCGGGTCGATACCATTGGTATATTTTCGGCATTGAATTCGTACTCTTTAAGTGAATCTCGATGCCCCACACGCAGCGCCGAATCGCGCGACGGCCGTTCGGCGACAGATCTCCCCGCTTCACGCGGTAACAGTTCGTAACACTTAACAACCTCCGCGAAATATTTTGCGGCGGCCTCCGCATTATCCTGTGGCAATTGGACAAAGCAGGAGAACTCGCAATGAAGAACAACATCCTTGTCGCGGCGCTTGGCGCGTTGCTCGCAACCGCGCCCGTATTCGCCCATCACGCCGCTGACGGCATTATCGACGACACCGTCTACGCCATGATCGATGAGATGGTCGCCGACACCCCGCACGCCGAGCTGGATTTCTCCGACATGAGTGGCAGTACCACCGAGATCACCGTCACGACCGACTCTGTGAGAGCGCTGGAGAACATGATCGACGACGGGCTGCTCGACTATGCCGCGATGCTCGACGGGAATGTACAGATGACCATCGACTTCGACGCCGCCGGCGGTGCCACAGCCGTCGTCACGCAAACCGAATCGGGACGATCGCCAGCGTCGGCTCCGGAGCCGCGGCAAGCGGCTTGGGAACGCCCGGTTAACGCACACGGCCAAAGGCATGGTTGAGAACGTCGGTTATCACGGTACGTGACGGACGTCATAACGCCTTTACCAAGATCTGCTGGCTGCCTTTTGGATTGACAATTGTCGTTACCCGAAACGCGTTGGAGTCTTATTTTTACAAATAGAACAGCAATCATCTGGCCGAGAGACCAAGCATCGCTTCCACCCACCTGACTGAGAATAGAAACCAATGAAAAAACTGCTCGTCTTATTATTGATCGCCGTGGTGGCTACACCCACGCTGTTGATGGCAAAGGGGCCCAAGGGCGGTGGTAAAAACTCCGCCACGACCACGACGTTGGACTCCCAGGAAATCGCGGATGCGCAGTGGATGCGCGAAGAAGAGAAACTCGCGCGTGACGTTTACCGGGAGATGTTCGCGCTCTGGGGCAATGCGGTGTTCAGCAACATATCTTCGTCGGAACAGTCGCACATGGACGCCATGGGCAAACTGCTTGCGCGAAACAATATCGCAGACCCCGTGACGTCGGATGACACGGGTGTGTTCACCAATCCCGACCTGCAGGCCTGGTACGACGAATTGGTCGAGCGCGGCTCGCAATCGCTGACCGAAGCCATCGAAGTCGGTATCACCATCGAAGAATCCGACATGGTGGATATTCAGGCGGCAATCGACAACACGGATGAAAGCGATAACGAGAAGACCTATGAGAATCTGCTCAAAGGTTCCCGCAACCACCTGCGCGCCTACGTGAAACAACTGGAAAGTCTCGGCCTGGTCTACGAGCCGGAGCTTCTGACGGTCGAAGAAGCCAACGCGATCGTGGACAGCCCGACCGAACGGCGCTAGGCGTTTCGCGGTTCAACGCTGCTCGGTACAACATACCCTTTCGAGGTGTGCACCGAGCAGACAGTCCCTTCTACCGGCGGGGAGCGGGTTAGGGTGAGGGGGTCAAATCGGTTTTAGCCTTCTCCCCGATCAGAGGACGCAAGTCCCGGCGTGCAATAAGACCGGCGGGTTGGCATCGCTCAGCGCTCCGGCGGACGGCCGTGCTCGGCCTGGTAGTGGGAGCGAAACCACGCCGGCTCGTGCAGCGGCGTATCGAACAGGAATTCGGCAATCATTCTGACGTCGGCGGGATCATAGCCCAGCCTGGGCATTACACCGAAGCGCCGCACCGCCCCGGGCATCAGGGTGCGGTTCGCATCGGGTGCTTCGACCCACTGCACGAGGTAGTCGACAAAGGCCTCGCGTTCCGGGTGCGTCTGCAACACGTGCGCCTTCACCGCAAAAATCGGTGGCGCCACCGTTGGCGGCCCTTGGGTCACATGGCAGTCGGCGCACAGTTTGGCGTACAGATCGGCTTCGTCGGCATCGGCAACATGCGCCGTTGCCGCCAACGTCACCATCACCCACACCAACCCGACCATAGTTTCCCGCATGCTCTCATCCTCCGGATTGTTACTCGGATACCCCGCCCGGGCTTTCCGATGGTCGACAGTATAACGACTGGGTCGCTGCCCGCGAATACCACACCCGATTCCGATAAAACGCCCGTAATAAAACGGCGTACCATGTGGCGCACTGTATGCGCGGGTTATTTCCCCGTCGCGCGGTCGGTAGACAGCGCGAGCCTGCATTGGCCGCCGTTTACCCATCCAATTTCAATTGCTAGAGCAAAAACACGGCGAGACAATGGCGGCACCATCAAGCTCAACGCACGCCCAAGCATTGCTGCGCTTCGTCGAGCGACACCCCCGCTTGTGTGTTCTGACCGGGGCCGGCGTGAGTACCGCTTCGGGCATTCCCGACTACCGTGATCGCAACGGTGCGTGGAAGCGCCCGGCACCGGTTCAATTCCGCGACTTTCTGACCAGGGATCTCACCCGGCGGCGCTATTGGGCGCGCAGCCTCGTCGGTTGGCCCTGGTTCCAGCGCGCCAGACCCAACGCGGTTCATGCGGCGGTCGCGCAACTGGAGCAAAGCGGAACCATCGGCCAGTTGATTACGCAGAACGTCGACCGACTGCACCAGATCGCGGGGTCACGCCGGGTCATCGACCTGCACGGCCGACTCGATCGTGTCGTTTGTCTCGACTGTGCCGCCCTCACGTCGCGAGAGGCATTGCAGCACAGGCTGGCAGACGAAAACCCCCAGTTTGCCGAACTGGCGGCGGACATCGCGCCCGATGGGGATGCGTACCTGGAAGATGTCGATTTCAGCGCGTTTCAGGTACCGGTTTGCGAGTCCTGCGGTGGCACGCTCAAGCCGGATGTTGTGTTTTTCGGCGAAACGATACCACCACCTCGTGTGACAGACGCGTTGCAGGGCCTGTATGCGGCCGACGCGCTGTTGGTCCTCGGTTCGTCGCTGATGGTCTATTCGGGATACCGGTTCTGCCTGAAGGCGGCGGCAAGCGGCATTCCGATGGCGGCGGTCAACCTGGGGAAGACGCGCGCGGACGATCTGCTCGATCTCAAAGTCGAGGCAAACTGTGCGCCGTTGCTTGCTGCACTGGCGGGTATGGGTTGAGCTAAGACGCGCAAACCCGGCCTGGCGATTTTCGGATATACTCCCCGGCCAGCGGGGGAATCGGCGCCTCCGCGGGTGTGCGGTGATCGGTTTCTGGCGAGTGCCTGCATGTGCGGACGTTTCGCGAATCAGTTGGACTGGATCGAACACTGGATCGATTTGCTGGGCGAGTGGCCGGCGGGCACGACCCCTGGGTTCAACGTCGCGCCGACGCAGCAGGTCGCCGCGTTTAAGCCCGACGGCGGTTACGCCATGCGCTGGGGCCTGGTGCCGGGCTGGAGTAGGGAGCCGCGCACCCGCTACGCCACCTTCAACGCCAAGATTGAAACGGTGCCCGAGAAGAGCAGTTATCGCAACGCCTGGCGCGCGGGCCGACGCTGCTGCACTACGCGGTAAGCGGTTACGTCAATAACGCCACGCATCAAGGGCCGGCCTGCATCGAACCGCTGCGAGCGGCCGAAATTGCCAAACAAACCGCTTTTTTCTCAGACCTACCCGCAGATCAAGAATAAGTAGACTGCACACACGGTCATTACTGCAATCCCGAATCCAACGGCACAGGCCCGTACCGCCATGTTAGATACGCTTCCCCATCTACGACCCTCCGACTTTCCGGCGCTCAAGCGCAGGCGCACCGACACCCTGCAGGTCAATCTCGGCTATCGCTGCAACCAGCAGTGCCTGCATTGCCACGTGGCTGCCGGTCCCAACCGTTCCGAGGTAATGGATCAGGACACGATCGAGCTGGTGCTGCAAGGCCTCGCGGCGCAGCGCTTTCAGACCCTCGACCTCACCGGTGGTGCACCCGAACTGAACCCCGGATTCAAGGGACTCGTCAGCGGCGCTCGGTCGCAAGGGGTCCGCGTCATAGACCGCTGCAATCTCACTGTACTGATGGAA
This sequence comes from uncultured Chromatiales bacterium, assembly GCA_965368585.1. Taxonomy (GTDB): domain Bacteria; phylum Pseudomonadota; class Gammaproteobacteria; order Chromatiales; family Chromatiaceae; genus JARRQB01. The sequence continues at coordinate 458 of CBDUNM010000228.1, read as the reverse complement.
CCCGAACAGGCGGATCTGGCGGCGTTTCTGGCGTCGCACGATGTCGAGATCGTAGCCTCCCTGCCCTGTTATCTGGAAGAAAACGTCGATCGTCAACGCGGCGGCGGCGTATTCGACCGCAGCATCGCTGCGCTGCGGCGGCTCAACGCACTGGGCTATGGCGACGCGGATTCCGGGCTGGCACTCAATCTGGTTTATAACCCGCAGGGTGCGTCGTTGCCGCCCGCTCAAGCCGCGCTGGAATCCGACTACACGCGTGAGCTGGGCGATCGTTACGGTATTCGCTTCAATCGTCTGCTAACACTCGCCAATCTGCCCATTCAACGCTTCGGCAGCACCCTGCTGTCGAAGGGGATTTTTCACGACTACGTCGCACTGCTGAAGGCGTCGCACCGCCAGGAAAATCTGCACGACGTGATGTGTCGTTCGCTGCTGAGCGTCGACTGGCAGGGGTATCT
>CBDUNM010000227.1:0-5800 GCA_965368585.1 uncultured Chromatiales bacterium | reverse complement strand
GCCAACCTGGTCGTCGGCACCCCGCGTCCGGCGCCGCCCGGCGACGCCGTCGTCCGTGCGCCCGTACCGCCCCCCGTCGCTCCACCGACGGTGACGACGCCCACCCTTACGGTGCGCGACGCGAGTGGCAGCGAGGACACGCCGATCCCGCTCGATATCAAGGTGCAGACGCCGGGCGACGCCGCCACGCTAATCATTACGATGCGGGGTGTGCCGTCCGGCGCCACGCTCTCCGCGGGCGAACGAATCACCGACGGATGGCGTCTGTCCCCCTCGGATCTGGAAGGAATTTCCGTCGCGCCGCCGCCGAACAGCGACAAGGATTTCGAGCTGTCGTTGCAACTTGAGGACACCGCAACCAACACTGCCATCGAGCATCGTACCCTCAGGGTCTCGCTCAATGCGGTAGCGGATCCGCCGAGTTTGCATGCCATCGGCGCCATCGGAGACCAATTCACCGCCATGCCGTTGCAGATCAAGTCTCGGCTCACCGACCGGGACGGTTCTGAAAGCATGGTTATCGAACTGAGCGGTCTGCCGCACAGCGCAATTCTGTCCGCCGGTAAGCGCGAAGCGGATGGCACCTGGGTTCTCACGGCACCCGAACTGTCAGGTTTAGTCCTTACTCCACAAGAGGACTCCCCGTCCCGGGTTGTGTTGAAAATAACCGCCATAGCGGTCGAATCCTCGAACAATGCGACGGCAACCACGGAAGCAACGGTACACCTCGGGATCGTTGCTGCTTCCCCCGAGCCAGCGCTGAGCTACTCACGCGATAGACAGCCGGTGGGTGCGGCCCGCCGTGATCCGATACCCCAATCCGATTCGACCAGGCATCGCTCGCGCCCTGAGGTCTTGTCCCGCGCGGAGCTCGTCGCGCGCGGCGAGAAGCTCATCGAGCTCGGCAACTTCGAAGGTGCCCGCTATTACTACAAGCGGGCCGCGCAAAGCGGCGATGCGCGCGCCGCTACCGCGCTTGGCAAGACCTACGACCCGGTGTTCCGGACGACCCACGGGCTGGTCGGGTCTCAGCCGGATGCGGCGCTGGCGCTGGACTGGTACACGCGGGCCGCCGACGCCGGCGACGCAGAGGCCAGGATGCGCGAGAACGTACTGCGGAACTGGCTCGCACAGTAAACCCTCGCGCGCGGGTCACCCGTGGAGAAATGACAACAAGAAGGCGTGCAAGGTCTTTGAGCCCATCCTGTTTGGTTTTCCCAAGACGGCGGCAGAAGGTATTTCGTGGTTCGAATACCAGGCGGCGATCTTATGGCGCTTCCATTCGGTCCCGACCGGATCGCGACCTTAACCCGCAAGTTGCATCCGTATCCGGGATGATCGCGCCGGCCAGGTGCGATGGCACGCCGCTCTGGAACGGAAGTCATAGCCTGTGAAGAGCAAGTGCCCAGCGTGCCTGGACAAGCCAGGGCCCGATCCGTGATCGATTGGTGCAACATGCAGGTTCACCCGGTAAAGCAACTGCGGATCGCGAGGCCGCGCCGGTTACCGCCAATCTCAACAACCTGAGCGAGTATATACGGGGGGCTCTCTAGCAACTCGTAAAACGCCCCCCTGCGTCTGAACAAGTGTCAACCGGGCCGCTTCACCACGCCGTCGAAGGATTTTTCCGGATACGCCGGTGTTCTCGTCACTTCCGTGAAACCCGGTACCGTCTCCAAGTACGCGAGCATGCGCTTGCGTAGCGGCGCGTCTGGCAATGGACCGTGGAGTGCCGCGATGTTGTCGGCCTGGTGCTTCGGATTGGTGGTCGCCGGGATCACGCAGGTTACCGCCGGATGCGACATGATCCACTTTAGATAGAATTGCGCCCAGGAAGTTACACCGATGTCGGCGGCAAAATCGGGTAACGGCCGGCCCTTCACGATCTGGAACAACCGGGCCTTCTCGAAGGGCATATTCACGAGCACGGCGGTGCCCGTATCAAGGGCGGCGGGCAGCAGCTGTTCTTCGGCAGCGCGGGTCGCTATGTTGTAGCGCAGCTGCACGAAATCGACATTTCCCTTTTTCACCCATGACGTTAACCCGGGGAATTGTGCCGGGAGGTGATGGGTGACACCGGTATAACGCACCCTGCCCTCCTGTTTCAAGTTGTGCAGCAGCTTCATGATGACCGGTGCGTTGACCAGACTGTGGCATTGCAGCAGATCGAATCGGTCGCGCCACAGCCGCTCCTGGGATCGCTGCAGCTGACGCAATGCCTGACTGTCGTCGCCCAGCCACTCGCCGGTCGCCCAGATCTTACCGGCAACGAACAGTTTGTCCGTGATACCCAGCGCGGTGGCGAAGTCGCCGATATTCACTTCGGCCATACCGTACAGGGGTGACACGTCTACCAAACGGCCCCCGCCATCGTAAAAGGCGCGCAACACCTCGCGCAGGTGCTCACGCGGCTGACCGGGTCGGATATCGAAAGCCATGTGGGTTCCAAGCCCCACCGCTGGAATCTTTTCCCCGGTGCGGGGAATAGTACGCATAGTCAAGTCGCTGGACTGGGCTTGCGCCGGCCGGCTCCCGAACAGTCCGGGCAGCGCCAAGGCGCCTAAACCCAAACCCAACGTCTGCAGCACCGCGCGCCGGCGCCTATCCACCGTTAGTACGCCATCAGAGGTCTCGTGCATTTATCTGCTCCCGTTTCCGAATCGCGACCGTGCCGCCGGCATGCCGCACGGCGAACCAACCAGTGTCCCTCCAGAAACGCCCTCTTGCGGCCGGGAGAGGCGACTTTCGCGACACCCTCCTGAGGGAGAAGGGAATTACGATATTTCCGGACGGAAACCAACTAATCAAACTCGTGTGCAGTTCAAGAATAGCCCGGTTTGCGGAACCTTCCACCGATAGCGCGGTTCGACATAGCGAACATGGCGGTCCTCAAGCAACGCTATCCCAAGGCACGTATCCCCTGTCGTCGAGTCATGCGGGCCCTTGTTCCGAACAAGCGACGATTGACCGCCGCCGTCAGATGGCGGTCGCAGCGCAGCGGATTGTGCACTCACGGATGAAGAGCCCGGAAGCACCGAGCCCGATGTCGAGATTTGAATCTCCGCCTTCGCGCTCAACCCGGAAGTTCCACCGATCAACGCGATGATCATCCCGCGGAATGACCTTTTGCGTGGCTTCGAATATAAGGGTGGATGTTTCCGCGAATCACGTCGTTCGATTCTGCTCGCACCGCGACGCGTCGACTGACGATAAGGCAGGGTCAACTTCGTCTTTGCAATAGTCGCGCACCACCAAAACCCGCCGAGGGACCCCGGCGGGATTGTCCACGACCGGGACTCTTACTTGATTTGCGCCGACTCGGTCGACTCGCTTGCAACGCTTGACGCCTGAGCATCTTGCGATTCAGACGGGGTGTTACCGTCTAGGGAAATCGCCGCGACGGCGCCCGCAACGGCGAGAATAAAGCCCATAGTGATGGGATCAAATGCACCACGCACGCTCTTTTTAAGCATCAGGAACTCCTTTAAGTATATAAGTAATTACCCATATTACTTTTTTCTTATTTTTATGCAATACCTTTTTCGCCGGATTTCCGTATTCGCGAGCTGCCAGATCACTTTCAGTCTCTTGGCGATCTGACTCACCACGCAGCGAACCGATACGTGTTCGAGTGGCTCTGGAGCGAACGCCATAGCGATGGTTATGGCTAGAGTAAAGCGCACGTGCCAGCTTGGCTGGACAAGCGAAGGCCCGGATAGAGCACGGGTCGATGACAAATCGTTACTTCAGGAAAGACGAGGCTACTGAGGTTTCGCGCCTTGTTTGACGGCAAGTTCACCCCGACCCGTGATCGACTGATGCAACATGCCGGCTAGCTGTTCCCCGTACCACCGGTTGAGCTCGAATGTCACTTCCTCGCAAACGTAGACCCTTGATCAAGTAAAAGCCGGTTCATAGATACAACATCAGCGAAATCAACCCGCCACTACACGGCGTTAATGTAGTGGGTCTTTTTCTTTCCCGTATAGATCTGTCGAGGTCGAGCAATACGTTTGTCCGCGCTTTCGGCCTGTTCGTGCCAGTGAGCTATCCAACCAGGCAGCCGTCCAATAGCAAACATCACCGTAAACATGTTCGTCGGTATGCCGATGGCCTTGAGTATGATTCCACTGTAGAAGTCCACATTGGGATACAGATTGTGGTCGATGAAGTAGCTGTCGGTCAGCGCGATCTCTTCCAATTTACGCGCAATATCCAGGAGCGGGTCGTTGATACCGAGCGTGGATAGCAAGCGTTCGCACACCTTTTGAAGCATTTTCGCCCTTGGGTCGAAGTTTTTATAGACTCGGTGACCGAATCCCATCAGCCGGACGCTGCTATCTTTGTCCTTTGCCAACCGAACGTATTGCTCCGGCGTCATATTGCCATCGCGAATTTGCTCGAGCATCTCGATCACCGCCATGTTGGCACCCCCATGCAGCGGTCCCCACAAGGCGCATACCCCGGCTGCACAAGAGGCGAACAGATTCGCTCCGCTGGATCCCACCATGCGCACCGTTGAGGTACTGCAGTTCTGTTCATGATCCGCGTGCAGGATGAGGAACAGACTCAGCGCATCCGCCACCGCATCGTGGCATACGTATTTTTCGTAGGGGTGTGAGAACATCATGTGCAGGAAATTGACCACGTACGGCAGTTGGTGGTCCGGGTAGATGTAGGGGAGCCCTTGACTACGACGGTAGGCGAAAGCGGCCAGGGTTCTGACCTTACTGATGAACTGTGCAGCGGCCTTCTCGAACTGTCGGGAGTCACTCAGTTCATAGAACTCGGGATGAAAGCAGGAAAGGGTGTTGATCATGGCCGACAGCATTGCCATGGGCGGCGCGGTCCGGGGAAAACCCTCCAAATGCGTTTTCATCGCCTCGTCGATGTTGGCATGCGCGGTCAATTCCTGACTGAAGCGCGAATATTCGATGCCCGTCGGTAGTCGTCCGAACGTCAGCAACCAGGCCACCTCGACGAAGTTGGGGTGCTTTTCGAAATCCTCTACCGGAATACCGCGATAGCGCAGGATTCCGACGTCGCCGTCGATAAAGGTAATCTCGCTCTCGCAGCTGGCGGTATTTGCATATCCGGAGTCCAGCGTGACCAGACCGGTCCGTGCACGCAGATCACGAATGTCAATCGCTTGCTCGTCTTCACTGCCGGTGACAACGGCCAGTTCGTGCGACCGGCCACCCACCGTGATCGTGGCTTTGTTCTGGGCGGTGTCTGCCGCGTGAGGGCCCAGCATGATTTCCTGATTGCTCATGTTCGTGATTTCCTTGAAGGATTTTTCGAAATAGAAACTCAGCATTTTTAATGCCAGACAGACGAAGACTCCGAAATCAACGAGATAGAGCGAACGCGCCGAATCCGCACCGGCGCCATCGCACAATCGGTGTGCGTACTGCCCTCTGACAGTGCACTGGAACTTGTGTGCAGACATCTGACCGAATTGGCCGTCCAGGTGCCGGAATTGGTCGCTCCCGCCAAGGCGGCGCCTGGAAAGCCGAACTGCGCATCACCACCCCCGGCAAGATTCGCGCGTAGACAGCCGCGAGCAACGACAGCAGCGCCAGAACAAGCAACGGGGGACTACCATGCTCGTCGAATTTCCAGGTTAAGATTGCTTCATGGACAATCCAACAACCTCTTCCACCGAACAGCAGGCGATGTTTTTCGAGCGCCTCGGCAATGCCTTCCACCTGCGCATTCGCGATGCGCTCGATCTGGCGCAGGTGCTCCATCTCGATGAAGCGCACTGGGTTGCAACCAGCGCACCGGTCTATACGATCAA
>CBDUNM010000226.1:0-5906 GCA_965368585.1 uncultured Chromatiales bacterium | reverse complement strand
AGATCCGCCTCGATGCCTTGCCCACGGCGGTTGGCACCATGGCACCGGATGCCGATATTCTGCTGAATCACCAACAGGTATTTGGCTATTCGCAGGAAGATATCAAGTTTCTGCTCACGCCCATGGTGTGCACCGGACAGGAAGCGATCGGCTCGATGGGTGCGGACAACCCGCCTGCGGTGCTATCCGACCGCCCCAAGCACCTGTCGCATTATTTCAAACAGAATTTCGCGCAGGTCACCAACCCGCCGATCGATCCGATTCGCGAAGAGATCGTGATGTCCCTGGTGTCATTGATCGGTCCGCGTCCCAATCTGCTCGGCTTGCATGATGGCGGCGAAAACATGCGTCTGGAAGTCAGCCAGCCGGTGTTGACCAACGAAGACCTGGAGCGCGTGCGAAATATCGAAGACACCTCTGGCGGAGCCTTTCGTACCAAGACGCTGGATATCACCTATCCTGCCGAAGATGGCGTGCTGGGGATGGACCGCGCCGTGGCCGCGCTGTGCCGCGGCGCCGAGTCGGCCGTGCGCGAAGGCTATAACATCCTGATTCTGTCGGATCGCAACGTCGATATCGACCATATTCCGATCCCGGCCCTGCTGGCCACCTCGGCCGTCCATCACCACCTGATCGATCAGGGACTGCGCACCGAATCGGGCTTGGTGGTGGAGACGGGCGCTGCTTTGGAGGTTCATCATTTCGCAACCCTGGCCGGCTACGGTGCCGAGGCCATCAACCCGTATCTGGCGTTTGAAACCATTCAGGATGCGTTGTGTGATCTGCCCGAACGCATATCTTACGAAGAAGCCCAAAAGCGTTACATTAAGGCGGTAGGCAAGGGCCTGTTTAAAGTGATGTCCAAGATGGGCATTTCAACCTACCAGTCGTATTGCGGCGCGCAGATATTTGACGCGGTTGGCTTGAGCGATCAGTTTATCGATAAGTATTTTTCGGGCACGCCGACCACGATAGAGGGAATCGGATTGCCGGAAGTCGCCGAAGAGGCGGTTCGCTGGCACCGCAATGCCTACGGTGAAGATGAGATCTACCGGCGCCACCTGGACGTGGGTGGTGAGTACGCCTTCCGCCTGCGTGGCGAAGCCCATATCTGGACCCCGGAAACCATACAGAAGTTGCAACACTCGGTGCGCACCCACAATGCGCAGACCTTCGCCGAGTTTTCGGAACGCGTCAATACGCAGAACGAACGTCTGTTGACGCTACGCGGATTAATGGAGTTTCGCTGGGCAAACGACGCGGTGCCGCTCGATGAAGTGGAGCCGGCCAAGGAAATCGTCAAACGATTCGCCACCGGCGCGATGTCCTTTGGCAGCATCTCATACGAGGCACACTCCACGCTGGCCAAGGCAATGAACGCGATTGGCGGCAAATCGAATACGGGCGAAGGCGGTGAGGAGGCGGCGCGCTTCAACGCGTTGCCCAACGGCAGCGCAAATCCGGAGCGTTCGGCGATCAAGCAGGTCGCCTCAGGCCGGTTTGGCGTGACCACCGAGTACCTTGTCAATGCCGACGACATTCAGATTAAGATGGCGCAGGGCGCCAAGCCGGGCGAAGGCGGACAGCTGCCCGGGCACAAGGTCAACGCCCAAATCGCCCGGGTGCGCCACTCCACACCGGGCGTGGGCTTGATCTCGCCGCCGCCGCACCACGATATCTATTCTATCGAGGATCTCGCGCAGTTGATCCACGACCTTAAAAACGCGAATCCCAAGGCGCGTATTTCGGTCAAGCTGGTGTCCGAGGTCGGTGTCGGCACGGTCGCCGCGGGGGTATCGAAGGCGCATGCCGATCATGTGACGATCGCCGGCTACGACGGGGGTACCGGCGCTTCGCCGCTGACCTCTATCAAACACGCCGGATCGCCCTGGGAAATCGGTTTGGCCGAAACTCATCAAACGCTGGTAATGAACCGTTTGCGCAGCCGCATTGCGGTACAGGTCGATGGCGGATTACGCACCGGTCGCGACGTAGTCGTGGGCGCCCTGCTCGGTGCGGACGAGTTCGGTTTTGCCACCGCGCCCTTGATTGCGGAGGGCTGCATCATGATGCGTAAATGCCATCTGAACACGTGCCCTGTCGGTGTCGCGACCCAGGACCCCGAGCTGCGGAAGCGCTTTGTCGGCAAGCCTGAGCACGTTGTCAACTTCTTTTTCTTCGTTGCCGAGGAGATCCGCCAATTGATGTCCCGGCTGGGCTTTCGCAAGTTCGAGGAAATGATCGGTCAGTCCGACCGCCTCGATATGCGCCAGGCCATCACGCACTGGAAGGCCAAGGGGCTGGACTATTCACGACTCCTGAAAAAGGCGGTGCCGGTCGGTGACGATGTTTGCTTCAACCGGGAAACTCAGGACCATGGTCTGGACAAGGCGATCGATCATGAGTTGATCCGCCAGGCTGAACCCGCGTTGAAAAGCGGAGATCGGGTCGAAATCGCCATGGGTGTCAGAAACTATAATCGCACCTTTGGCACCATGTTGTCGGGGCGGGTGGCCGAAAAGTATGGTCACGCCGGTCTGCCGGATGACACGATATACATCAAAGCCAGGGGCACGGCGGGGCAGTCCTTCGGCGCCTGGGTGGCGAAGGGCGTGACCATCGAATTGGTGGGCGAGGGTAACGACTACGTTGGCAAAGGTTTGTCGGGCGGCAAGCTGATTATCTATCCACCGGATAATTCGGGTATCGAACGAGCCGAGGATAACATTATCGTAGGCAACACCGTGTTGTACGGCGCGATCGGCGGTGAGTGCTACTTCCGTGGCGTCGCGGGCGAGCGTTTTGCGGTACGCAATTCCGGCGCCACGGCGGTGGTGGAAGGCGTTGGCGATCATGGCTGCGAGTATATGACCGGCGGTGTCGTGGTCTGCCTGGGCCCAACTGGACGTAACTTTGCGGCCGGCATGTCGGGCGGCATAGCCTATGTGCTTGATGAGGCGGGCGATTTCGAGCAGCATTGCAACTTGGCAATGGTCGAACTCGAGCCGATTTCGGCCGAGGACGATGCCTTGGAGCGCCTGGACCACCAAGGTGGCGATTTGGAAACGCATGGCAAAGTCGACGTGTTGCACGACATGACCCGCTTCGACTCCATTCGGCTGAAGCAGTTGATCGAGCGGCACCTGCGCTACACCAATTCCGCCGTTGCGCGAAGCATTCTCGACGACTGGGACACTTACTTGGCTCGGTTCAAGAAGGTCATGCCGGTGGATTACCGGCGCGCGCTGCTCGAAATGCAGGCGCAGCAGCGAGCGGAAAAAACGGCTGCCTGACGGCGGCTTGAACCTAGAGTTGTCAATCGCAGGCCGGCGCGACTTTGATGTCTCGCCGGTCTGTGTTGCCAGGTGCAGTTTTATAGAGAGTGTTCCGAGATGGGTAAGCCGACAGGATTTAAAGAGTACGAACGTCAGGATCGCACCTATGCGCCAGTGGGTGACCGTATCACTCACTTCAAGGAGTTCGTGATACCTCTGACGGACGAGCAGTTGTCTCTGCAAGGCGCGCGGTGCATGGATTGCGGCATCCCTTTCTGCCATGAAGGTTGCCCGGTCAACAACATCATTCCCGACTGGAATGATCTGGTCTATCGCGGTGACTGGGAAGAGGCGATCAGGGTGTTGCACAGCACCAACAACTTCCCGGAAGTGACCGGCCGTATCTGTCCTGCGCCCTGTCAGGAGTCATGTACACTGAATCTTGATGATGAACCGGTGACCATCAAGACGATCGAATGCGCCATCGCCGATAAGGCTTGGGAGAAGGGCTGGGTCAAACCGCAGATCGCCCGCCATAAATCGGGCAAGCGTGTGGCCGTCGTCGGTTCCGGCCCGTCGGGTCTGGCGTGTGCGCAACAACTCGCGCGCGCGGGTCATGCAGTCGTCGTTTACGAAAAGCACGATCGGATCGGCGGATTACTGCGCTATGGAATACCGGATTTCAAGTTAAATAAATCCATCATTGACAAGCGCATCGCGCAGATGCGGGCAGAGGGCGTGGAGTTTCACGCCAACACGCTCGTCGGAGTGGACATACCGGCCAAGAAACTGCTGGAGAGTTACGACGCCCTCGTATTGACAGGCGGCTCGGAAAAGCCGCGCGACTTGCCGGTTCCGGGGCGGGAGTTGACCGGTACGTACTTCGCGATGGACTTTCTCACGCGCAACTCGAAAGCGGTGCAAGGCGTCACCGGCGCCGCGGACCAGTTGATTTCCGCCAAAGACAAGCACGTCATCGTCATAGGCGGCGGCGATACCGGTTCGGATTGCATAGGCACGTCGAATCGCCACGGCGCTGCGTCGGTGACACAGATCGAAATCCTCGACAAGCCGCCTGAGAAAGAGGACAAGGGGACCACGTGGCCGCTTTGGCCGAATAAGTTGCGTACCTCAACTTCTCAGGAAGAGGGCTGCGAACGTCTGTGGAACGTTGCGACCAAAGCGCTGATCGACAACGGGAGCGGTCACATCAAAGCCCTCAAGTGCGTCCTGGTGCAGTGGACCAAAGACGCCGACGGGCGCTGGACCATGGCCGAAGTCGAGGATTCAGAGTTTGAACTCAAGGCTGACCTGGTGTTGCTGGCCATGGGGTTCGTTCACCCGGTTCACGAAGGTATGCTGAACGAATTGGGGGTGGCGCTCGATCCGCGCGGCAACGTGCGGGGCGTTACCGACGGCGCGGACGCTTACAAAACGTCGATCGATGGCTTATTCGCCGCTGGCGACATGCGACGCGGACAATCGCTGGTCGTGTGGGCGATTCGTGAAGGGCGTCAATGCGCCCGTGCGGTGGACGAGTATTTGATGGGCGATTCTGCTTTACCGCGTTGACGGGCAAGGCACCGGGCGCTCAATAGGGGCCGGGTCTGCCGCTCCGTCTCGGAGCGTGAATACGGCGGGGTCAAACCCGCGGCCCATGACATCACAGCTACCCAGGATCGACATGTGACCAGCTTGAGAAACGACCGCCTGTTGCAGGCGCTATTGCGGCAACCCGTCGACGTAACCCCGGTATGGATGATGCGCCAGGCGGGGCGCTACCTGCCAGAATACCGGGCGACGCGGGCCAAAGCGGGTAGTTTTATGGATCTTTGCCGCAACGCCGAATTGGCTTGCGAGGTGACCTTGCAACCCCTGGAGCGTTTTCCCCTTGATGCGGCGATTCTGTTTTCGGATATCCTGACCATCCCGGATGCGATGGGTCTGGGCTTGTACTTCGCCGAAGGAGAGGGTCCGATCTTCGAGCGTCCGGTCCGCGACGCCGCGGCCATTGGCGCACTGCCGATTCCGGATCCGGAGCAGGATTTGAAATACGTCATGGATGCGGTGCGGACCATTCGCCGCGAACTCGGCGGCCGGGTGCCGTTGATCGGTTTTTCCGGCAGTCCCTGGACTCTGGCGACCTACATGGTGGAGGGTGCCAGCGCCAAGAACTTTGCGCGCTCCAAGGGGCTGATGTTCGATGACCCCCGCCTCATGCACCGTTTGCTGGAAAAACTGGCGTTGTCGGTAACCGCCTATCTCAATGCGCAGATCGCGGCGGGCGCCCAGGCCGTCATGATTTTCGATACCTGGGGCGGCGCACTGTCGCCGGCGGCCTACCGGGAGTTCTCGCTCGCCTACATGGAACGCATCGTTGCGGAGTTGACGCGCGAAAACGAGGGTAGGAGGGTGCCGGTAGTTTTATTCACCAAAGGCGGCGGCCAGTGGTTGGAGGCAATGGCCGACACGGGTTGCGATGCCTTGGGCGTGGATTGGACCACCGATCTTTCCGACGCACGGGCCCGCGTGGGCGGCAAGGTGGCATTACAGGGGAACCTGGACCCCTGCCGGTTTTACGCCTCGCCGGAGAGTATTCGCGCGGGCGTCGCCGAGGTACTGGAAAGCTTT
>CBDUNM010000225.1:0-5923 GCA_965368585.1 uncultured Chromatiales bacterium | reverse complement strand
CAGGCCCCAGCGCCCGCAAGCGCCCGACTGGGCGGCGGACCGCACCGGCGGCGAGCGCAGACCTGCTCGTCCGCCCCGGCCCGAGTGGATCACCGAGCGCCGCGCGCGATCGATGCCGCAACGGCCTGCAACACAAAATCCGAACACACCCGGATTGCAGCGTCCGACCACGCCTCCCAGGAATACCGTGCGTCCGGATTCGCACCGACCTGAACCGCCCGCATGGGTGAGTGACCGCCGCGAGCGCCCGAGTCGCGACTGGCCGGATATGCAACGGCCCGCCAGGCCGGGCTGGGCAGACCGCGATCGCTACGGTGCCATGCACTACGGTGCCATGCCCCCCCACTTCGGCCGAACCCCGGGCTATCCTGGTTGGGGTGCTCCCTCTTGGGGCGCCCCCGGCTGGAGCAGGCCTGGCAACGACTGGGGATACCGCAACCCGTGGGCCTGGATGCCGCCCGTCGTCGAAGCGCCTGTTCCCGCCCCGCCACCCCCTGCCAAGCCGGTGCCGGCACCTGCAGCAGCGGCACCCGAGCCAACGCCGGTCGCCAGGGGGTCCGACGGTGATGCCGACGGCGTCCAGGACTCCGCCGACCTGTGCGCAAACACGTCGGCGGGCACGGCCGTCGATCCGTTCGGGTGCGCGAAAGACGTGCCCATCGTGCTGCGCGGCGTGAATTTCGAAACCGATGCCTATCTCTTGACCCCCGATTCCACAGACATCCTGGACCGGGTCAGCGCCACCCTGCTCGCCCATCCGGAGATCAAGGCCGAGGTGACGGGACACACCGATAGCGATGGCGACGACGCCGACAACAAACAACTGTCACAGCTACGCGCCGAAACGGTCATGAGGTATCTGACAGGCCAAGGGGTGAACCCGGAGAACCTCACTGCCAGGGGTTACGGCGAAGAACAACCGGTCACGACCAATGACACCGAGGCAGGCAAGGCACAGAATCGCCGCGTCGAACTGAACCGGCGCTGAACAACCGCTCCGTCAGTCCATAAACTCCACCCAGGCCGGTCGGGGCTCCAGGCGCCGGCCGGTCTGTTCCTGCAACACCGCTTTGACCTCCCGCCACAGTGCTTCGTACGCCTGAGTTGCCTGGGAACGGGGTGCGAACGCCGGTACGGGCGCGCGTTCCGAACCCATCTTTTCCACGTCGCTGAGGTAGGGGATATCGGTTCGCAAAACCTGCGCCCGGGGATCACGGGCGCCGCCGGTCACTTCCTGGTGCATGCGCTTGCGCCGGTCGGCCATCGAGTAGAAGGCACACACGGGCGTCGAGAAGTCGTTGCCCTCCAGAAAGTCCAGCAATTGTTCCAGTGTACGAATCGACAACGTGGTCGGTATGGTCGGTACCAGCAAGGTGTGCGACGCGCTGAACACGTTCTCGGAAACCACCGAAATGCTGGGGGGACAATCGAGAATGACCAGGTCGTACTCCTCCTCCAGCGGCGCCAGCATCTCGCGCATGCGGTGCGTCGGTTTTTTCGCTTCGTCCAGCAACAGGTCCATATTGCGATACGAAAAATCGGACGGCAGCAAATCCAGGTTGGTGAAATCCGTACCCTTGATCGCGTCGTCGGCGTCCGTCTTGCCCCGGAGCAGTTTCTTACTGCCCTTGACCTTGGGCTTGACACGCAAATAGAAGGTGGAGGCCGCCTGCGGATCCAGGTCCCAGATCAGGGTGCGCAGCCCTTCGACGGCCGCAAGATAGGCAAGATTGACCGCAGTCGCGGTTTTACCGACACCGCCTTTGATGTTGTATACGCCGAGTATGTTCAATTCTTACCTTTCGTCATCGATAATCGTCGTCGTAAAGCCGCTCGCACGCGGCACTGATGGCATTTTCCCTAGGCCGCGGCTTGCCGTGATTCCGGCTTGAACAGGTCACGATACGCCTGCCGGTTTTCCTTAGCATCAAAGGCTTCGAAGCGCTTTTCGAACTGCGCGCGCGCCGCTTCCTGGTGACGCAGCAGATCACCCACTAAAGCACCCATGGTCAATAAGGTCGGCAAGGGCACATCGCCCTCGTTCTGCATCAACTCGGCGAAGTGCTGGAGTTTATGGGCCTGCACCTCCAGGTCCTGGAACTCGCCGAGATTGTCCAGCAGGCCTTTGAGCGCCTTGATCAACGGCTTGGTCGCTTCGTCCGGGAAGAGACTGGAAAAGAACTCGATGAGATAACGCAGCTTCTTACAGCTCTTACGCAATTCGTGCAACGCTTCATTGGGCGTCGTCGCATCGATGGCGCGGCCCTCTTTCGAAACTCGACGAAACATTTTCCAGATTCGCTCCCGGGCCAGGTCCTCGACCCGCCGCAGCGCGTTGGGCGCCTCGGGCGCGGAAGGCAGATCGGACTCCAGATACTCGCGCCAGTCTCTGATCAACTTGCGAAAATGCGGCGCATTGAGCTTGCGCCGCAGCGCCCTTTGCTCCTGACGCTGATGGGTCTCCAGAAAGTCGTGAAAAGGCTGCAAATTGCCGCGCAGGCTCGACGGCAGAGAATAACGGTAACGCGGAAATTCAAGCAGAAAAACGTCCAGATCGCGGGTGGGTCCGGTGACCTGCCCCAGCCAGCCAAAGCGCTGCTTGAAATCCTCCAGGACGTCATTGGGTAAAACACCCTTTATCTGTGTCAGCGCCGAGCGGGTACGCCGGGTGGCAACCCGCAGGTCGTGCAGGAATTCCGAATCCAGATCCGCCTTGGTGCCCTCTACATTGCGCTCCAGGGTGTCCAGGAGACTCAGGAAAATCTTGCGGGCGGCGGCATCGGAGCGCTCGTTTGGACTCAGCTGCACGTTGAATTTGGACGTATAGTCGCCCGGTTCGCGGCCCACCGCGACCAGTGCCTCGTCGATCAGCCCCCGCGGCGCCGTGGGCAGCTCCAGCACGTCACTCAAGAACCGCATGACTCGCTCCAGATCGCTATCGTAACCGCGAACCGGAACCACACGAACGCGCGGCAGCAGCTGGCGCGGCTCCGCCGTGCCGTCAATATCGCAGCTGACTTCCTCCACGCGTAGCCGCACCACCGTCTTCTCATCCTCGTTCAGGATGCGAATGACGCGCGCTCGGCTGGTCGCCTTTACCAGGGGCAACAGTACCCGCATCGCAACCAGTTCCGCCACGCGTTCGCGTAGTTCACCGTCCGGAATATCGTCCGGCCGGACCGGCGTCCGCTGACTGCGCACGCTGGCCAGGGTCAGGGTATCGGCATGATCGCGCAGCATCAGCGCGCGTTCGTTGCCCATGCGCTTTTCCACCAGCGCGACACCGCCTAGATGCAGTCGCCAGTCGAAGGTGTCGAGATAGACGCGATCGACAAGTTTTTCCTCTTCGAGGAGGAGTGGAAACTCACCATCGAGCCGGCTGGTCAGCCGTTTTACGCTGAAATTAGGGGGTAACAGAAACCCCGGGTTTTGAGGTGCTAGCATTGTAAAATCTTTTCACCGTCGCCGCTGATTCGGGAATCGGGCGCCTAGTGTGACACAAATGTGTCCACAAAGTGTTACGCGTATTGTACGGTTACTGCACCGGGTCAGCGGCTACCAAATCGGCGGCGCAGCGAAATCCGATCGAACCGTAGATCGCGTCACCCTGTTCCGGCGGCTTGACGTTACGGAACGAGCTGCGCAGGTTGGGGCGGTTTTCGTCCCAGGAGCCGCCGCGCACCACGCGTTGCCGACCCGATGGGGGGCCATCGAGATCGCCGGCCGCGTACAGCTGCGTGATGGCCCGTGGCGCGTACCAGTTCGCCATCCATTCTCCCGCGTTACCGTGCATGTCGAACAGCCCCAGCGCGTTGGACGGCCGGCTGCCCACCGGCCAGGTGGAATCGGTGCCGCAACCGTCGGGTTCCTGCGCCGAGAGCGCCGGGCTGATTTCGTCGAGCACGGCGTGTTCGCAGCTGGCTTGGTCGCCCCAGGGGTAGCGGGTTTGCGAACCGGCACGCGCTGCGCGCTCCCATTCGGCCTCGCGTGGCAGTCGCCCTCCAGCCCAGCCACAATAATCGACCGCCTGCTGCCAATCGACGCAGTTGACCGGATGCTCGCCGCGTTCCGGGTGTCCGTAGTTGCAATACCGGTTGCGCTCACTGGTCAGGGGCGCGCTGCATGCACCGGCCGCGACGCACTGGCGATACTGCTGCACGGTGACCTCGTAACGGTCGATCAGAAACGCGGGCACGACAACCGGAAGCCCCCCGGCGAGCGCCTCGTCATCTGCGCAATCCGGATCGCCGGTCGAACAACCCATCAAGTAATGCCCCTCGGTAAGGAGCACCCGATCAGCCGCAAGCGCTCCGCCGGCCGCCAGGAGACACACCATCGCCAAGCCCAGTTTGACCTTCATTTTGCCTTCTCCACCGCTGCTGTTACCGTACCTTTTGACTTCGGGACAACCTGGTAGCGACCGGAACGAGGGCGAATCTGTTTCGCACACACCCGGTTCCCCTTCAAATTCAATGCAAAGTGTAGGACGATTCGGAAACTTCGACCTGTGGCGAGACAATCCATGTTACGAAAAATGCTGATTTTTCTGGCGATCACGTTGAGTACGGCGGTATGGAGCGCCCAGGAGGCCGTCACCAACGACGGTTCACGTGTGATGCTGAACGACGACGGAACCTGGACGGCAATCGCGCAGAAAGACAGGGAAACCAGCCAGGCCCAACTGGTGATTGAACGTGTCGAACCGCTCCCGACCGGCTGCCGGATCGGTTTGCGGCTGCAAAACGAGTTGTCCTCGCCCATACGCTCGCTGGTGCTGCGCTTCACCGCGTATAAGCAAGGGCCGGTTGCCTACGAAACAGTGACGCGCGGCTTTTCCTTTATCAAACCCACCGACAGTCAGTATCAGGAGGTGTTGTTCAGGGGCATTGCGTGCGAGGACATCGTCCAGCTCCAAGTGCACAGCGCGGAAAAATGCCATGTGGGTGATCTGACCAAATATTCCAGCAGCACGAAAAGCTGCCTGGCGCTGGTACACGTCGCCGACAGCGGTCTGATCAAGGTATTCAAATAAGCGTTCAACGACGAGCGTGTACCGCGGCACCAGCGTACCGCCGCCAACCCGGCATCAACCCTGGGCCAGACCGCCGAAGACTTCGACCAGGCGAGGCAGAAAGCGCCGCAACTCCATCGACATCAAAGCGAAATCCGCGTCAAACCGCGCGGCGGCATCTTCCGTGTCGACGACCGCGGCCTCCTCCTGAACCAGATCTAGAAACCGCAACCGGCGGATAACGAGGTCGTCGCACAACAGGCAACTCAAACGCTCGTGCCATGCCGTGGCCAGACGCACGGCCTGTTTTCCGGCCTCCAGGTGCGTTTCCACCTCGTGACCGTCCAACGCCTGCCGGCGGCAACGTACGATGCCGCCGTTCTCCAGAGGCTCGCGCAACTCGCACTCGTCCTGCAGCTCGAAATCGGCCGGTGCGCCTCGCCGCAACCAGTCGGTCATGACGGCGGCCGGAGACTTTTCCACCTGCAACGGCTTCGCCGGGAAGGTGCCAATCGACTCGCGCAACAGGGCCAGCAGTGCTTCGGCGCGTTTCGCGGACGAGGTGTCCAGGACCACCCAGCCGTCGGCCGCATCGATATAGGCGTACAAACGCGTCGACCGGGTGAAGGCGCGCGGCAATAGATCGACGACGATCTCGTCCTTGAGTCGCTGGCGCTCTTTGCGCCGCACCGACCGGACCTCGGCCTCCTCGATCTGCCGCACGCGTTCATCTACCTCTTCACGAATCACCGCCGCCGGCAGAACACGTTCTTCGCGTCGCGCGCACACCATGAGACAACCGCCCGCGGCGTGTACCAGCAGTTCGGCATCGGGCCCCAACGGCGACTCCCAACCGACCGACGCCGCGTCCAGCCCGGCGCAGGGCTTGAACGGTCGATCCGTCAGCGCATC
>CBDUNM010000224.1:0-5962 GCA_965368585.1 uncultured Chromatiales bacterium | reverse complement strand
ACATCGACATTGACAAATCGGCAGGACAGCCGATTTGCACAGCCGAAGGCTGCCGTGAAGCGGTCGGGTACAGGGAAGTAACCGATGAACCTGTCAGGCCTGCGGCGGAGCGGTCCGGATCATCGCCAGTATCGAAGACCCCATAGTCATTGGGAAGATTCCATCCTCTCATAGCCTTGTAAATTAATTATATTAATGTTTTGCACCCCCGGGGCCCGCGGCGGAGCGACTGATCTTGTTGCTCGGCACCTCCGGCAGTGGCAAGTCTTCGCTCGTCAGGGCCGGGGTGATCCCTCGTCTGAGGGAGCGTGATAGCCGGCTACCTCTATCGGCCTTTCGAGCGCGCTCCAACGGTGTGGGGAACTTGCGTTGGTCCTGGCCGAGGCCTACGCGCGAGCGGACCATTCGCCAGACCACCGCGTCATCCGAGAACAGATTGAATCGGCGGCTCGGGCCACCCCGTGGATGGGCGGGAGCTTTCCGGTGTATTTCGCGATCTCGCAATCACGTCTCAACGCCCGGACGCTACCTTATTGCTGACACTGGATCAGGCCGAGGAGCTCCTCGGCGAAACCCCGGGTTGCATCATTCAGTCCCAGGTGTGGGTCAACCCGCATGGGGAGGAATCCATGGGTGAGACGAAGCCGGTTGGTATTTTCGAGCGTGCCGTTTGGGAGGCGTACCTGCGGGTCAGGGAGAACCGCGGTGCGGCTGGTGTTGACAGACAATCATTGGAGGATTTTGAGCAAGACCGAGCAGACAATCTGTACAAGCTCTGGAATCGGTTGGCTTCCGGTAGCTACATCCCACCGCCGGTGTTGATGTTGATGCGTCCTTTGAAGTGGATACTTCACCTCTCAATCGCAACCGCCGTGCCCGTCACGATAATGCCGCCAACGGGCGGTATATCGACCACGATCTTGCTCGGTCGCCCCATGTCCTCGCCCTGGCGGACGACGATCGTCGCGGGTAACGCAACCAGCCCGGCGTCGCGAAGATAACCGCCCAGGGCGGCGGCCGCCGCGCCTGTGGCCGGGTCTTCCGCCACACCGCCAACCGGAAAGGGGTTCCGCGAGTGAAACAGATCCTGGCGCTCCTGCCAGACGAGCTGCAATGTGGTCAGTCCGTCGTTCAGCATCAGCGTCTTGAGCACATTGAAATCGTAGTCCAGATCCGCCAGCCGGCTGCGTGAATTGATAGCCAGAACGAGGTGCCATGCGCCGGCGTAGGCGCGTGCTGGCGCCATGGCCGCGCTGAGGTCGTTCTCGTCCCAGCGCAGGGCGGCAAGCGCGTCTCTTACCAAGTTTGCGTCGGCGGGCTGGTGCTTGGGTTCAACCGATGTCAGAGATGCCTCCCACCGTCCTTCCCGCCGATGGACATCGACAGGAACCTCGCCGACCGTGCTTGCCAGCCGGTAGGTCCCCGGTCCGCCAGCCTCACCCAGCAGCACCCCGGCGGCGATGGTTGCATGGCCGCAGAACGACACTTCGGCTTCCGGGCTGAAATACCGGACTGTGCGGCCGAAACCGGTGGTTGGAGCGATGAAGGCGGTCTCCGAGTAACCGACCTCCGCGGCCAGGCGCTGCATCTGCGGTGGGGTGGGAAGTACCTCACCGACCCAGACGCCGGCCGGGTTGCCTCCGTTCGGGTCGAGCGTGAAGGCGGACAGACGGTGGAGGCTGCCAGCTGTCATGGGCTGCCGACACCGTCGTCCGGGCGCCTGCCTTCGGCTTGCGTCCGCCGATCACCACCGGTCAGGGTTAAGTACGCTTCGAGGCCGGCACGCTCCACCCAACACTCCGCGAGGCGCCCGCCCGACACACGCCAGCTCGCGATACCGGTGAATGAGACCGCCCGCCCGTCTGGTGGCAGCCCGAAGACCCCACGATTTACGCCAGTATTCGCCCAGCGCGCGACGACCCTTTGCCCCGCAGCATCGGCGAAGATTTCCTGGATCTCGGTCCGGGCGTCGCCGTAAACCGACTGGAATTGATGCACCCGCGTGCGCAATGCGGCGCGTCCCGAAACAAGTTTGCCGCCGCTGCGGATCCGGTAGTCCTCGGTCATCAGGTCATCGATGGTCATCGATCGCGTCCAGGTCATGCCCCGGTCCCCACACCCGCTCTAGGAAGCGCCGTGCGAGCGTCACGGCGCCAGCGGAAGGGTCCGTTCGGCCCTGGCCGCCCGCAGGCACATGGGTTGCGGGCGGCGTCGATTTCATCCGGTCACGCCTCCGCATCTCACGGCTTGCCGGCGACGGCCGGGACGGTCGGCGGCAACGGCTCGGGCACCCGGTTGCTGATCGCGGGGATACTCTGAAGGTAGCTGAAAATCGCCTCCAGGTCCTCGTCCGAGAAGTGCTTGTACATTGCGATCGGCATCGGCGGCAGGATGCGCGGCCGCGACCCAGGTGGCGGCCGCTGCGCAAGGTGTCCTTGAAGTTGCGCAGAGTCCAGCGGCCGATGCCAGTCTCCGGGTCCGGGGTCAGGTTCGCGGTGAAGCTGACGCCCCAGGGCCCCGACCACGCCGTATTCGTTGCAGACATGGCTACCGGCCAGGGACTGTCTGCCGACACGGCAAGGTGGGTAACGGGCAGATTCTGCGGGTGGCCGGACAGCATCCGCTCCATGTCCGGCCCGTCGCCGTCCGGCCCGGACTTGAGTGGGGTATGGCAGTCGTTGCACACGGCGATGGTAACCAGGTATTTGCCGCGGGCGACCTTGTCAGCATCGGCCCAGACTGGCTGGGCGGCAAGCACCAGTGAGAGAATAGACCACGGTATCGAGGAAGATAGGGTTAGCGGTTTCATTGCATGGCTCCTTGACGGGGTAATTCCTTGAAGAAAGAGACTATCGAAGTGCGAGCCCTGCCGTTGCTAAAAGTTGGCTCACGGCATGCTAGTTTTTCGCTAAATTGTCCGGGCCGATTTCCCGTTGGGGAAAAGTTGTCGTGGCGTGATTTCCGCCGGAGGTGGACTAGAATTGAGCGTGTCAGCTGCAAATTTCCCGCCCCCTGTCCGCGAGGTATGGCCGATGACGGAAGCAGAAGCCGGTGCACCACTTCTCGATGCGAAGCAGGCCATATTCCTGAGCGGGCCGGTTGCGATCAACGTGGCATCGCATGACCCTGCGCTCACGCCTTCCGTCGCGCGCGGTTTCGGATGCCGTGTATCCGGCGACCTGCGCCAGGTCACCGTATTCGTTTCGGTTCTGCGATCCAGGGCGCTGTTGCGTGATCTAGGCGCCGGTGCACCGATCGCCGTGGTATTCACGCGGCCGAAAACCCACGAAACCCTTCAACTCAAGGGAACAAATGCCGAGGTTCGGTCGTTGACCCAGGGTGACCAGGAACTCGTGCGAGCCTATGGCGAGGCCTTCGGTACGGAGATCCGTGCGCTCGGATACGCCGACTACTTTACCCGCGCCATCACGGCGCCGGTTGAGGAAGAGACGATCGCCCTGGCGTTCACGCCGGAAGCGGTATTTGAGCAGACTCCCGGGCCATCTGCCGGGAAACGCCTGGAACCCAGGCCATGACACCCGGGCTCGGCACGCTGCGACGTTGTTTCGAAGGCGCGGTACCGTCCGCGATCGCGACCTGCGCAGCGGACGGCACGCCCAACGTCACCTACCTCTCCCAAGTGCATTATGTCGACGAAAACCACGTGGCACTGACCTATCAGTTTTTTAACAAGACGCGGGAAAACGTGCTGCACAACGCGCGCGCCACCGTCCAGGTGGTCGATCCCGAAACCGCCGCCCACTACCGGCTCCATCTCGAGTATCTGCGCACCGAGACCGAGGGCCCGCTGTTCGAGACCATGAAAGCCAGGCTTTCCGCGATTGCGTCTCATACCGGCATGAGCAAGGTGTTCAAGCTGCTCGGTTCCGATATCTACCGGGTGCAACACATTGAGGTGGTTCCGGGCAACGTGCCTTCACAGTTTTCGCCGCGGGTCGATCTGTTGTCCGGCCTGCGCTCCTGTCTCGCCGGTCTCGCCGAAACCACCGATCTCGCCCGGCTGCTCTATCCCGCCCTGGAGGGGCTGGAACAGTACTGTGATATCCGGCATTCGATGTTGCTCGTGTTCGATCCGGACCGCAGGTGTCTCTACACGGTCGCGAGCCGGGGTTACACCCACTCGGGTATAGGCTCGGAGATCGCGATGGGGGAGGGTATCGTCGGTGTCGCGGCACGCGAGTTCACGCCCATACGCATCGGATATGCGGTCCACGAATACCGCTATGGTCAGGCGACCCGGCAGAATTTCGCGAAGAACGACGACGGGATTGTGCTCGAATCCGAGATCCCGTTTCCGGGGCTCGCGGACGCCGGCAGCCAATTGGCGGTTCCCCTCGCGCTGGGCCGTCGCCTGCTGGGCGTACTTTACGTGGAGAGTCCGCAGGAGCAGCGTTTCGGCTACGAAGAAGAAGACGCCCTGGTCGTGCTTGCGGGTCAACTCGCGCTGTCGATCGAACTGTTGTCGCTGTCCGCCGATCGGCCCGGCGAATCGGGCGCCGCTCCGCCGCCCCGGCCAGTGACCTCAGGTGCGCAGGCGGTGGTCAAGCATTTCTCGGTCGATCACAGTGTCTTTGTCGACAACGAGTACCTCATCAAGGGGGTTGCCGGCGCGATTGCCTGGAAACTGCTGCGTGAGCACGCTTTGGCTGGCCGCACCGATTTCACGAACAGGGAACTCCGGGTAGACGCTTCGCTCAAGCTGCCGGATATCACCGACAATCTCGAGGCGCGCCTGATCCTGCTGCAGCGGCGGCTCGCCGAGCGTTGTCCCTTCATCGCGATCGAGAAGACCGGGCGCGGGCGCTTTCGCCTCGACGTGAGGCGCACGCTGAAACTGGTCGACGCGCCCGGACGTTGATGCGCTCAATCTATGATGAGGGTCGACCCGATGACGGGTTCCGCACCGAGACTCGGTGCGCCGAAAACATTCACCACTGGCCGGGTGGATACGACGCTCGGCAGATTGCGGGCTCTATACACGCCGTTTACCAAGTCAAGCTCGGCATACACGACCGACCGCCTCCGGCTGTGGAACCGCAGCCGATTCCGGCGCGCAGGATGACGCGACCGGCGCATCCGGTCCGGTCAGTCGAACGATCGGCGCGGGCCTGTTCTGCGGTCATTCGGGTCATAGCGATCTTCTCGAATTCTCGGTCAGACGTATGCGAAGTCGGTCAAGGCATGCGCCGGGAGCCCGGGATTCGCCTGGGCAAATGCCACCGTGCCGTGGATTCAACCATGAACGCGTCGCTGCATCGCGAGCAGTGTGGGCAGGTCGATCAATCCCTCCGCACCCAGGCGCTCGATCTGTGTGCGAACTGGGTCGCGCGTCTGCCAGTGGGCGATCCAGCGTTCGATCAGTGACATGGCTTTTTCGTCCGCAACCCGGGTGCCAAGGGGTGGCATCTGCACGCGCGGGTCACGCGAGCGCATCCGGGTCAGAAGCGCTGCCGCGTTCGTCATGCCATTGCTACCGGCCGGTTGGTATCGGCTGGTTGCACTAACCAGCGAGCGCAATACCGCTCGGGCGCTGTCAGGCCGCGTCACGTACTGAGCCAGCTGCAGGTCTACCGGTACTCCGGCGCCGGATTCGCCTGGGTCGTTGTGGCAGTGACCGCAGTTGCCGTGCAGGTAGCCGAGCGCCGCACGTTGGTCTTCGGATTCGGCGTCGATACGCGGTGGCCGGTCGATCAGCGCCGGTGGCAAGTTGCGCAGCAGGACCCGTTCCACCAGGGCAGAGAGGTCGATGTCGCCGGTTTCAAGAGGCTCGCTGTGCAGCGCTTTCGGATCACGGTCAGGCGAAAGCTGTAGCGCGCTGAACCCCAGCACCGGAACAGCCGCACCTTCGTGGCAGGCGAGACAGTCGTATTGCGACGGGACAGCGTAGCGTAAGCGTTTCACCAGCACCGTTCTATCCAAAGGTAGTCATCCCTTGTAGAGT
>CBDUNM010000223.1:0-5982 GCA_965368585.1 uncultured Chromatiales bacterium | reverse complement strand
GTTCGAACACAGCGGCGGCGCGCGCGCGCCGCGCGGCGGTACCCTGGCTGAAGTGGTGCGCGGGCCGGCGCCGCTGAGCGCGTTGTTAAACACCGTCCACCTGGCACCTGATCTGCCGGATGCCCTGGTCCGGCGGAAGTCGCTGCCCGACGGTGACTCCCTGGTGACTCCGGAAGGGGTGTGGCTGGGATCCGGCTGGTTGCGTGTACGTCGCGGTGAAGAGGCCGGCAGCGGGGTGTTGCAACGCGAAGAACAGATTCGCGATCTGATCGCGCGGTTGCAGTTTCTGGAACCGCGGGTCGACGAACTGGTCGCGCAGCTCGAGTCCGGGCAGGCTCAATTGGCCGCAGCCGAACGGCGCCGCGATGAGCAGCAGCAGGTGCTCGATCGGGCGAACCGCGAACTGGCCGACGTGCGCGCCCAGCTGAGCGGCAAGCAGGCGCGCGCCGAACAGATTCAACATCGCATCGCGGCGCTGGACAACGACGCCGGCGAAATCCGCGAACAGCTGCAGCAGGGTGCCGAAGATATGACCACGTCCAGACATCGTCTGCACCAGGCGCTGGCCGATGTGGAAAGCCTGGGGTCGCAGCGGGAAACCCTGATCGGGCGCCGCGAACGGCTGCGCGGCGAACTCGACGAAGCCCGGCAGGCCGCCACCCAGGCGCGCAATACGGCGCACGAGATCGCACTGCGGGTCGAATCCATGCGCAGCTCCGAACAGTCTCTGCGCTCCGGCCTGGGGCGGATCAAATCGCAGCTGGAGATGCTGGAGCAACGTTGCGAGGATCTGGCCAGTTCCGTGGCCGAAGGCGGTGCGCCGTTGCAGGCGCAACAAGCGGATCTGGAGGCGAAGTTGCAGAGCCGGGTGGCGGCTGAGGCCGAGTTGGCGGATGCGCGTAAAAAGCTCGAGCGCATTGATCATGATCTGCGCGAGCTGGAACAGCAGCGCCACCGGCTGGAACAGAAAGTACAGGACGAACGCAGCCGCATGGATGAACTGCGTATGGCCCGTCAGGAGATCGTGGTCCGCCGTCGCACCGTCGAGGAGCAGCTGTCCGAGACCGGCTTTGAGCGCGACGCGCTGGTTGCGGACCTGCCGGACGATGCCACTGTCGCCGCGTGGCGCGACAAGGAAGAAAAAATCGCCAACCGTATCCAGCGCCTGGGACCGATCAATCTGGCGGCGATCGACGAGTTCAAGGAGCAGAGCGAGCGCATGGAGTATCTGGACAAACAGTACGCCGACATCACCGAATCGCTGGAAACGTTGGAGAACGCCATCCGCAAGATCGACCGGGAAACGCGCACCCGATTCAAAGAAACCTTCGACAAGGTCAATCACGGTCTGCAGGAGCTGTTCCCGAAACTGTTCGGCGGAGGCCACGCCTACCTGGAACTGACCGGTGAAGACCTGCTGGATACCGGTGTGACCGTCATGGCGCGCCCGCCAGGGAAACGTAACTCCAGCATCCACCTGTTATCCGGTGGTGAGAAGGCCATGTCGGCGGTTGCCCTGGTGTTTGCCATCTTCCGCCTGAACCCGGCGCCCTTTTGCATGCTGGACGAGGTCGACGCGCCGCTGGACGACGCCAACGTGGGGCGCTTCTGCGCCATGGTCAAGGAGATGTCGGACACGGTGCAGTTCATCTTCATAACCCATAATAAGATCACCATGGAGATCGCCTATCAGTTGTCGGGCGTCACCATGTACGAACCGGGTGTGTCGCGACTTGTGACGGTGGACGTAGAAGAGGCCGCCGCACTCGCTGCGGTATAGACTTTCTTCGACAGGCGCAGTAAAAACGTCACATGGACTCAGACCAGCTTCGAATTGTGCTACTGATATTGGGCGTACTTCTGGTGGTGGGTATCTACGCCTGGGATCGGATCAAGAAGCGCCGCGCCCGCCCTTCGCACGGACGGGTGGCGGTGCAGCGGCAGCGCGCGGCGCAGCAGCGTGAGCCTACCCTCGACGGCGGATTCGAAGCGGATGCGGGCAGGCCGTTCGATGATTTACCCGTGGCCTCCGAGCATAACGAGCCCCTGCTGGCGGATCTGGATGTTGCGCTCGATCCCGATTCCGTGCCCAGCTTCTCGGCTGGCCGGGACGACGATAGTGCCGTCCCGACGGCCGACATGCCGCAGAAAATCATCATGATCAGCATCATCGCCAAGCATGGGGAGTTCAGCGGCGAAGCCATCGTGCGCGCGGCGAAGGAAGTCGAATTGAAGGCCGGTGACATGAATATTTTTCACCGCCACGACGCCGAGCACGCCAATCGCGTGCTGTTCAGCATGGCAAGCATGGTGGAACCGGGGAGCTTTCCGTTCCACGACATGACTGAATTCAGCTCTCCCGGCCTCACGCTGTTCGCGCAACTCCCCGGCCCCCGCGACGGGTTGGTCGTCTACTCCGATATGCTGTTTACCGGCGAACGGCTGGCCGTCATGCTCGGTGGCGAGCTGCACGACGAAAAACGTAATCTGCTGACCAAGCAGTGGATCGAACATACCCGCGCCGGCATTCTGGAGCACCGCAGGCAATTGCATCTGGCCCGGGGCCGTGCGTGATTGCACTCAAGCAGGCGCAAACGCGTGCTGCCGAGCTTCGCGAACTCCTCAACGAACATAACTATCGCTATTACGTGCTGGACGATCCGGCCATACCGGATAGCGAATACGACCGTCTGCTGCGCGAACTGCAAAGTCTCGAGGCGGAATTTCCCGAACTACGCACACCGGATTCGCCCACGCAGCGGGTCGGCGGCGCACCGTTGGCGCAATTCGACGAGGTCAAACACGTCGTACCCATGTTGTCGTTGGGCAACGCGTTCAGCGAACAGGAGTTGGCCGATTTCGATCGACGCGTCAGGGAGCGGCTCGAATCCGACGCTGATATCCGCTACGCCGCCGAGCCGAAACTGGATGGCTTGGCGATCAGCCTGCGCTATCAGGAAGGCGTGTTCGTGCGCGCCGCGACCCGCGGTGACGGCTATCAGGGCGAGGACGTTACCGCCAACGTACGCACCATCCGCTCCGTGCCGCTGAAACTGCGCGGTCGTGACTGGCCGTCGATTCTGGAGGTTCGCGGGGAGGTTTTTCTGCCGCGCGCCGGCTTTGAGGCACTGAACGAACGGATGCGCAGCGAAGGCGCCCGAACCTTCGTCAATCCGCGCAACGCGGCAGCGGGTGCCGTGCGGCAGCTGGACTCTCGAATCACGGCGGAACGAGGCCTGGCCACGTTCTGTTACGGGTTCGGCGAAATGTCTGAGGGTCCGCCCGCACCGACTCATAGTGAAAGCATGCAGCGGCTTAAGGCGTGGGGCTTGCCGGTGTCGCCGGAACTGCGCGTTGTCGAAGGCGTGACGGGTTGTCTCGACTACTACCGGGATATCGGCGCCCGGCGAGACGCGTTGGGCTACGATATCGACGGCGTGGTCTACAAAGTGGACGACATCGCGGCGCAGGCCCAACTCGGGTTCGTGTCGCGCGCGCCGCGCTGGGCAGTCGCGCACAAGTTTCCGGCCCAGGAAGAAATGACCGTCGTCGAAGGGGTGGAATTTCAGGTGGGGCGTACCGGCGCCGTGACCCCTGTCGCGCGTCTGCGACCGGTTTTCGTCGGTGGGGTCACGGTCAGCAACGCGACGCTGCACAACATGGACGAAGTCGCGCGCAAGGATGTGCGGGTGGGCGATACGGTGATCGTGCGTCGCGCCGGCGACGTGATCCCCGAGGTCGTCAAGGTCGTCGTCGAAAAAAGGCCCAAAGGTGCGCGTGAGGTCATCCTGCCGCAGCATTGTCCGGTATGCGGTTCGGATGTCACGCGTCCCGTGGGCGAAGTCGTGGCGCGTTGCAGCGGCGGTCTGTACTGTGGCGCTCAGCGTAAAGAAGCCCTGAAGCACTTTGCCTCGAGACGGGCGCTGGATATCGAGGGGCTGGGCGACAAACTGGTCGATCAGCTGGTCGACAAGGGATGGGTGCTGGACGCGGCCGACCTGTTCGCTTTGACCCTGGAGCAGATCGCCGGGTTGGAGCGAATGGCGGAGAAGTCTGCGCACAACCTGCTCGACGCCCTTGAAAAAAGCAAGCACACCACGCTGCAGCGATTTATCTACGCCTTGGGTATTCGCGAAGTGGGCGAAGCAACCGCGCAGGCGCTGGCGCGCCAGTTCGGATCCCTGAAGGCCATCGAAGCCGCCGACGAGGCAACGTTGCAACGGACACCCGATGTCGGCCCCATCGTCGCGTCACACATCGCTGCGTTCCTGCGCCAGGAGCACAACCGCGATGTCATTGAGAAACTGCGTGCCGCCGGGGTCGAGTGGGAAGAGGGTGAACCGATGCCTCAGGTCGAATCGCTGCCCCTGGCCGGAAAGACGATCGTTCTCACCGGTAAGCTGAGCCGCCCGCGCGACGATCTCAAGGCGGAGTTGCAGGCGTTGGGTGCCAAGGTGGCCGGCAGTGTATCCAAGAAAACCGATTACGTGGTTGCCGGCGAGGATGCGGGCTCGAAGCTCACCAGGGCCCAGGACCTCGGCGTGGCCGTGCTGGACGAAGCGGCCTTGGCGGAATTGATCGAAAAGCTTTTTGAAGATGGATAGGAGCAAGCGCGCCGCCGATGACGTTGCGCGGTTCGGATCGTGCGGCAGCGCTCTAATCGGCGCCCTCGGGGTAGCTATGTGCTATACATTATGTTGAGCATGGTTATTTCAGGCGCATCGATGACGGAACACAGGCAATGACAATCGAACTCTTTAATGACGGCAGTCATAAGTGCTTTTCGTACGAAAACATCGTGGGCAGTCACGGTGTGCAGTCCAACCAGTTCCTGGTCATCGACCTCAACACGCGGCGTTGATCGATCCTGGCGGCGATCTGACCGACGCGGGTCTGTACGATCACGTCAGTCAGGAGATCCTGGTGCAGGATCTCGACTACGTCATCGCATCGCATCAGGATCCGGACATCGTTTCCTCCCTGAGCCACTGGGTGGCGAGGACCGATTGTAAGATCGCCGTCCCGAAAATATGGGAACGGTTCATTCCCCACCTGTGCCGGACCGCGAAGGTCAGGGAGATGGCGAAGCGTCTGGTCAGTATTCCGGACAAGGGGATGGCGCTGCCGATCGGTGAGTCGGTGCTGGTGGCCATACCGGCGCACTACCTGCATTCGGAAGGCAACTTCCAGTTTTACGACCCGGTCAGCAAGATCCTGTTTTCCGGCGACCTGGGCGCGTCATTCGTGGACGCCGACGACTTGAGTTCGCCGGTGGCGGACTTCGCGCAGCACATCCCGTTCATGGAGGCGTTTCACCGGCGCTTCATGGGTTCGAACAAGATCTGTCGCCTATGGGTGAACATGGTGCGCGAACTCGACCTGGAATGGATCGTACCGCAGCATGGTCCGGCGTTCAGGGGCGAGCACATGATCGAGGCGTTTCTCCATTGGATTGAGGGGCTTGAGTGCGGCATCGACCTGATGAGTCAAGACAACTATCGCCTCCCGAGGCGGGAAAGCGTATGGGAATGACAGCCGGTAGGTCGCGCTAGCGCCCGATTGACCGCCAAGACCATCGGTGCAAAATCGGTAGGCCGCCTGTATGTCGGAAAGACCGCAGGCGCACCGCACGTGACGCGGCCGCCGCGTGCGGCCGCCGATGAGCGGAGCCCGGCGGTGAAACCGGTTCGGCCTTGAGTTTTACTCCGCGGTCGTGTCGCACGGTTCGAACCGCGTGCTCACCCAAGACCCGAGCGCAGTCGGGCCGCGAATTTTTGCGCCGCCGGCGACAGCACGTTACCGCGTTTGGCAATCACCGCCAGCTCGCGCTCGATCTTCAAGCCCCGCACCCGAACTTCGCGGACCTCCTCGAAGGTAGCGACGCCCAGCTGACTGACGAACGCCAGGTTGCCGGTGGTGGCCACCATGCGCAGGATGGCCGGTATGGATCGCAGTTCCATCACCACATTCATCTCCACGCCA
>CBDUNM010000222.1:0-5998 GCA_965368585.1 uncultured Chromatiales bacterium | reverse complement strand
CCCATAGCAGCGTGCTATCGCTCGGTGCGTGAATCGGCGAATCCGTCACCGTGCTGTCAATGCGCAACATCTCGCCGCGTTCCACCCTGGCGTTGTGGGCACTGAGTAACAAGCGCTGATTGATCTGTTCCCAGGTGACCTCCGAGATCGCGCTGATACAACTTTGCAATGTCGCCCTCTTCGGCGCCCAGCCCGTAGTGATGCGCGCGAAGGCTTGACACGAGGTCGAGTCCACCAAGCAGAAGACCAACTCGTCGTAACTCAACTGCCGATACTGTTTGAGAATCGCGCAGCGCAACACTGATTCGATCGTTAACCCTTTTCTCCCTGTCTCCTCGACGTTGCGTTGTTTGATGTCGGCTGCGACCCAGTCCAACAGATCGAGATGCTGATCCAGCCAAGCGGACACGGCCTTCAACTCGCGGCCGATCTCGTGTTCGGCGTACGTCTCAAATATACTGCTCTGGACGGTGTGTTTTTCCCGCATGGTCGGCTCCTGGTTTTTTGGTTTGTGCTTTTGTTTCAAGGGGTTGTTACACAAGACGAATCAAACTACCAGGAGCATTCACTGACCTTCGTCATCTATTTCCAATAATATTCAAACGGTTAGCGTTTCTGGACGGACACTAGTTATATACGGCTTACCCACAGGAATGGCACCATATCGCACGAATCTTGCCAATACCCGATCAAGTAGCGGAATGACCCCTCGATTTGAATCGCTACCAACTGGATTTTCTTTAAGACTTGATCACCGTTTTGGTCAAATTTTGGTTGCAACCCTGCTGTGGTAACCTGAATAGCAATTGTGAGTTTCGGAGAAACCGTATGTCCGATCCCGTTGCAAGAGACGCCAGTTACGAAGATTTGCTGCAGGTCCCCGAACATCTGGTTGCCGAGATACTCAACGGACGGCTCCATACGCATCCCCGTCCGGCATCCCGGCACGCCCGTGCGTTTTCCATACTGGGCGGTAAACTGACCGAACCCTTTGATTTGGGAGCTGGTGGTCCGGGTGGATGGTGGATTGTCTTCGAACCCGAAATTCATCTGGAAAGCCATGTTCTGGTACCGGACTTGGCAGGCTGGCGACGCGAACGCCTGCCGGAGTATCCCGATGCCGCCTGGTTCGATCTGGCTCCCGACTGGGTGTGTGAAATCCTCTCACCCGCAACCGCCCAGACCGACCGCAGCGTCAAGATGCCCATCTACGCGTCACAAGGCGTCGCCTACTTGTGGCTCATCGATCCCGGGCTAAAGACCCTGGAGGCCTATGCCTGTAACGACGGCAAGTGGTTACTACTGGCAACGCTCAAGGAAGACGAACCTGTCCACCTACCCCCATTTGATGCCATCGAGTTTCCGCTAGCGCAACTGTGGGCCTAGGTCGCGTTAGCGAAGCGCAACCCGATAAAACGTTATCGTTGTCATCAGACGTGTAGGTCGTGTTAGCGAAGCGTAACCCGACGAATTCCGATCGGTATAATCGAAGGAAAAGTAAAGCAAGGAGCGTGCATGGCCGCCGACAATAAACACCGCACACCCCGGGTGTTCATCTCCTCCACGGTCAAGGATCTGGCCGAACACCGGCGCGCTGCCGAACGGGCGGCAAGCAAGTCGGGTTTCCTCGCGCAATTATCGGAAGACTGGGAGGCCTCGCCCAGACCGCCCTTGAAAAACTGCCTGGAACGCGTCGATCGATGTCACCTGATCGTGGTGCTGGTGGCCGACTGGCACGGCTGGACGCCGGACGATGCGGCGAACCCCGATCACAAAAATATTACCCGCTTGGAATGCGTGCAGGCCAAAGCCAAGCGATACGACGTCATCCCCTTCCTGCTGGATCCCGACTGCATAGACTGGCCGAAAAAGTATCGGGAATCTTATCGCGCAACCACCGCTATCGACGATGATTTGCCGGACGACGAGTTCACCAAATTGCAGCGTGAGATCAAGCGCAACAAGGCCGCGCCCAAAGACTTTCGCACCTGGCCGGAACACGACTACACGCGCAATACCTTCACCACGGTCGCCGATCTGAAAGAAAAACTGGGCCACGCCTTGCGCGACTCGCTGGACGGCCATGCGGAATACCGACCGACGCCCGAGCCATCGGGCTTCAATCGCGCCGACTACCTCGACTGGCTGCAGCGCCAGTGCGAGTCGGTCGAACTGCTGGGCCTCGATCAGCGCGACGCCCACAACGCCCGGCTGCAGCATGTCTATGTCCCGGCCCGGGTCGAGCGGACGCGCGACAAGGCCGCTGAGCTCGAGTCGTCCTGGGCCCTGCTGACCGAGCGCATCGGCACGGAATCCCTGTACGTCCCGGGTGCGCCGGGTG
Organism: uncultured Chromatiales bacterium; assembly: GCA_965368585.1. Lineage (GTDB taxonomy): Bacteria > Pseudomonadota > Gammaproteobacteria > Chromatiales > Chromatiaceae > JARRQB01. Next base: position 3,657 of record CBDUNM010000222.1, on the reverse strand, counting down.
CGGGCAAATCCACGTTTTGCCGCTGGCAAGCGCTGATCGCCGCCGCGGGCGAGGTGCCGCCACACCCCATTGCCATGCAGGGCGACTATGTCGAGACTTTGCCCGCCGAGTTGCAGAATCATCCGCCGGTACTTTGCTATCTCCGCGACCTGAACGACCACAAACAGCTGCTGCGCGGTAGCAGCCACTGGCTGCGCAAGTCACTGAAGGAGGCCCTGGCGGCCTGGCTGAATGCCACCCAGCCCGATGACCTGACCGGTGCCGGCTGGCGGACTCTGCTAGAACAGGGTCAATGCCTGATGATCCTCGACGGAGTTGACGAGCCGCAGACCCTTTACAAGGAAGGCAATGACGCGCGCCGGCCCCGCGCGCCAAGTGCGGACCGCGCCGCGGCTGGTAGCTATTCAGTGCAATGCCCTTCGCTTATTGCAGTCACGTAGGGCGCCAATAGGCGAAGCCGTATTGCATCGATCTGGTTGCTTATTCGGGCTTGTTTGTCCTGGCCTCGATCAATTCACCATCGTCGAAAAGCAGTAACCTGTCAGCCGGGTGGGCCTTCGCATCTCGAAGTGCTGTCGTAATATCCGCCGCTTGCGGTCTTTCCTGAAACGCCAGAAACGCCAGTTCCGGTCGACGCGCAAGAAACAATTCGTGCAGTACTTCGCTCAATTCCTTGAACGGGCACAGCCATGCGACGCCGTCGTTCGGCATAGCCAACGACCGAAGTGCGCTTCCGCAATCACTTTCAATGGATCGGCGAACCGCGCCAAGCGGCGCGGGTGTTGGTACAATGGCAACCCATTGTGCCGGTCCCAGGCGACTCAGTAAGTCGGCGTAAAACCGTTCGCGTTCATTGTCGATATCTTGTTCCGGCCATTCCAGGTTTGGCCTTGAACCTTCTTGGGAGCCTGTCATCTATAACCCTCGTATCAATCCATGCCAGGCAAGTTCCAGTAGGCCTTTCAGTATCTCCTTGCCCGAGTTGGCGTGTCTTAGAACCTTCTGGCCCTCGATGATTTTCGAACCCTCGAATACCTTTCCAACTCGTGCGTTCGTCATCAACTGACCATTGTGAGTCACGAAACGGAGTACCGATTGGCCGGCATTGTTGTTGATGCTGACAATGGTTAAACCGTCGCTCGCTCTGTTGCTTCGGTAGAGAAGATCGACCCGACCCACAACCGCGCCTCCGCTCTGGCCGCCCACCCCCAGGCGAGCGAATGTGGTACCGGGAATTTTCAGGATTCTGATCGACCCCAGCGAACCTACGGCAATCGAACTGACCAGGAAGATTCCCTTGCCGATGGCCTCGCCGAGCTTTCGGTCCTGACCAACGGCGTGCGCGAACTCAGCGCCGATTATCCCAGAGGATTCACCCAGGATATTGTAGCCGTGTCCGCGGTTCGTTCCGGCGAGTTGCGAGATACCGTCGCCAACCGTGTTGACGCCTAATAGGGTGACCGCTATTCCAGCACCGGTTGTTCCTGGCTCCGGAACTATGATCTCGACGACGCCGATCGCCGTTTCAACAGCCCCGAGCAGTATTTTTCCCGTACCCCACCCGAGCCTGGGCACAAGTCCCATGCGTATTTCGAGAATATCGGTTTCGATAGCCTCGTTGAGGTTTTCCGCCAAATCCGCCGCGTCCATGGCGATGCCCCAATTCGTTGTATCTAAAGTAATCAACTTGCCGGGGTTGTTCACCTCCCAGCCGTCGACGTCGATCATTGGCGTGAGTTGAATGCGATAACCTTCCCCGCCAGCGCTACGTTCGGCCAGTATTTTCAGCAATGCGAGCCCGGCGTCTTCGCCATAGCGGGCACTGTCAAGTTGAGTTCGGCCTACGAATCCCGAGTACAATCGCCCCCCCGATGAAACCGACACCTAATCCTTTCTCCGGTCATCGCTATCCGACCGAGATCAATAGCCGGGGTCTATTTCGAGCGTCGCGACGGATCGGTTCGATTTCGTTGGGTGAAGGCGCCGACGAGCGGCGGGCATTGTCAATTTAACCTGAATATCGGCACATCAAGCCGATGAAACAGCGCAAACCTCGATACCATCGCCACCGATTTCCTCCCGAGATTATTCGTTATTCGATCTGAGTTTATCATCGCTTCAGCCTTAGCTTCCGCGACGTAGAAGATCTCCTGGCCGAGCGAGGCATTCAAGTGTCATACGATTCAATCCGCCGTTGGTGCCTGAAGTTCGGACCGCGCATCCACCAATTCCTTAAGCGTCGGGAAGGTCGACTCGGCGACACCTGGCATGTAGACGAGGTTTTCATCACCATCCGAGGTAAGATCCACTACCCCTGGCGGGCCGTTGATCAGGACGGTGATGTCATCGATATCCTGTTGCAACGTCGGCGTGATGCGCGTGCTGCTTAACGCGTCTTTGCCAAGGCATTAAAAGGCCAAGGTACTGAACCAAACCGGCTCACCACGGACAAGCGAAAAAGCGACTTGCCAGCCATGCGGGAAATCCTATCGGACACGGTCCACGACACGCGCCGGTACGAAAACAATCGAGCTGCGCTCTCACACCAACCGACCCGCCAACGCGAACGGCAGATGCGCCGGTTCAAATCACGGCATCAAGCGCAGCGCTTCCTGGCGCTGCACGCGCGAGTGAATAATCTATTTCGGTACGGCCGACACCTGATGAGGGCAGCGAATCACCGGCTGTTGCGAGAAAGGGCTTTCTCGCGTTGGCGACAGGTGACTTGTGCCTGAAATACGAGGACCGGCGTGCGCCATCGGAACGCGCTAACCAGCGCATGTTAAATTGACAACACCTACAACAACACGCGTCGGCATCCGTCGTTGAACTATTGTTCGCCAGCCAATTTCGAACTACAGTTGGGTATGGCGGTATGAAATTGGTGTCCACTTGGTCGGGGGAAGATTCCCAATGAGAGAATCAATTTGCAAAACACCTCAATCCACTGTTCCTATATCGCTCGTTGGCTCGATACCGTTCGGTCTGTATGCGAAGACAAAACATGGCGGCGTCGATGCGACGTCTGCGCCAGACATTGCCGATAAAAATGCCGCAGACCGGAATCCGTTTTCCGGAATCTGGCGTTCCCAAGGCGGATCGCTGTACGTATTCTACGGCGCCAACTTCGTGTGCGTTGCTGTGCATTCCAGCCGCTATCGCGGCTGGCTCAATCAAGTAGCGGTAAAGAATGTCCACCGCTCCGGCGAACGTTGGGCGGCATGGCAGGCGTTCCGGAACCGAAACACGGGCCGGTTGCTAAGCTGGGAGTGTATTGATGTGACCGTACAAAAAGACCTGGTGACCAAATACTTCCCGTCACACCTCCCGCCCGAGCTACTCATCTATGGCCATGTGGAGCATTATTATCGTATCCGCATGAACTAACGCGCGTCTGTCCGGCGACAATCAAAATGGGAATGGGACGGTTGTCCATGCAGTGAGGCCGGAGGCCTCACTGCATGGCGGCTGAGAGCCCGTCGCCTGTACGGTCCAGAAATAGAAACGCCGTAATCAAGCGGCCTCGCGACGATAATAACTCAATAGTCCACCCAGTCGTTCACGACGTTGAACTGGCTCTTTCGAGAAGGCGACCACATTAGTGTCAATGATCACCTCAATGGAGCCATTCCGGGATCGGTTTATTGGAGCCACCCT
>CBDUNM010000221.1:0-6249 GCA_965368585.1 uncultured Chromatiales bacterium | reverse complement strand
GGCGGTTCGGGTTCCGGCAAGGGCTCAGGCTCCGGCGGTTCGGGTTCCGGCAAGGGCTCAGGTTCCGGCAAGGGCTCGGGCTCCGGCGGTTCGGGTTCCGGCAAGGGCTCGGGCTCCGGCGGCAGCGGTGGTCATTCCTACAACCCCAAGGATGCGTACGCGGATTGGGATGATTCCGGTGACGGCGCCGACGGTTACGAAGACGAGTACTGTTAGCCATAACCGGTCCATGGATGGATAAACTGCGGTAAAGTACCCCCGGTGCGGCATTGCGCCAAACCGGGGGTAGTTCGCTACTTGGGATCGGCTGGGTCACAAGAAAAAACTATAACGATGGCTTCGACACACGTTTTCTTACGGGATCTGTTCGCCTCGGCACGACGCAATTTTTTTGCGATCTTCGTGTTCAGTTTCTGCATCAACCTGTTGATGCTTCTGGTCCCCATGTACCTGCTGCAGTTGTACGACCGGGTCATTCCGAGTCGCAATGTCGACACCTTGATTTTTCTCACCGGCATCGTGCTGGTGGGCCTGCTGGCGATGTCGCTCCTGGATGCGATCCGCGGACTGGTGCTGGTGAAGTTTGGCGCGTGGTTCGATAGCCAGGTCTCGGCGCATCTGCTCAGCGGCACCGTCGCGCGTTCTTTGCGCCGGCAGCGGACCTCGTCGAACAACATCTTTTCGGATCTGGCCACGGTACGGAATTTTTTTTCCGGTCCCACGCTGTTTCCCATCCTCGATGCGCCGTGGACGCCGATTTACATCGCGATGCTGTTTATGTTGCACCCGCTGATCGGTGGTCTGACCTTGGGTGGGGCGGTGCTCCTGCTGATGCTCGCGATCTTCAACGAGTACGTCACCCGCTATCATGTCAGTAAGGCGCAAAGCGCGGCCGATTTCGTCAACAATTCATCGAACTCGATTATTCGCAACGCCGATGCCGTGGAAGCCATGGGAATGCGCACCAACAGCCTGCAGCGTTGGAGCCGCTTCAATCGCGTCGCATTGGCCGCCCATACCGCGGCGGGAACACGTTCGGTCTGGTTCTCCGCCGGCTCAAAAATGCTGCGGTATTTCCTGCAGGTGGTCGTTATCGGTACCGCGGCCTGGCTGATTCTGCAGGGTCAAGTCACCGCTGGGGCCTTGATCGCCAGTCTGCTGTTGATGCGCCGTGCCGTGTCGCCGCTCGACCGAGCAATCGGCTCCTGGAAATCGATACTCAACGCCAGGAGTTCTTACGCACGCATCAACGCGCGGCTCAAGGAGTCGCCGACCCTGCAGAAGCGCCCGACGCTGTCCGAGCCCTCCGGCCGGGTGAAAGTGGACCGGGTCTCCTTTACCTACCGTGGCCGTAGTTCGCGCACGCTCAGAGACATCTCCTTCCGTATCCATCCCGGCGAAGTGGTGGCGCTGGTGGGCCCGACCGCCGCAGGTAAGAGCACCCTGGCGAAGCTCCTGGTCGGTATCGTCAGCCCCGCTAAAGGACAGGTGTTATGGGGCAAGTCCAAGTTGCACCATTGGGATAACAACGACCTTGGTAAGTTCGTTGGTTATCTGCCGCAGAACGTCGAGCTCTTGCCGGGTACGGTGCGAGACAATATTTCGCGGATGCAACCCGATAGCCTAGCGCAGGTGATCGCGGCCGCCGAATTGGCGGGTGTGGACAAGCTGATCGAACAGCTGCCCAACGGTTATGACACGGAGGTCGGCGAAGACGGCGCCTACTTGTCCGGAGGCCAGCGGCAGCGCATCGGCCTGGCCCGCGCCGTGTACGGCCAGGCAAAGCTGATCGTTCTGGACGAGCCGGATGCCAATCTCGACAACGAGGGAAAGCGGGCCTTGACCGAAGCCGTGGTGAAGCTGAAACAACGTCAGGCGATGGTGGTATTGATCAGTCATCAGATTCGTAACCTGAAACACATCGACAAGTATCTGGTGTTGCGTGACGGCCGCTTGAAGATGTCGACGGTCAGTAGCAACGAGACGCAAGAACCACGCTCGGGCGAGCCGACGAGCATCAACTGAACCGGAGCCGCGGCCGACCGAACACGATGAGCGAGCACCTAGCCAACGCCTTTACCACCGCCGGCGGCACCCGCTTCAAGAGCGGGCGGGAAACTCGCTGGGGGTACCTGATCATTCTGCTGTTCTTCGGTGGCATAGTCGGTTGGGCGGCGGTTGCGCCTTTGTCCACGGCCGCGGTCGCCCCGGGGATCGTCACGGTTGACGGCAACAGGAAGACCGTGCAACACCTGGAAGGTGGGATCGTTGAAGAAATCCTGGTGCGGGACGGCCGCTGATCGCGTTGCAACGCGTACTGACCGAAACTGAGTTCAACCTGTTGCAGTCGCCGCGGGCGCTCGCTGCCGCCCGGGAAAGCCGATTGGCGGCCGAGTACGAGGGGAGCGACGCTATCGTCCTGCCGCCGTGGTTGCAGGCGCTGGCCAATCAGCCGGATATTCGCGAGGCCATCGCTGGACAACGCGATATTTTCGCATCCCGTCGCGCCTTGCTGGACGCGCAAAACGCCAGTTTCACCCAGGAGCTGACCGAAGTTCAGAACGAACTGGCAAGCTATCGCAGCAAGGCTGCGGCGCTGCACCGCCAACGTCGTTTGGTCAAACAGGAGATCACCGAATACGAAGCGCTGGCCAAGCAGGGGCTGGTCACCCGCACGCAGTTGTTTTCACTGAAACGGCAAGACGCCGAAATCGAAGCGGATGTCAGCAACAACGAAGCGGTCATCGCGGCGGCCGAGCAAAGGGTCGGGCAGATCAGGACCAAGTTACAAGCAGTGGCAAACGAGCGCACCAACGAGGTCGCCGAACAACTGCGTGACACGCGGGACAAACTGGTCGAGATAGAGCATCTCATCGGCAAGGCAAGAGACAAACTGGAACGCACCGTCATCCGTGCGCCGGTCGACGGGATTGTCGTCAATCTGCAGGTGCATACCCCGGGCGGTGTGATCCAACAGGGTCAGGCCATCCTGGATCTCGTGCCGGCCGACGAAAAACGTGTCGTTGAAGCCCGCGTCGACCCCAAGGACCGGGATATGATCCAAGCCGGACAACGCGCCGAGGTCCGGTTCACTGCCTTCAATCAACGCGCCTTCCGGCCCATACCCGGACGCGTCTTCAATATTTCGGCCGATGCAATCCAGGGGCCGCCGCCCGATGGCCCGTTCTACAGGGCAAGGATCGAACTGCTCGAAGACCCGGCGAAAACGCTGGATGGCACCCAGATCCAGCCGGGCATGCAGGCCGATGTACTCATCGTGACCGGCGAGCGCACCGCGTTGGGTTATTTCGTGGCGCCGTTGCTGCGCAGTTTCAGCCGGGCGATGCGTGAGCAGTAATCAATTTATCGGGGAATGAACAGGCATGGCTGATCAAGCGACACTGATAACAACGCCACCAAGCGCTCCGGCGCCGGCGACCGAATCGAGACCGCGGCGGAGTAAGAAAAAACGACGAAGCAATTTTTCCAAAAAACAAGAAAAGATGATCCGTGCGAGCGAGTCGATGTTGGGGAGCGCGGTGGTCGGTATCACCTACCCCGGCGGCAAATCTCGTGACGCGGTCGCGCTGGAACTCGCAGACGGCCGCGAGGTTATCGCGGCCGTGCGTTCAGGTAACTACCGGGCGGGTCTCGAGCAGCGCGTGTTGGACAATCTCGCCACGCGCGGTGCACCGGTGCCCGGCGTACTCGGTTTTGACGGCGACACCCTGCTGTTGCAGGAAAAGTTGGCCGGACAACGGCTTTCACAAGCGATGCATATAAACTCACCGGATTCGGTCGAAGCCCTGCTCGATGCGGCGTTGGACGGGTTGGCGAAATGCCAGCACGCGGGATCGGATGCCGGTCTGGATGAGGCGCTGCCGGCGTTGGGTGCGGGGCAAGCATGGATAAACGGTCTCATACGCCGCCCGCTGGTGATCGGTGGTTATTTGCAGGAAAGACCGCCGCGACCGCGAGTAGACGCGCTGCGCAAGCTGTTGAAAGTCAAGCAGGCGCGCTTCATCAAATGGGACGCGCGCCCCGGAAATGCGATGGTCACGAAAGATCGCGGCGTGGCCTGGTTCGACTGGGAGCACAGCGGCACCCGTTGCCGGCTTGACGACGTCGCCTGGTTGCTCTGCGATGAGTTCACGCCGGATGACCCAGAGATAGAGGCGCGACTGCTCGAGCGGCACTTAAGCAACTTCGCCGATCGGATTTCGCTCGACGCAGCCGGCCACTATCTGATGGCCTATGGCGTTTTTCACTCGGTGGTGCGCCTCGGTTTGATTCTCAGTCTGAAAAAGGACGAAGCGTGGTGGGATTTCGACTACTGCGTCCAGGGGGACAAAGTCGGCGTGACCCTGGCGTGCGCCAAGCGGGTAGCTCAACGCGCCGCGCGGTGGGCAGACTTCGACGCCGATACCCGACCGCTGGTTCCTTGGTTGGAGCGGATCGTGAGTAAACTCGAAACGCTTTAGCGACGCCACCCGATCCAAGATGAGGCCGATCGAGTAACGCCATATGATCACTGACGGCCACGCTGCCAAATCACCCGTCATGCATGTCGACGTCATCGACACATACGCCGGGTTCGAGGCGTTAAGGCTCAACTGGGAGCGGCTTTACGACGCCGATTCCGAGGCGCAGTTTTTCCTGTCCTGGATCTGGCTGTCACGGGTCTTTCGTCAACACCCGGTGGAGTGGCGTGTGCTGGCCGTCAAACCGGACAAGTGCCAGCCAGATTACGTGGCGTTTTTACCCCTGCGCTTGAAAACTCGCTGGAGCACTAGTCAGAAGGCGTTTCGCAACGAGCTGCGGATGGCCGGCACCCTGTTCTGGGCCGACTATACCGGGCTTGTTTGCCATCCCGATTACGACGAGGAAGCCATTCCATGCCTGGCCGGGCAGCTCAAGCGGATGCACTGGCGGGATCTGTATCTGAAAAACATACGGATTTCCGACCGAAGACTCGACCTGCTGACCCGGCCGTTTCACAAGAGCATCTTCAAGCACGAGTTTCTCGAACGTACCAGCAGTACCGACGGTGTCGACCGGCTCGTTTGTCCCTATGTCGACCTGCCCGGTGACTTCGATACCTATCTGACGGAACGACTCAGCGCTAATACCAGGCAGAAAGTGCGTCGATTTCTACGCAAGGTCGAGAACTCAGATGATCTGCGCATCACTCACGCGACGTCGCATACCTTGCAGCGCGACCTCGATGTGCTGGTCGGGTACTGGAAGAAGAAATGGTTGACGCGCAAAGGCGCTGAGGCCGAACGGCTGGCGCGCAAGTATCGGGAAATATTGCAGTGCAGTTTCGAAAGCGGTGTCCTGTTCATGCCGCTGCTCTGGCAGGGTGACACGCCCTTGGGTGCGCTGGGCAGTTTTATCGACCAGCGAAAGAAGACATTGTTGTTCTTCGTCGCGGGTCGCGACGAGTCGTGCACCAATCCGCCTCCGGGCCTGATCCTGCATGCCCACAGTATTCGTTGGGCCATCGAGAACGGTCTTCAGAGTTACGAGTTTCTGCGCGGCAACGAGCACTACAAGTATTCCTTTGGTGCCCGAGAACGGCATATCCGGTATCTGGTGGTGAGCACCCGGTCGGGCACCAACCTTAACCGCACGCTGGACCCGAAATGCGTCGACGACTTGCTCGAGGAGTCCATCCGCCTTGAGAAAACGGGGCAATCGCGGCAGGCTGAAGTCGGCTTGCGGCAGATACTGGAAACGCGACCGGGCCATGCCGAGGCGCTACGACACTTCGGGCGATTGCTTTACCGTGCAGGGGATTTCGCGGAGGCGCAGAGCATCAACGCCCGCCTCGTGGCGATCGACCCTGCCAACATGGGAGCCTGGCAGAGGCTTGGCAAGGCGCACCTTGCGCTGCACGAATTCGAGAAAGCGGAAGATGCATTCAGAAAATCGATAGCGTTAAGTGCTGACCAAAATGTCAGTGATTACTATTTTCTCGGTTGTGCTCTGCAGGGCCGGGACCTGTCGCAAGAAGCCGTAATCGAATTCGAGCACGCACTCGATATCGACGCGCGCAACAGTTCCGAAAAACGCAAACAACACGAAATACGAACTCAGTTTCTGTAGTCCAACCGATCTACGGCTGCTCTTCGTCGAGGTACGGTTCGTCGAATGGCTCCAGCGGCTCACGCGATTTCGACGTTTTTGCACCGTTGCCCCGCTTACTCGCGTGGGCATCGAGCACCGGCAACGGGTCGAATCCCCGCC
>CBDUNM010000220.1:0-6270 GCA_965368585.1 uncultured Chromatiales bacterium | reverse complement strand
GATACCGCGCGTACTTGATCGAGATCGATGAGGTCAGCGATCTCAGCCGATACCGTCGATGCCGGGTGTGCCTCGGACAGTTCCGACACGACCTTTGCGGATTTATCGGGGTCGCGCGCGACCATAACCAGCGTCGCCCCCATGCTGGCGAGCACCTTCGCGGCTGCAAGTCCTAGCCCGGAGGTCGCTCCCGTGAGTACAATCACCCTGCCAGTTAGGTCAAAGCAAGTCAGGGGTTGCCAGTCGAACAACCTCGACCGGATCTGAAATCCGGCCCTGGTGAAGCTGGGTACGACCAACGCCTCCATCGTTGCATCAAGCGCCGTTTTCCACGACATCTCAGTCGACCTTTGTCCCATCGAGCGCCTTTTGCAGTCCCTCGTCCGCTCGTGATCCGATACGACGGAACATCAAGCTCATCAGCGGACCGAACATTTGGTAAAAACCTTTTAATTCTAGCAATGCATCGTAGGTCACGACACATCCGCCACTGGTTGCCTCTATCGTGATAACGTCGTAAGAACGGAGTCGATCGGTATTTGCCTCGGCCACCACTCGCCGCGGGCGATCGTATTCGCCGGTGACGTAGGTGAGTGTTATCCCGTTTGCCACCACCTCGTAGGCGGCTTCAGGCCCGGGCCCGTCTCCATTGACCTGCTCGGATGACGAAACACCCGGATCCCAGTTTTCGAAATTGCGCAGGTCGGCCATGAAGTCGAAAGCCTCGTCGTGCGACATCGATGTCTGAATACGTGTTCTATATCTGGCCATCTACTACCCCGTTCTAAAGACTAAGGCATGGCGGTTTCGACGAAACACGGCGCGACCCATGCGGCGCACCGGCCCTGGCTCCGGACTCCGACAGGGGTGCCGGGATTCGATTCAACCCGCATCCGACTCATGCACGGCATCCAGCGCGGCTTGCAGTTTTGCTGCGTTCTCGTGGGCCAGAGAAGCCCGCAGGATGGTGCCGCCCGCGCCTTCCAGTTCGGCGTAGCCAAGACACTTCAGACAGGGTGGTTTCACGCCATCGAGACACGCGGTCAGCCATTGCGTGCCCGAAGCAGACGCGGTGGGCACTCCGCTGACCCGCCTGCGCGTCAGTGGCCTTCGTCCTTGGTCGAGGCCTCGGCACCCGCCTCATGCTCGGGCGGGCTGTACAGGGTGTAGAGCTTTAGCGGTCCATCACCCGTGTTGACAAAGTTATGAAAGGCCCCTGAGGGGACGAAGCTGAGATCGCCCGCTTTCACAGTTGTCTCGGTGTCGCCGATCTTTGCCTTGCCTGTTCCTGCAACGAACACCAGGACCTGATCGTGACCCTCGTGCGTCTCGCCCCCGATATCCTCGCCCTGTTGAATCGCCATCAGCACAACCTGCGTCTTTTCGCCGGTCATCACGACCTTGCGGTACATGTCGTTGGATTTCGCCATCTCGACGATTGGCACCGTTGTCTGTTCGGTCTCTTTCATGAAGCAATCCTCTTTCTAGGTAATGCGTATCGATCAGGGGTTGCGACAAAGTCTCATAATTTTATCTTTACGAACTCTGCGAACTTGCGCAGCCTTCCTCGCTTCGCATCTTTTACTCATCAATACGCGACGAGACGGTAATGTTTCGCAATGCTCGTCACTGTTCGTAGTCTCGTGAAGCAGGCCGCGTGCCATCATTTTATTTTCCGCTGTAAAAGCGAAGTAGCATGCCGGTCCGGCTTGTCGGGACGCGGATCTTCCACAGGCGGCCGTGGGCGTTCGGGCAGCGGTGGCGGGTCCTTAATCGGTCTCGGGGGCACACCGGGCGGTACTTTATCCGGTGGAACGCTGGCGAAACGCTGGAGCACGTTCAAGTGACTTCTGTGCCTCGTGTGATGCTTCATGGAAATCCCCACAGTTTTCTGCCTCGACCGATTCCGGTCCCCGCAACGTGCGCTCGACGTCGTTTGCGAAAAACACGACGGCGGTATCGACGCACACGGCAGTCAGGATCGAGGTCGATGTCCCCATTGCTTGCACAAACATAATCCGTCGCGCGCTCGCCAGCATCAACGTTCCGCTCCGGCATTGCGGTCCGACTCATCGAACGGTATGCGCTTTGCTTTGTTGTATTTCGACCGCGCTGACGGTCGATAGACCCAGGCGATCACGGCGATCAGTATTGATGGGGCCGCGAAGTAGACAGCCCAAGCATATAACGTCTCCATGGCGGGACTCCTGCGTCCGGTCTAATGGAATTAACTAAACCGATGCAAATAATTTAGCAAGCGTCATGCCAATGGTGGACTTTCCGGTGAGGCCTACACCAAAGCTTAACGGCTACCATTTTTCAGCAGGCAGCAAAGCTGCTGCGTCGGCGCAAATAAACCACTCGAGGATGAAATCGTGCTTTGCAGCTACATCAGCGACAAGGTAATTCGCCAGCACCGCCAATCCGGTTCGAATACGTTGGAAGTCGCCGACGGCGTCACGGCGGAAATGGAGCGGCTCCGCGAATTCGCAGTGTGTCACAGGGACCCAACGGCGCGCTGGGTGCTGGAGGATGAATATGAGGGAAGCCAGGGGCGCTTGCTTAAGCTGACGCCTAACAACTGAGTCCGTATCGCTAGGTTGAGCGCCGACGCTGAAGCCGCAAGCGGCTGTCGCACCCGGCTCCGCCTCTTTTTTCACGGATCAAGCCCCCGTCGTCATCGCCGATTGCGGTCATGCGGCCGTAAAATCGACTGAATCGGCGGCGGCCTCGCAGAAGTGGCCGAACAAGCGCAATGGTCATCACCGATACTGGCACCTGGCGACAAAAGACATGAGCAAGATCGGTTGCCTGCACGAATTCGTGCGTATGTACCAGATGCTGTCCGAGAATAGCGAGCGTCGCGAAGGCGTTCCTGATTTAGGACCGTACTTTGATCATTGGCGGCGATAAATCTTTCTGGAAAAGATTTTTTGCGTGAGCGCCGTCGGGGTGAAGCGCAAGGTTGCGTTGAGCAATAGCGATGCTTATTCACCGAAAACAAGCTGAAAACAAGGCCAAACCGGAGCGTCCGCTGTTGCTCAGTCGATCCTTGGACAGCCCCCTAAGCGCTCGCGTCCTCGTCTTTCGGCGGCACAAGCGCGGTGACCGTCCAACCTTCCGCTGGCTCGAGTGTCTCGTCGACCACCGGAAAACGGATAGACTGTTTCGGGCTGAGGGCGAAGACCACCAAATTGTCGGGATTCTGTGCCTTGTAATCCGCATAGCCGAACGCATCGGTCAGTTTGGTGGATTTGAGTCGACGGCCGGCCCGCAGCTTGTCGATCAGGTCGACCAGCGAGTATTCGCCGCCGAATACAATGCGGCCGATGCTCTCGCCGCTGACACGATGTTTTTCGTGTTCGCGCTCGGAATGCGTCTCGAGCGTGAAGACGTGGTCGCGGCCGAAGTCCCGCGCAAACCGCACGCAGGCCAGTTCATTGAGCCCTGGACGGCGCGATGCGGCGAGCAGATTGCCGATACCCGACAAATCGAGGTTGTCTTCGGCGTATCCTGATACGGCGCTGCCGAAAAAGGTCTCGAGGCCCATCATCCGTGCCTCCCGGATGCCCGCCCAGTGGGTATCGGCGACCAGCACGCGCAGCCCGCTGTCCTGCAGCGCTTTGGCAATCTGCCGAGCCACTAGATTGGCGCCAACAACGAGCACGCCCGTAGGTTGCGGCTCGGCGACGTTGAGCCAGCGCGCAACCGCTTTGGTGGACAGGCTCTGGATGACGACTGTACCGACAATCACCGAGAACACCAGCGGCACAAGGCTGTCGGCGTCTGCATGGCCATGTGCTTCGAGCCTGAGGGCAAACAACGCGGATATGGCGGCTGCAACGATGCCGCGCGGAAACACCCAGCCGATAAAAAGTCGCTCTCTCAGGTTCAGCGGACTGCCGAGGGAGCAGAGCAGGGCACGGACGGGGCCAGCGACAAACTGCAGTAGGATCAGTACCCCGGCCGCTCCCCATCCGATCGCCTGCAGCGCGCCGAGATCCAAGCGCGCCGCGAGCAGAATGAACAGTCCGGCAACAAGTAGCAGCGTCAGGCTTTCCTTGAAGGTCAACACGTCGTCGAGATCCACACCCTTCATGTTGGCAAGCCAGATGCCCATCACGGTTACCGCCAGTAGCCCCGATTCGCCGTGAACGGCCTCGGCGGCGGCAAATACGGTGAGCGCTGCGGCCAACCCGGCGAAATTGCGAAGGTAATCGGGAACCGTGCGCCGCCGCACGGCGAGACCGAACGAGTAGCCACCGAGCGCGCCGAGCAGAGTGCCAACCATTGCCATGATGACAACGGTCGTCAGCGCCTGCAACAAGCCCACTGATGCCTGGGCTGCGATGATGAAATCGAAGACGAGCAGACCCAGAATCGCGCCGAGAGGATCGATCAAAATAGCTTCCCAGCGCAACACGCTGCCGACCGAGGACACCGGACGCACGGTACGCAGCAAGGGCATGACGACCGTCGGGCCACTCACCGTAACGATGGCGCCGAACAGGGCAGCGAGTTGCAGATCCCAGCCGAGCAGTAAATGCGCGGCAAGCCCACTGGAGACCCAGGTCACGAAGACCCCGAGCGTGACGAGGTTGCGTACGACGGCACCGTGGCCGCGAATCTCGGATAACTTGAGCGTCAGGCTGCCTTCGAACAGAATAATGGCTACCGCGATGGATACGGCGGGAACGAGCAGGTCGCCGAGCAGGGCGTCCGGGTCCAACCAACCGAGCACGGGGCCCGCGAGAATGCCGGCGGCGAGTAAAAATAGAATGGCCGGTAGCTTGACGCGCCAGGCAATCCACTGGCAGGCGAAACCGACGGCAAGTATACCGCAGATAGAAACGATGTCGTGGGCGTGCATGGCGCGACTCTGGCAGGTCCGGGTTTTCAAAACGAGCATTCAAGTTTAATGCAAGCGGCTACCGAAATGTCCAACCACGTGAGCATCAGCCGATTCTAGAGTGTGGCACTCGGTCGGAAGCGGGTGTAAGCAATTCGTAAAATCAACCAGTCGGTCTATGGGTCCGTGTTGCGATAAAGATTGCGGCAGGCGTGGGTTTTTGAGGACACAAGACATACGCTTGGCTGAATCCAGTACGGCAGATCGGTCGACCGGCGGATTTCATGCATTAAAAGTCGTATGCGCGTAAGCGCAACGCGGGACCGCTTGAGGCGGGTTGGTAGCTCAAATCGGGTTGAAGCAGGACCCATCGGGTTGCACAAAGGCGAACTGCAACTATACGGGTCGTAAAGCGTCCACTCGAGAGTTACCTTGCTGCACTGCCGCATGACCTGCTGCTAAAGGTCCGCCAGGCATAAGCACAAATAGGCGTTAAGCAATGTTGACGAAAAGCTGAATCAAAGATGGCATATGAGATACACATCGGAGATCAAGTTGCGTGGAAGTGGGGCAAGGGGAACGCTTCAGGAAAGGTGGCCGAGCGATTCACGTCTCGTGTGACTCGTAAAATCGACGGTACCGAAGTCGTACGCGACGCTGATGACGAAAACCCGCAATCCGCAACGTCTTTCTTCATACAACCCTCTCACCTCCTGGTCATCGCTCTGGCCGGCTGGATGAACCGCGATCAGCATGCCGTTATCGACTACCTGATCGAAGGCAACCGAGTGCTCAAGGATCATCTTGAAAGACGGCGGCTGCGGTTTACCGACGAACAGCGGATTCGCTTGGCCGCGAAGGCCAAGGCCGTTGGTCGCCGGTTACTGAAGGAACTCGAGACGCTGGAGACACCGGGTACGCTGCTGGCCTGGTATCGCAAGCTCATCTCGCGCAAGTTCGATGGACCCAAGTCACGTCGATATCCGGGCCGACCGAGAATCGATTCCGAGGTCGAACAACTTGTCGTGCGGATGGCCAAAGAGAATACTGATTGGGGCTACGATCGCATCGTGGTTGCCCTGGCTAATCTTGGTTACACGCGTCTCTGGCGAATTATTACTACTTCTTTAAAACGGCCACGTGATCCATCTTGCGCCTAACCACCGTCTATCCTGATCTTTGACGCTATGAAGGACCTCAGCTTGCAGCTGATGCATTCGATGAGGACGCTTGCCAAACTCATGGGACCGGGCAGCGCAAGAGCCATCGTCGCTGACAGCCTCCTCATGAAACAGCGGCTTCTGGTCAGCAATCGCTCGCGACAACGAGCACCCAATCTGTCAGCGCTGCATCGATTCCAGTTCGGTTTCTGGCTGTTATTCCTCAATCCGCGTCATATCGCGCGGGCCGACGTTGTTTTC
>CBDUNM010000219.1:0-6289 GCA_965368585.1 uncultured Chromatiales bacterium | reverse complement strand
CCTATTTTGTGCGGTGTTCGTGTTCGAGTATGTCTGGCGGTAGCGTACCGAGGGGCCAAGGCAGACGTTGTTGTATCGGCTTAATTAAGATGCGGCCACTGCCCCTGGATCGCCCAGCCTGCATGTTGCACCACGCAGGCTCGCATGGCCGCATTTGGATACGTTGCATCGCAACAATTTTACGATGTAAAAAGTTGTCTGGGCATTCGCCGATCCTGCACGCCGGTTGAGGGTTGATATTTGATGCCAAGCCCAAGCGCGCTTCCATAGCCTGTGATGAAAAGCACCAGAAAAATGCGTTTTACCCTGATAAGAAAACCACACGCTTCATGATGAAAGAAATTATTCAAACTAGATAATTCGAAGATATACCGGACACCGGTAAGACATGTAAGCGCCAATGAGGACTCCCGAGTATGGGTTGATAGTGACTATTGCGGTTGTTTCTGGCGTGGTTCTTGTAATAACTGATAACCAAGTTCGAGAGCGAGTAAAGGAAAGGTCATTCGGTGATATGGGTGGTTAGAATCCTAGCGATTGTCTTGATCGCTGTTACGCTGCTGCCATTTGTCTCAACCCGGAAATGGTGGGTGCGCGGTTGGGAAATTCCTCGCTCCCAAATCGCAGCGATTCTTCTTGTCCCAATATTATTAGCCGTTTGGCAAATGGCCAGTTCGGGTTTCAGCAGTGAACTCATTTTCTGGCTGTCGGCGTGCGTTTCCGCATTGACTTGGCAGATTTTACAGATAATTCCGCTGAGTCCCTTGTGGACAAAAGAAATTAACGACGTTGCGGCTGAAGCGGGAGTATTCAAGTTGCTTGCGGTCAACTTGAAAGTAAATAATAGGAGCTGCGCCGTCGCTCAACGGGAGATCGCCAATGAGAATGCTGACGTCTTGTTGCTGGTCGAGCCGGATGAGAAGTGGAGCCAAGAGCTGCGGCATCTGCGTGAACAATACAGTTTCCACCACGACGAATTTCGCGACGATGGCTTGGGAATGGCATTGTGGAGCAAGTTCAAGATAAGCGATCTGCAAACGCGGTATATAGTGACGGATCGCCGACCGTCGATCTGGGCGCAAGTCGAAGTGCCTGATGGCCAATCTGCAAACCTCGTCTGTATCCATCCAACGCCGCCCGGTTTGGACGACGATACGGGCGAATCACGTCGCGACAGTGGTGTTCGTGATGCCGAACTTGTCCTGATCGCCCAAGACATAGCCGAGCATCGGGATAAATCGTGGATGGTCGCCGGCGATTTCAATGACGCAGCCTGGTCTCGCACTATGAAGTTGTTCAAACGTTTGAGCAGATTGAAAGATCCGCGCGTCGGCCGCGCGGTTATGGGCACCTTCCACGCCAAGTTTCCGCTGTTGCGTTTCCCGCTCGATCACGTGTTTCTTTCTCAAGGTTACGCGATCGGAGAATTGAGAAGAGTGAAGATAACGGGCTCCGACCATTTTGGTGTTGTCGTCAAGCTAGCTTTGCAGGCTAATGGGAATGGCGTTGATCCGAAACCGAAAAATAGTGACGTCAAAAAAGCGAATAGATTGGTAAAGGAAGGTATAAGCGACGCCGCCGACCGAGATGTCAAGTCCGAAAAGAAGACTCGCCAAAAGCCGCTGAAACCGAAAGCTAATCGTTAAATTGAAACCGAACCTGACCGTGAGGACATTCGATGAAAGTTGCAAAACGATCTGGGCCGAACGAAGCGACAAAGGAAGAGTTGTACGAACTCGCAAAAAAGCGCGGCGTTGACGGCCGTTCCTCGATGATTAAGTCGGAACTTATTGAAGCATTGGCGGCCTCTGGCAGTCCAGAGCGCGTCGCGTCGCGTCGCGGGTAGAGCAATTCCGCGCGTTGGCTGAAGCGTCATCGCGTGGCGAGTTTGTGATGCTGCCCCGCCATTTGATCGGTCATGACCGACGTATGCACGTGCGGCAAACGCTTCGCGAAGATCATCGAACCCGTATTACCAATCGATCTGAGGGAACTGAGACAAAGTTCAACAAGCTTGCTGCTTCGCTGTTCGCGTTCTTTCGCGGTACCGCCTTACTCTTTTATCGCGATATGGCTGGAACGGATTCGTGGATGCCCACGGTATTGACGTTGGGCGACGTTCATCCGGAAAATTTTGGCGTTATGCCCAATGCGAACAACGTTCCGATCTTTGCTGTGAATGATTTTGATGAAGCTTACTACGCGCCGTTTACCTGGGACATCAAACGCGGCGCAACCGGATTTATGATTGCGGCGGATGAGGTTGGCGGTTACTCGAAGAATCGTCAACGCAAGATTGTGGCGCGATTCATTCGTGGCTATGTCGATGCCATTCGACAGTTTGCTGACGACCAAACGGAAATGGATCATGAGATGCGCATTGACAATTCGCCAAAACTGATTCGAAAGTTACTAAAGAACGCGCTCGAATCACGAGAACAGTGGCTTGCCGACGACTATCATAACGAGAGCAAGCGAGGCTTCAGGAGCGATGCCGAATTAGTGCCCATCAGTTCACGCCGCGACGAGTTTCAGGAAATTGTCGACCGCTTTGTAAGAGAAAATGAAATCGAGGTCCCGGCGCGAGCCAGTGAGATGCACGTCAAAGATGTCGCGCTGCGTAAGGGTCAGGGAACGGCGTCGTTGGGGCTTGCGCGTTACTACGTCATGATTGAAGGACCCGCGAAGGACGGCAGTGACGATCTCATCATTGAAATAAAGCGCGCCCGTCGTTCCGCGCTTGCGGCACTAGTGCTGCCGACTGACGAGCGGTTTGACGTGCCCGGTGACCGTATCAAACATGCTCAAGGTGCGCATTTAGTTCGAGGCGATGTGTTCTACGGAAGCGTGGAAATTGACGGCACCAGTTTTATGACGCGGGAGCGCGCCCCGTTTCGCGATGATATAGAGCTCGAAGACTTATCGAATAGCGGTTGGAATGCATACGCGGAAATTTGCGGCAGTGCGCTCGCGCATGCGCACGCGCTTTCCGATGAAATAGGCGCACTGGATTGCGATGTAGAGCCGAAAATCCTCGAAGCAATCGAACCGGCGAAACTATTCACGCATGATATCTTACAATTTACTCAAGAAGCCGCTGATCGTTGTCGGCGTGATTTTGCCGCGTACCGCGAGGATCATCAGTTGGGTGCATTCCGGACCGTTGATATCGTGTACAAGTAGTCGTCCCACCTGCGACTGACGTGGCTAGACTATTCCGGACACACTACCTCAAGTAGTCTTGAGGACTTACTGGAGAGTGCGCACCGATGAGTAACCAGAACAAGCCAGGCCGCCATACACCGGACTTTCGAGATTCAGCGGTGAAGCAGGCCGTGGAGAACGATCAGCCGATGGCGAAGACAGCCGAAGCACTCGGATCAATGCGAATACGCTGCATACCTGGATCAGCAAGTTTCACCAGCCACACGAGGATCAAACTGGTCGGGTCGAGGAAGAACATCTCTATGATGAGTTGAAGAGGCTGCGTAAGGAGAACAAGCGCCTTACAGAGGAACGCGATATCCTAAAAAAGGCAACGTCGAAAATGTCCGCTTGGGCGAGCACGTGAAAATTATTCACAAGCACAGTCGAAAAACCTATGGTATGTCGATGATATGCAGGCCAACCCGCTGAACGAATACCAAGGTCGAAAGACCGACATGCACCTCTATCATTGTGGGGTACAGCAGGGTAATCTTTCCTCACGGAATCGGGGCCGTAGCTCAGCTGGGAGAGCGTCGCGTTCGCAATGCGAAGGTCAGGGGTTCGATCCCCCTCGGCTCCACCAATCTCTGCCAAGGCGGGGCGCCACCTAGCTTATCAGGGCTCGACCGGCAATCCCGCCCGTCGCCACTCGGGAAGGCCGTCCTCCAGGCGTCGTGCCTTCAGCCCGGCTTTGCGCAGCCGCGCTACCGCCTCGTACGAAAGCACACACCAGGCGCCCCGACAGTACGCAACGATTTCTCGATCGCGGGGCAACCCCTTCAGGCGCTGTTTCAATTTGTCTAGGGGGATGTTCAACGCGCCCGGGATGTGTCCTTGCGCGTACTCCTCCGGCGGGCGCACGTCGATCACCGTCACGACACCGTCGTGGGCTCGTTCCATGAGTTCCGAAGCGGGCACCGGCTCCAAGGCATCGCGGCTTCGCAAGTAGCTCGCCACCAGGTCGTTGACCTGATCGAGGTGCGCCCCGGCGAGTATCCGCAGATCGCGGATGGCATCGAGCACGCGGTCGTCGGCGAGACGATACCGGACGTGTTTACCGTCGCGATGCGCCTCCACCAGGCCCGCGGACTTGAGCTGCTGCAGGTGCTTGGAGGTATTTGCCACTGAAAGACCCGCCACTCCGGCGAGTTCCTCGACGTTGCGCTCACCCTGGGCCAGGAAGTCGAGAAGTTCCAGGCGCGCTGCGCTGCCCAGGGCGCGCGACACCACCGCCAACTGTTCGAACAGAGCTTGTTTGGGTTCTCGGTTGCTTGACATCGTCTTACCCCGGGTTATACATTCAACCGTATGGTTGAATGAAAGAAAAACCATCCTCGCCAGTATAGCGGCCGCACGAGCCGCAGGAATCGATCGAGCGCAGAAAGGAGCAGGCTCTTGGACACGTTTGTACAGGCGCACGAGGCCGCCATCCGCCTAGGGTTATTCCTGGGCATCTTCGCTGTCACGGCCGTGGGGGAGGTGTTGGCCCCGCGCCGGGCGCTGACGGTCTCCAAAGCCGTGCGCTGGGTGAATAACCTGGGGTTGGTGGCCTTCAACACCGTCCTGCTACGACTGCTGTTTCCCGCAGCGGCAGTGGGCATGGCGGTATTTGCGACCGACCACGGTTGGGGGCTGCTGAATCATTTCCAGGTCCCTTTCTGGTTATCCGTTCCTGGCGCGGTGATCGCCATGGATTTCGTCATCTGGCTGCAGCACGTCATGGTGCATGCGGTGCCCGTCTTGTGGCGTCTGCACCGGGTGCATCACGCGGACCTGGACTACGACCTGACCACCGGGGCGCGTTTCCACCCCATCGAGATTATCCTTTCCATGCTCATCAAGTTCGCGACCATCATGGTGTTGGGACCCCCGGCGGTGGCGGTGATCCTGTTCGAGATGGTCCTCAACGCCATGGCGATGTTCAACCATGGCAACGTACGCTTGCCGCTGGGCCTGGATCGGGTGCTTCGCTGGCTGGTGGTCACGCCCGATATGCACCGGGTGCACCACTCGGTAGAGGACGACGAGGCCAACTCCAACTTCGGCTTCAACCTGTCTGGGTGGGACCGACTGTTTGGCACCTACCGGGATCAGCCCCGGGGCGGCCACCGGGGCATGACGATCGGCATCCACAGCTACCGGCAGCCGCGCGAGGTGAGCTGGCTGCCGGGGCTGTTGGCGCTGCCGTTTCGCGGCAGAATAACCGGGTATGCCATCAACCGGCGCCAGTGGCCAGATGGGGAGGCCGCCGATGAGTAAAACGCTTCAGCGCATTCTGTTGGCGTTCTTCCTCGCCGCCTTCACCCGCCTGGTGCCCCTGATCCCCCGATGAAAATCCTGCTGATATGCAATGACCCCCAAGGCCCAAAAAATCCGCGTCGCGCGTCGGGCGATGCGGAATGTCGAACCACAGGTCGAACAGCAGTGCTCCTTTCAGCAGGAACCGATCGGCTGGTGCAACATGCAGGCTAGCGGCGCGGTTGTCAGGTGCAGGCAGCTAGCTGTTCGATTGAATCCGGTCGGTCGGAAGCCGTATGCTAACGGTCAACCCCCCGTCCGCGTGATTGCGAGCCGAAATCTCACCACCGTGAAGTTGTATCGCACGTTTGGCGATCGCCAGCCCCAACCCGTAGCCGCCGCTCGCCCGATCCCGGGCATCGCCGACCCGCACGAAGGGGTCGAACAATCTAGCCAACATATCTTCCGGGACGCCGGGACCATGATCACGCACCTGCACGAGCACCCAGCCCGCGCGCTGCCCATCCGACGAAAGCGAGACCTCCACGCCGGTGCCCTCCGCGGTGTACTTGGCCGCGTTTCGCACCACATTTTCCAACGCGCTGTGCAACAGCGTCGGATTGGCCTCGATGTGCGCCGGGATGCTGGCGTCGACGCGAACGCCCCGCTTGGAGGCACTGACCTCATAATCCGCGCTTTCGGCAATCTCGGCCACGAGGGCGGCGAGATCGACATGTTCAGTGCGCGGCAATCCAGCGTCGGATTCAAGGCGCGCCAGGGAGAGGAGTTGTGCGATCAGTTCATTGAGGCGTTCGGCCTCGCGTTCGATGCGATCCAGCTCCGG
>CBDUNM010000218.1:0-6411 GCA_965368585.1 uncultured Chromatiales bacterium | reverse complement strand
CAGTTTCCCATCTTGACAACGCGATAGTAAACCGTTGTTCGCCCCTTTCCCGCAAGGGACCCGTTATACGGGTGCAACGCGCGTTGCAGCCAAGGAGCTGAGTTCGTGCTTCGCCGTCCAACGACGACGCAGGTCAACCGCATTTCAAGCCGATTCGGCGCACAACCGGCGCCGCGAGCGGCTGGATCGAGACGGTGGGGGTTCCCGCGCACTGAGCGCCGATACGATGGCGTTCGCCGTCTGCAAGAGCAAACGCAACCGGGTGGTACATTCCGGCACCGCTACAGCCTCGTCATACCGCCCTCTAACCACTTGAAATAGATCAAACTACACCGGTTTGAATCTTCCTGCCGGCGCATTGTCGATACGCGGTCGTAATGATTTGTTTATGTGTGAAACGGGATAAACAAGGCGTCCGGATCTTCTATAATTAGAGCCAATCAGGGAGATATGGACCATGACTCAAGAGTCACACGGCTCTGGGCAGGTCAAGATAGACAAGTATCCATTGGACGTGGTTTTTTTCTTGGATAGTCCGCAAAGCATCGCGTTCACCCTTGACATGCTCACTCCGTATTTTCAGTGTACGGTTTCCCACGCGTGCGAGGCGGCCAAGGGTGACGGTACCGGCCGTGAACTCGGTTCAGCCGCGGTGTTGCTGGTGGTCAATCGTGCCGGGTTGAGCGCGTGCTGCCGTATGACGAACAGACTCAGCCATGCTTGGCCGAAACGACCGCTGATGGTTCTTACCGACCAGGTAGAGACGGCTGGCATCGTTCGCCTGCTAGGCTGCGGAGCGGTTGACTTTGCCGAGCTGCGTGGTTCGCCCGCCGAGACGCTGTTGCGCGTGCGGCGAGCCGTGGGCACGCTGCCGTCACAGGCGGAAGCGCTAGATATCGAGGATGAACCAACGCCGGTCGACGCGGCATTGCGCAGTCGTTTGATCGGCAACGCGCCAGAGTTTCTCAAGCTGTTGAAGCGTCTGCCCGCGATGGCACGTTCGACCGCGAGTGTGATGCTGCTTGGCGAAACCGGCACGGGGAAAGAGGTCTGTGCGCGGGCGATTCACTACTGCTCGCCACGCTCCCAGGGTCCGTGGGTCGCGATCAATTGTGCCGCGATTCCACCCGAACTGGTGGAGGACGAGTTCTACGGTCACGTGCGCGGCGCATATACGCATGCGCATGCGACCCGCGATGGGCTGGTGCACGAGGCCGAAGGCGGCACGCTGCTGCTTGATGAAGTCGATAGTCTGTCGCTTGCCGCCCAAGCCAAGCTCCTGCGGTTTCTGCAGGACGGCGAATATCGCCCGGTAGGCTCCAGCAGCGTACTCCATGCCGACGTCCGCGTCATTGCCGCAAGCAACTGTGACCTGCGGCTTGCGGTGCTAAGGGGCCACTTCCGCCAGGACTTGTTTTTCCGCTTAAACGTTCTCAGTCTAACCATGCCGCCCCTGCGTGAGCGGCGCGAGGACATCGCGGCCTTGGCCGCGCATTTCGTGGACCAGGCCAATCGCGAAGCGGATCGGCACGTGCGCGGCATCTCGCCGGACGCCCTGCGCCGCCTGCTCAGCTACACATGGCCGGGCAACATACGTGAACTCAAACACGTTGTTCAGCGCGCCATCGTGCTGACCGAGAATTCCACCCTAGAGGCCGCCGACATCGAGCTCGACGATGGAGCAACCGCTGAACACGCCGTCATGTCGTTTCGCGAAGCCAAAGCTCGCGCCGTTGAAAACTTTGAACGCTGTTACCTGGAGCAGTTGCTGGCACAGAGTGACGGCAACATCAGTCACGCGGCGCGCGCGGCGCAAAAGGACCGGCGTGCGTTCTTCGAACTGCTGCGACGCCATGCAATCGACGCGTCTCGCTTTCGCTTGAACTGACGTTAGTGCAAACGCAGTTTCTCCGAATCGTTAACCGCTAGGATAGTTATGTCCTACCGCCGGATATTTCTGTCCGGGTGAGATTGTTCCCACAAGACCGCGAACTCACGGTCTCAGGTAGGGCAAAAACATCCTACCCTCTCCGCTGCCATTTACAATATATCACGGTAAATCAGGCAGTTGCTCAGTTTGGATTGGCTGGCACACGGTATGCATTCTTTATATTACTAAACGGCGAGAAGGTGGTGGATGGATGCGTCCGATCCCCGGTGCCCGGTTGTGCGAGAGCTTATGGCGTATTGGCACGAGCATCCGCACGCGGCCGACACGTTGGAAGGGATATGCCAATGGTGGCTCGGCGCGACGTCCGCATCGATAGGGCTTGTCGACGATGCGTTGGCCTGGCTGGTCCGATGCGCCGTTGTCGAGGCGTATACGGCGGCGGATGGGCGGGTGCATTACCGCCTTTCCGATGAATCGATGACCGGTCCGTGTTGAATTTTGGGCATCGAGTCGAGTAACGGTGACGTGTATGCCGGTTGCAATGCATTGCCCAGGTATCTGCGGGCGGCGAGTACCCGACGATCCTTGTACCGTCATACCGTTGTTCCGATCGCGGGGTACCGGGATTGATTGACGAGCCGACGCCTGCACTTAAACCAGCGCGCATGATTTGTTAGAGCCGCGGTCGATGCGCCAAGGACCGTGCGAAACAGCGGCCCAACGGTTTTTCTGCTCCGCGACCGCGCGGGCACAGGGGTTGCCATAAGGCCCGGTGGCGGACACAGCATACTTTTGATTACACAGATGGAGGTCATCCATGCCAGCGCCACTATCCTATCCAGGCGTATATATTCAAGAAGTACCCAGCGGGGTTCGCACGATCACCGGGGTGGCAACGTCGATCACGGCCTTCGTCGGGCGTGCCGCCGCCGGACCCACCGACGACCCGCAGATGCTCACCAGCTTCGCAGACTACGAGCGCCGTTTCGGCGGTCTCGACGCCGCTTGCCCAATGAGTTATGTGGTGCGCGATTTTTACCTGAACGGCGGCACCATGGCGCTGGTCGTGCGCGTGGCGCATGACGACGCGAGCAGCGCCACCATCACGCTCGCCGGCAGCGGCAGTCCGGCCGCGGATCTGCTGCTCGAGGCCTCGAGCGCCGGCGCCTGGGGTAATCGTTTGAGCGCCGCGGTGGACTACGACACCGACCGTGCCTTGCCGCGAACCTCGCCGCCGTCGACCAACGAACGGCGCTTCAATCTGGCGGTGCGCTATCAGCCGCGCGCCGGTCGCGACGAGTTCGCTGTCGAGACCTTCGGTTCGGTCTCCACCGACCCGGGCGACCCGCGTTTTCTGCCGCTGGTGCTGGAGCGCGAATCCAGCTACGTCCGTGTGACCGGCGCAATGCCCGCCACGCGGCCGTTGTCGAATGTCACCACCGTCGGTTCGACACGAACCGTCAGCTGGGTCGAGACCGATGCCGCGAGCGGCTTCGACGGCAGCGCGCTCGACAGCGACGACGTGATGGGCGAGCAGGGCCCGAAGACCGGCATCTACGCGCTGAACCGCGCCGACCTGTTCAACCTGCTCTGCATCCCGCCGCTCGCCCGCGACATGACCAGTTTGCCGTCGGGTTATACGCCGGTACCGCTCGAGGTCTATCAGGCGGCGCTCGCGCTGTGCGTCGATCGGCGCGCGATGTTGATCGTCGACCCCGATCCGGCCTGGGCCAGCACGATCGACCGCGCGGTCGACAATGCAATCGACGGCCGCAACGACCTGAACCTGACCGGTCCTGCGGCGCGCAACGCGGCACTCTATTTCCCGTGCCTGCGGATGGTCGACCCGTTGCGCGAAAGCCGCATCGATACCTTCGTGCCGAGCGGTGTGATCGCCGGCATCATCGCGCGCACCGACGTCGCGCGCGGCGTGTGGAAGGCGCCGGCGGGCCTCGACGCGACACTGAACGGCGTGCAGGACCTGCAGGTCAACCTGAACGACCTGGAGAACGGCCAGCTCAATCCGCTCGGCATCAATTGCCTGCGCTCGTTCGGCGTCAACGGTCGCATCGTCTGGGGGGCGCGAACCCTGCGCGGCGCTGACGCGAGCGCCGACGAGTACAAGTACCTGCCGGTGCGCAGGCTCGCGCTGTTTCTCGAAGAGAGCCTCTACCGCGGTACGCAATGGGTGGTGTTCGAACCGAACGACGAGCCGCTCTGGGCGCAGGTGCGGCTCAACGTCGGGGCTTTCATGCAGGGGCTGTTCCGCCAGGGCGCCTTTCAGGGCGCGGCGCCGCGCGATGCCTACTTCGTCAAGTGCGACAACCAGACGACCACGCAGAACGACATCAACCTCGGCATCCTCAACGTGATGGTGGGTTTCGCGCCGCTGAAACCCGCCGAGTTTGTCGTGATCCAGATCCAGCAGATGGCTGGTCAGATTTCCACCTGATAGTGAGGCACCGCCATGGCCCAGTTCAGCGTCAACGCGACCCGGTTCGATCCGTACAAGAACTTCAAATTCCGCGTCAAGTGGGATGGCCGCTACGTTGCCGGCATCTCCAAAGTAGGCGCTCTGAAGCGCAGCACCGAGATGGTCGAACACCGTGAGGGCGGCGACCCGTCCACGTCCCGCAAGTCGCCGGGGCGCACCAAGTTCGAGGCCGTCACCCTGGAGCGCGGCGTTACCCACGACACCGAGTTCGAGAAGTGGGCCAATAAAGTGTGGAACTTCGGCTCGGGCCTGGGCGCCGAGGTGTCGTTGAAGGATTTCCGCAAGGATCTGATCATCGATGTGTACAACGAGGCCGGCCAACTCGTCCTCGCCTACAAAGTGTTTCGCTGCTGGGTATCGGAGTACCAGGCGCTGCCCGATCTGGACGCCAATGCCAATGCCGTGGCGATCCAGACCATCAAACTCGAGAACGAGGGTTGGGAACGCGACTACGAAGTGGTCGAACCGGAAGAGCCGACCTTCAACGAGCCGACGGCCTGAAACGGACGGTCGCGATGCGCCTACTCGGAACCTCCGACCTGCTCACGCTCTGGGAGCGTGGGGCGACGCGCCATGCGCTCGATCGCAGCGCGCTGCTCGCGGCGGCTGCGCGGCCCGATCTGGCGCCGGAAGCGATTGCCGACCTGCCGCTCGGCGAAGTTACGGCGAGCCTGCTGCGGCTGCGCGAAACGAGCTTCGGTACGCGTATCCGCAGCCATGTCGATTGCGAACTATGCGGGCAACGCCTCGAACTGACGCTCGATGTGCGCGACCTGCTGCAACCGGTCGCAAATGAGGCGGCCGACCACCGCGTGGCCGATGTGGCGGGGCTGCGCGTGCGAGCGCCATCTTTGCGTGACCTGGCCGCGGTGGCGAACGAGCCGGATGCCGCACTCGGCGCGCGTCAGCTGCTCGAGCGCTGCACCACACAAGGCGACGCGTCTGCCATATCCGATGCGGCGCTGCACGACGTCGAGGAGCGGCTCGAAGCGCTGGACCCGAACGCCGACCTCGCCTTCAACGTGCATTGCGAGTCCTGCGGCCATCAAGGCACCGCACAGCTCGACCCGGGCGTGCTGCTATGGGACGAGATCGATGCGCGCGCACGCACTCTGCTGGGCGAGGTGCATTTGCTGGCCCGCGCCTACGGCTGGAGCGAAGGCGAAATCCTCGCGCTGGGCGCCGCGCGGCGCGCCACCTATCTTGCGCTGGCGGAGGCATGAAAGGCTTGCTGCATCGGTTGGCCGCCCGAGCAGCGGGATCCGCGCTGCCGGTACGCTCGGACGCACGGTTGCCGTTTGGCGGCGGGCTGGCCTGGGCCGACGAGCCGCTTGACGCCCATAGCGGCACGGTGCGCGATAGCCTGCCGGCGGCGGTTGCCGCCTGGCCAGACGTCACACCGGATCGAGTCGACCCCGAGCCCACTCGGACGACCGCGGCCACGAGTACGGCAACGTCGACCGAGGTCCTTGTCGAAGCAATCGCAGCGCCGTCGCCGGAGCCGATACATCAACGTCCGACGGTTGCGCCGCCAGAACTCGTGCCGCAGGCAGCACCACCGCCCGCGCCGCGACCGCCGGTCGGTGAACCGC
Organism: uncultured Chromatiales bacterium; assembly: GCA_965368585.1. Classification (GTDB taxonomy): domain Bacteria; phylum Pseudomonadota; class Gammaproteobacteria; order Chromatiales; family Chromatiaceae; genus JARRQB01. The sequence continues at coordinate 434 of CBDUNM010000218.1, read as the reverse complement.
ATGACGGCGCGCGCGGCGAACCCGCCGGGTTAGATGCCGTGCCACCGCCGGCGGCCGGGACGACCGATCCGCTGGACGAGCGAAAACCGGCGATCGCCACGGCACACCACCCGGACGGCGCGAGCCGGCGCGCCAAAGCGTCCACGACCGGCGAGCCCGCACGGTTGATGCCTTCGACTCGCGTTCGCGTGGACGCGTCGACGCCGATCAGCGCGCCGACAGCCCAGTCCCTCGACGACACGACCGAGGTCCACATCCACATCGGCCGCATCGACGTTACCGCGGTGCGCGACGCGCCGGCGCCGCGCACACCTTCCAGGGAGAGAAAGTCGCCGTTGTCGCTCGACGCCTACCTGGCCGCGCGGAGGAAGCCATGAGCACGGCGCTCGCCATCGCCGGCGTCACCGCGGTGCTGCGCGACCTGCTGAACGACG
>CBDUNM010000217.1:0-6452 GCA_965368585.1 uncultured Chromatiales bacterium | reverse complement strand
TGCGCCGGTTTGCTCGATGACCATGAAGTAGCTCTGGTCGATCGGCAGCTCCTGTTGCGAGCCGAACCCTGAACCATCTTGCGGTGGCAGACCTTGATCGCCGCAACCGCTCAAACTGGAGATCACGGTGAGCCCGATGCTGCCGGCTACCGAATAGGACATTGCCTTTTTGATATGTTTCATGTCTGAAAAGTGTCGCGTTGAGGGTAGACGGCGCATTCTAACCGTTCGTGATGGCGGGAATCACATGGAAAATGCCACGGTTAGCCTGAGCCTGCCGTGCTTTGTACGCGATTTGTACCCGGAATCACGCGGGTCCGTCGGGACCCAGTTCGTTTAGATCCTCATCGTACAAAGCGACCAGCAGCAACTCGCCGCTGCCGTCCACGCGAAACTGCCCGTAACGCGCCGGTTGATAGTATTGAGCGGTACCTTCCTGGAAGAAGAAGGCGTTGGTGGCGAACTTCACCGCACCGTTGCGTACCCGGTAGCGCATGAGGATTTCGTTGCCGGACAGTGCCTCCTGCTGGTGGAGGCGTTTGAACGAACCGATACCGCGTTCATCCAGGCTGACAACCACGTACCCGTCCGATGCGTCGATGTTACGCTGCCAGCGCTGGCGCGCCTGGGTCTTGGGCAAGGCATTGTGCACCTCGTCCGCCAGACGAAAGCGCAGAGCCATGTAGTCGCCTTGCATCAGAGAACGCGGGTCCACGGGTGCGAGATCGAGGTAGACGATCCTGCCCTCGGACAAATGCGCCTCCTTGCCGGCGATCGCCCAGTTCACGAGAATAAGAATCACCAGCAGGGCGAGCAACGCGATTTTTCTACGCAAATCCCGACTCCTTTTCACCGCACGCGATCCTTAACACCGCCCAGCGGGTCGCCAGCAGAACCAGACCGATGATGAGCAAGTTCTGGGCCTTGGTCAGCAGGGTTGCATCGAGCAGGTAATAGTAAGCCGAGATGTAAAAAAGCAGTGACGCTGCGCCCAGGCCCATGAGCACCCGATTGCCGCCCGAGAAGCCCAGCAACATGATCACCACCCCCAGGGTGATACCCCAGGCCTGCATGGATACCGCACTCAGGAGCAACGTGCCCAGCAGCGCCGCGATACCGATTGGTTCCGAAACGGACCGACCACGCCGCTGCAACAACTGCCACACCACGTAAAGCGTGACCACACCCGTGAGCATTTCGCCTACCCAGGGCTGGTTCCAGAATCCGGCGGTATGGGTGTGAGCGCCGGTGAGCCAACGCAAGTTTTCGAAACCGAACAGTGCGGACCCCTTCAGTTGCATCAGGGCCAGCACCAGCCCATAGCCGATGGCCTGCACGGTCCTGATCTGCCCGGGGTAACGAAATTCGTTGAGCCAGAGCCACGTGGCTATGAACATGACGATGGCGCTGAATACGGCGGGCGCGCCCGTGGAATTCAGGAACAGGGACGTGGCCAGGGTCGCGACCGCCGACGAAAACACGCGATGGACGAAATTGGGCATGAACAAGGCAAGCGGCACCTGCAACAGCGCCACCCACAACCATGTGGCTGCGGCGTTAAGGTCAGCCAGCGTGAAAATCGCCCACACGACCAACGCCTGGCCCGCCAGGCTGACCGCCAGGGCCAGGTGCTCGTAGAATTCGTTCTTCGGCATGCGCAGAATGACATAGGCGCCAGCGATCATCATCGCGCCGGCGACGAACGCGGCCGTACCGCTTTTCAGGATGAACTGAAAACCCGCGCCGATAAAGCCGAGCAGGAACAAGGCCGCCAGCCAGCCGGAGAACGCCAACAGCAGTTTCACGTACCAGGGGGATTCCAGCTTGCCCGGTTCCGGCGCCGGTCCCTGAACCAGGCCGGCCTTCTGCAGCGCCGTCCATACGGGTTGGACTGTCTGGCTCACGATAATTCCTCCCGGTGAACATTCCTCAGCCAGATAGCGGCACCCGTACCGAGGCCGATGACCAGCAGGGCGAGCAGCAGGAAACTGTCCGAGGTCCAATCGTCCAACACAAACCTGATCGCGAACGCCACCGCGACCACGATGCCGGACAGGCAGCCACCCGCCAGCATGAACAGGTCCGGCTTGATCCGTCGGTAAACAAGCAACAGCGCCGCCAATCCGACCGCCCACGCCAAGGCGGGAAGCATACCGTCATCTCCTTGGTCAAAAATGGCATGCAGAGCCAGCCAGGTCATAGGGATGCCGCTGCCGGCCGCCAACAGGCGAACGGCCCAGGGCTGCGCCAGCCAGCGGCGCGACCGCGCGAGTAACTCCCAGGCGACCAACGCGAGCGCGTTAAACAAGAACAGCAACCACCACATTTCTGCCTCGGAACTGAACATCAGCCCGAAGCCGCCCCGGAAGGTTTGGTGATACAGCACGATGGCGAGATTGATGAGCACGACCCACACGATCCAGATCGCGGCAAAGCGCCCGACGAACGCCCAGGGCAAGGTCAACATCGCCCAGGCGAAGAACAACTGCCAGGTGTCGGCGCCGGTCTGGTAGGTCTGGCCGTACAAGGCCAGTAAAACACCGAGCGTTATGGTCGCGACGAGCAACGACACTTTGCCCACGGCTTCCTGCTCGCTCCGTTTCCAGTACGTGAGCACGGCCAGAACGATTAACGTCTCCACCAGCGCAAATTTCGCGAATCGCCCGATGTCGCGCCAGTTGTAGGCGACGAAGAACAGGACGGCGAAGGCCAGCGCCAGGCCCCCGAGCCAGAGCAGGAGGCGATCGATAAAGGTCCGCCAGGCCTGTCCGTTTGGTGCGATCCCTGCCGCGGCAAGGGCAGCGCCGATCGCGTTTGCCGGGATAGCGCCCCGTTCGATGAGCTCAACGATCTGGTCGCGAGGTGACGGCATGTTTCGGTTCCAGGTCGGTGACCTTATCGATTTCTAATACGAAGGAGGCCCGCTTCCGAGGGAAGCAGGCCTCTGCATCATTGCGGTGGACGGGGTAGTTACTTTTTCAGTTCCAGGGCCTGCCCAACCCAGTCGTCGCGGAGTGGGCGGCCTTTGAAGGCGGTGAGCCGAGAATCGACCCAGGCCAGATTATCTTTGCTGAATGACGCGATCTGGTCGAAGGTATAGATGCCCATCGCATTGAGCATCTGTTCCAGCGTGGGTCCGATCCCCTTGATGAGTTTGAGATCGTCGACCTTGGGTGGTGGGGCCGCATGAAGTCCGGCCGGTCGGGCGACGCCGTCAAGCACGGGTTCGACGGCCTCGACGACGTGTGCAGGTTTTACCCCGGCGGCAGGCTTGGCAATGCCCGGCGTGGCGACCTCGGCCGTCTTCGACGCGCGCGGTGGAATCTCCGCTGGCGGGGTGTCGTCGGCAAACCGCCAACGAATGCCGAGGAACGGCGCGGCGGGCGTCAGACTGGCCCAAAATTCAAACAGGGACTCATCGTGTCTGGGCGTAAAATGCTCGAGTTTCAAGCAGGGAGGGTAGGTCATGATGGAATCCTCTCGATTTGCTTGTGCCGCCTCGCACATTACGCCGTTCCGGGTGAGGGTGCAATATGACCCGCGTCGGCCTTGGGAACCGTCGGAGGAGCGCAATTCCCAATTGCCGATCGATGACCGTTGCTATCTGCGCTTCGAGTCGCCAACCGCGCTGCGCAGCCAAGCAATACGCCTGCGACTTGTCGTAAGCGTCAGCGCTCAGTGTACACGAGGCGGGATAACAGCCTGCCGGACTGATAACCGCCGGCAAGGTTTGCGCCGGGCACGTACGGCCCGACCGATTCAACACTACACTTAGTGTATGAATGATGATGGACGAATCGAAGTAGATGGCGGAAAGTAGCGTGACGACAGTCCCCTTCCATGTCGGCGACTGGACAGCCGAACCGGCCGCCAACCGGCTGTTCCGCGCGGACGCCGAGGTTCGGGTAGAGCCCAAGGTCATGCGCGTGCTCGCCTACCTGGTGGCACATCGCGGCGAGGTGGTATCGCGTCGCGACCTGGAAGCCAACGTCTGGACCGGCATGATCGTGACCGACGACGCCGTGACCAATACCGTGATCAAATTGCGCAAGGCCTTGGGTGACAATGCCCGCGATCCCAGATACATCGAAACCATCGCCAAGTCCGGCTATCGACTGATTGCGCAAACCGACGTCGTGGCGGTGCCGGCCGCCGCGGACGCCGCTCCGGTCGGTGCACCCCAAGAGAAAGTTCCCGCAAACCGGCCAGGCGGCAGGTCGTGGTCGAAGATATTCGTTGCGGGCCTGCTGGGTCTGATCGTCATTCTGGCGATGTGGTTGACCCGAAGCCCGCTGGAAGTCACTCCCCATCGCGTCACGCCGACCGCGAAACCGACGGTTGCCGTGCTGCCCTTTGAGAATCTGTCCGCCGACCCCGAACAAGACTACTTTTCCGACGGCATTACCGAGGATTTGATCACTGATTTGTCCAAGGTCGCGGGTCTGCGGGTCGTCGCACGCAATTCCGTATTCGCCTACAAGGGCAGCATCGACACGGAGCAGCGGATCGGTGCAGAGTTGCGCGTCCGCTACATCGTCAGGGGCAGCGTGCGGCGGTCCGACGGGCGCGTGCGGATCAATGTTCGCCTGACCGACGCCGAAGACGGCAGCAACCGCTGGGCGGAGCGTTACGACCGTACGATTTCGGACATCTTCCGTCTCCAGGATGAGATCACTCAGCGCGTTGTAACCGCGCTGCGGGTGGAGTTGTCGTCCGGCGATCGGCAGCGACTTTTCAGGAACTATGCCAACAGCGTCGAGGCCTACGATTGGTTTCTACGGGGTCAGGATCACTATGCTCGCCGCTCCGGGGAGGACAATGCGTTGGCCAAAGAGTTCTTTGAGCGGGCGATTAATATCGAGCCGGGCTTCGCGCGCGCCTTTGCGAGCCTGGCCCTGACCTACACGGTCGACGGGGTCAATGGCTGGGGCAGTTCGCTCGAGGAATCGCTGGCGCAGGCGGAGACCCTGGCGCTCAAGGCGAGGGGACTGGACGCTGATCTGCCTCAGGTGTATTTCGTCATGGGACAGGTCGAGATGTACAAACGCAATTACGATGCGGCGCTGGACGAGATGGCGCGGGCCGTCGAGCTCAAACCCAGCTACGCCGACGGCTACGCCTTGCTCGCATGGATTCTGCATTTCGCCGGACGCCCGGAGGAAGGCCTGGCGGCCATGGCGCAAGCAGTCGATCTTAATCCGCGCGTGCCCGCTGTCTATCGTCTGGTGGAAGGGGCCTTGCGCTACGAGCTGGAGGAGATCCCCGAGACCATCAGGGTGCTGGAACTGGCCGTGGAGAACAACCCCAATTACCAGCTGGCCCGCGTGTTTCTCGCCGCCGCGTACGCCGCCGCCGGGCAGTTGGAAGCGGCGAGCTGGCAGGTCACGGAGGTCCTTGCGCTCAACCCCGATTTCAAGCTCGACGACTTCGAACGGGGACTGCCGATGCGCGACCCGAATTACCAGGAACGATTTCTGCGGGACCTGCGGCGTGCCGGCCTGGCGGAGTGAGGCGTCACGTGTTTTCGCCTTCGAAAAGACCGGTGTTAGCCGGACCGGTCCATCCGGCAGCCCCCGGAGGGCCTTTCCGGCAGCCGTGACATCCCCCGCAGGTGCTGAGTGTTTCGCTGTTACCCATTCGGCCAGCAGGCGAAATCAGTGATAATAGTGTTGCCAATGCGTTGCATGACGCACTTGCTGTGCAGTAGTCGCCTCACTGCCGCGTAGCGGCTGTTTAAAAAAATGCGGAGGTCCCGAGTTTGAGGAATGGGTCGCTGACCAGCTGATGGCGGAGCAGACAATGTCGTATCAAGCGGCAGCGGCCAACACGGCGTTCGCATGATCACAACTGGCTTAACGACCTCAACCGTATTGCTCTGGTCGACGAGCTTGTCGAGCACGGCTTTGGCTTCTTTGCGTTGAACCCACTACAGCCCCTCAAGTTGACGCCGGGCGCGTCCTTCATGGGATCTCCCTGCGCTGAACCGCGGTCCCGCCGCTCTGTTCGGCGAACGGGTTGAGAATCAATTGTTCACCCCGATTCAACCCGCGCAACACCTGTGCCTCGCCTCGGGCGTCCAGTGCTGCCGGGTAGGTCGACAGCATCTGCGCGATGACTGTCTCGCCACCCACGACGGAGTCTCCGGGTTCGACCCCTACTCTGAGCAAGCGTCCGGCGACCGGGGTCGCGATCACGTGGGTATCGTGGACCCGGGTGCGGCCTTCTTCGTTGATGGTGACTACTATCGGGGCACGCTTGACCTCGCCGATATCGACCATCAGCGGTTGCGGCCAAAAGGCGTAGGTCAAGGCGCCGCCGAGCAGGACGACCACCCCCAGGGTGAGAAGATTTCGCGAAATCTTTTTCGCCATAACAACTACTCCCGTGTCTTCAGCGCCGAGATGAAGTCTGCCCGGTCCAGGTCGCGTTTCACCAGCCAGCCGGACGCGATG
>CBDUNM010000216.1:0-6458 GCA_965368585.1 uncultured Chromatiales bacterium | reverse complement strand
CCAGATTCTCAAGTATCAATTCGCGACGTGATTTAACGACAGCGCCAATCGTATCGAACAGAAATAAAGAGAATCACTGGTAAAGCCTCATGTTTCCAGTGCCTTATGCCCGGTAAAGCTTTCAGTGACACGCCGTGAGTACATCCCTGCAGCAAACGGTCACTTAAACCTTTACCCGACATGAGGCTTTACTAACGCATTTCTCAATAAATCGAGCAATTCACCATGCCGTTCCTGTTTCAGAAGCCGTTGGGGAAAAGCCAACGAATTCAATCCGATCAGATTTTCAGGAGCTACAGCCGCAGACGCCCCAATCCGTATCGCCGGCTTGGCGCAGATCGTCAATGCAGGCAGCTTGGTGGGCGCGATGAAAGCCGCCCAACTCCGATATGTACAATACCGGTGCGCAGCCGCTGCCAGCCGAAGCTGGGCACCGTGACCTCGGGTGTCAGTTTTGATAATACCTCGTCGCTGTGTTTCATACCGTGATTCTCGTTGACGTGAGCCGGAGCTCGTGCAGACGCTACGGCAGTCTGCGCGGCCGGCCACTGGCGTTGTAGCTGATCGCTTAAAGCGCGAGATCCCGTTATGTGAGTGGGCGCCAATGGTTTGGCGACCACATACATTGACATCAAGCTCAATGGGCCGCGCGCTCCTAAGCGGTGGACTCCGCATCCGCCGGTGTTTGCGATCTACGTAGCGCCTTCGAACGCTGCAGATCCCACCAGGCAAAGACAAAATAGATTAGCGTGCACCAGATGGTAACATCATAAAACAACTCACGATTTACGTAGTATTCGTATATATCTGGGCTGTTGAACAGCACACGCCAGGCGAGAACAGCCGGCACGACCAGTCCAATCACAATCCACACCGCCCGAATAGCCTTGGTTAACACAGACCTGTCTTTGGGATGTCCTTTGCTTTCCTTTTTCGCCAGTTCGGCATGATACGCTTCTACTTTTTCAGCGAATTCCTGCTCGCGCTTTTCGGCCTCAGGATAGCTCTTATCCGCGCCAGCATTTTTCGCCAAGAAGGTATAGCAAATGATGGCGACTAGCCATGTCGGCAGGAACAGATACACGAACGGAATGATGTTGATGAAATTCAATCCAAAGCCGAACACCAAACAGATCGCCCAGGTTATCAGTGCCGGCTTATTGTCCTTGACGCCTTTGAGTCGGTGCCAATTGCTCTTGTAGCCGAGCCGGGGAAAGATGTGCTGCTCGGCGAATACGATGCCGCCGATGGGTACAAGAACAAGTCCCGCGTAGGCAAGAATTGGCAGGATGCTGCGGTAGATGAACGGGAAACAGCTGCCGACCACAACCACGGCCCCGACGACAAGTGTTACTTTTTGGCGAGCGACGTTAGGGAATACCGCTTGAGCCGCGAGACCTGCTCGATAGAGGTTGGGGTTGGCCGTTGTCCAGCCCGCGATGATGACGATCACAAAACCAGTGGCGCCAAGCGCGTAGTAGGCAACATCCCCGGGTGAAACCACAGCGATACTCAGTTTCATGATCGCCGCCGTAGCCGCCCCCATCAGGGCCGCAGAAATCCAGGCTACGTAGTGGCCGAACATCATCCCGGTTGCGGTACACAGGCCATAGATCGGTTTCTTCGCGTAGCGCAGGAGCGCCATGTCGATGAGGCCAAAATGCGCGAAGGTGTTCGCCGCCCAGGCGAAGCCTATCACTTCCACCAATCCGATACCGGGTTTCCCTTCAGCATTGATGCCGGTAAACACGGTCGTTCCCGCCAAACTCACGAAATCCGAGAAACTTGACAGCGTGGTGTAGCCGGTCAGCGCTTCGTTCAACGACGGTATCAGCACCATGCCGCCCGCCGTGAACATCACCATCAGCCAGGGTGTGCAAATGGTGGCAAATTCGGCCACCACATTGAAACCATAATAGGCCACCAGTACGGCGATTATGCTTGCCGAGGCGGCAATCATTGCAAAGTAGAGGTTGGTGGGATACGGATAGATCTGCGGAGGAATTTCGAATAGTACCCGAACCGCTGTCGCCGACACGGTGATCATGGCGGCCGAGATGGCCACAAAGATCAGCACGTTCGCACCGTTGTAAAGCCGCGAGCACAGCTCGCCCATGTTTCGATCGAGATAGGTGTAGAGGCTTAGCCGCGTTTTGACCGCGATCGGCGCGGTGATCAGCCAGAAGCTCAGCGAGGCAAGCGTATTGCCGATTAAGAGCCCGATCAATATGTCTTGAATCGTCGCGCCCATAGCCACGAATGCGGCGCCAATGACGAATTCGGTCGCAGCAACGTGTTCGGCACCATAGAGGCCAAGGAAGTGGCCGGGACCATGCAGTCTATGCTTGGGTACCGGCAGCAGTTCGTCATCCATCTCTGCTATGGATTGCGCCGAATCGGACGTGGTATTGTTCATCGTTTTCTCCGCATCATTATTTATTCAGGTTGCATTGAATCAGAACCGAATCTGCTACGTAACAGGTTGTCGATTGTCGTCCGCCGTCTGCTTGCGGGGACATCGAATGGAGATAGTGGCGGATTGCAGAAAGGCCCTCCGCTGTTAAACATAACTACTTCTCCTTGTCTTCTTCGAGGAAGCGGGCGCGTTTGATAACCTTCTCGGTTACCCACTGAGCGTTAGCCAGCGCCTCAGCACTAGGAATGGAACCTTCCAGTGCCTTCGCAATTCGCTGGCCCACGGCCGTTCCGATGCTTTGAAACTCAGGTATTGCAACGAACTGTATTCCGGTATAAGGCACTTTTTCGACGGTTGGCTCGTTAGGGTCGGCCGCTTGAATCGAGGCGAGCGTCATCTCGGCGAAGGGTGCGGCGGCCGTATAGTCGGGGTTCTTGTAGAGTGAACTGCGGGTACCCGGCGGCACATTCGCCCAGCCTTCCTGCGCGGCGACAAGTTCAGCGTAATCACTGGACGTGGCCCACGCGACGAACTTTTTGGCGGCGTCTTGCTGCTGCGACCCGGAAGATATCGCCAGTGCCCAAACCCAAAGCCAGTTACTCCGCTTGCCAAGCCCGTTGTCGGGTGCGAGCGCAAAGCCGACGCGGTCGGCGACACTCGATTGCTTGGCGTTCGTGACGGAGGAGGCGGCGACCGTGGCGTCAATCCAGATACCGCATTGGCCCGCCTGGAATAGCGCGAGATTCTCGTTATAGCCGTTAGATGATGCGTAAGGAGGACCGTAATCATTTAACAGCATCAGGTAGTCGTTGATCGTATTTGCCCAAGCCTCACTGTCGAGTTGCGGTTGCCAATCCTCGTCGAACCAACGTGCCCCATACGAGTTGGCCATAGCCGTCAGGAGTGCCATATTCTCGCCCCAGCCCGGTTTGCCGCGGAGACAGATTCCGTAAATCTCGTTGCTTTTGTCAGTAATCGCCGCCGCCGCTTTTTTGATAAAATCCCACGTGGGTTTTTCGGGCATCTGGAGTGCGGCTTGCTCGAACAAGTCGGTTCGATACATGGTGAAGGAGGATTCGCCGTAGAACGGCGCCGCGTAAAGCGTGCCGTCAACCGAAAGTCCTTCACGGATCGCAGGCAGAATGTCCCCGGCGTTGTAACCTTCGGGCATGGCGTCCAGCGGTACGAGCCAGTCTCGCTTGGCCCAGATGGGCACTTCGTAAGCCCCAATCGTCAAAACATCGAACTGTCCGCTTCCGGTCGCGATGTCGGTGGTCACGCGCTGGCGTAGCACATTTTCTTCCAAAGTTATCCAATTCAGTGCAATGTTCGGGTTGTCTTTCGTGAAATGTTCAGATAGCGCCTGCATCCGGATCATGTCATTGTTATTGACGGTTACGATCGTCACCGTCGTTTGCGCTTGGGCAAGGCTTACGACACAACCAAGACCAAAGGCAATACTGCCGCAAAGCACAGATCTATAAATTCGCATCATTTTCCTCCACAGATACCGTCGCTGCTGATCGCACGGATACGCTAAACATAGCGTCAAAATCCATTAGTTTCTGGAAAATTACAATCTGTTGATCTCTCGAGATTTTCCTATCTGACATTTTGGCCAAATTCCTGGGGAAAGCCCCAATAGTTGCGACTTGCGTCAAATCCTGGCCATCGCTATCCGATAAAATCGTTGGCACGACGAAATGCCGGCGTTGTAGTCTCGCACGGTGGGGTCGGCGGAGAAGCGCCCGTTGGCCGCGCAATGGAGAATACTCATCCGGGTCCGGCGCACGCGGTCTTGATACGCCGCCGCCTCGCGCTCCTGGGAAGCTGACAAGATCGGCCGCCGTCAACCACGGGTCATGGAGGCTGAGGATCGATGCGATAGTGGGATCAAAGATGTCCGGTTCGGATGGATTGAAAAGGCATCTCTGCAAGAGACTTATGACCTCACGCACTGGCTCGAAAGTAGCGATGACGGCGTTTGGCTCGCAGTCCCGGTGGCGGATCTCGACCCGTGGGTCTCGAATTCGTTATTGCGCTGCGAGTGGGATCTGGGCGAGTCCGTGGCACTGCGCTTGCCAGCGGTAGTGCTTCAGATCGGTTGAGTTGGGTATGGATGCGCCACTGACTTGTGCCGAATCGCCTTTCAGTGAAGCGTGAACGCGGCGGCGGCTATAGTATTCTTGAAATACGCCAAGCTTTTTCTCCAAGTCAACCGCGTTCCAAGACAACGTCTGGTCCAGAAACTCACGCCGACTGGTTCCAATCAGGCGCTCAACAAACGATTGGGAAAAGGGTACATCGGGGACGCTCTTGATGGGGGCGGTTTCAAGGATGCGGCGGTTTGCCCGCCAGCGGTGATACTCGAAAAGTGGATCGTGGTCAGAGCTAAGATGCCGTGACGGCTCCGTTCCGGAAACGAATCGGTCGAACATGCGGCAAAGCGCTCTGCCATCGACATCACCGGCCTGTATAGACGACGGGTGAATTGGTCCATCACCACCAGTACCCAATGGTTTTTTGGTCGAATAGATCCACATCGGAACTGATCGACGCTCCAAAGGCTGTCTTTCATGTGGCCGATGAAGGTGAGCCTTGACGGGCCATCGCCACCGGATTCGGGACGATGGTGGTTAGCCAGTACGCGTCCAACGACATGCTTCTCAATCTCGACACCGAAAGTCTTGGAGGTGATCGGGTTAATCCGCGGGCAGCCGAAGCGTCGATTGCGGCGTTTGCGCTCAACAATGGCGTGGATCAGTGGCACGGAGGGGCCTTTCGGTCCCGGCTTCGTTTTTTTTCGTCCGAGAGAACAGCCTGCGATACTTACGTCGCACCAGGCATTGGTGAAAATTCAATTAGGGTTGATGGTCGGATGCTCACAGCGACCTCGGCGATACGTCCGGGTAGGAGGAATAGCGACCACAAGCCCATGAGGAATCGATCAGCGTTTGAAATATCTGACGCCCGTCGCCGTGTACGCGTCACAACCATAAGTCGCCGCTTTTCGACCAAAAAGTGAATTCGAGACTCACAGGTTTCACGCGTGTTTGGACGCCGATACATCCCGTCTGAATGCGTTGCTCGTCGTTGTAAATAGGCTGGCAATTCGCACTCCTCGCGCCTTGCCAGTCGGGCGTCTCAACGCCTAAAAACGCGAAAGTATATCTGCGCGAGCCCTAAGCACTAAGTCTCGTACATTTAGTCATTCAAGCCGCGACGTCGTTGTCAATGCGCCCTCGAACGGCGGGGGCGTCGGATGATTCGACACCCAGCCCGAATTTGGCAGGGCTTCCAGCAGCCATTTGGTCAGTATCCGCCGCTGCCTCTCGCGAACTAGCCGACATGGCAGAAACTTGCGGCGGGTCGATTACGGCCGCTCGCCATGGCCAGGCTTCTATGCCTAGTTGCATGAGTTCCGGAGAAAGACCCGCCTCTCTTAAAAACCTTGGATCCATGGACCGTAGGACTGACAATGTACGCGCCCGTCCCGATCGTTGCAGTGCGCTCAGCAGCGAAGCCGAAAAACGCTTGTACCATTTCATCTCGTGAACCTCATGGGTTGACCGTCGACCATTGAGTCGGCCGTACGGATGCGAATGTTAGCGTCATTCGATCAAATATTGCTGCAATACAGCAATCGAAATTTCCTTAATCTCGAATTAGAAAATGTTAAACTCAGACATTCATAGCGCCATTTTTGCGGCTATAATTCGGCTTTTAGGCTGTTGCTCTCATTTTTTGAGGGGTTTTTTGTTGCAATGCAGCATCTTGACCGATTAGTTTGGCTGAGTTCTTTACAGGCTGGAGAAAAGACGCGTGTCAAAGTCGTTGCCCTCATTGAACTCACTGCGCGCGTTTGAAGCAGCGGCGCGACATCTCAGCTTCAAGAATGCGGCCGAGGAACTAAATGTCACGACCGCCGCCGTCAGCCAGCAAGTTAAAACGCTGGAGCACTACCTCGGTGTCACCTTGTTTCATCGCTTGAATCGTGGTTTGGCGTTGACCGAAGCTGGGCTGGCCGGACAACCACTGCTAC
>CBDUNM010000215.1:0-6538 GCA_965368585.1 uncultured Chromatiales bacterium | reverse complement strand
CCCCTGCGCGTCTGGGTGCCGGGTTGCTCGACCGGCGAAGAAGCCTACTCTGTGGCCATTGCGCTGCTGGAGTTGCTGGGCGAACGGGTCAAGTACCCGCAACTCCAGATATTTGCCACCGACATAGACCCGCGCGCCATCGAGATGGCGCGTTCCGCTGTGTATCCGGAAAGTATCGCCGACGAGGTTAAGCAACGCCGTCTGCAGCGCTTCTTCGTTCAGGTCAAAACCGGTTATCAAATCAACAAGACCGTGCGGGGTAGCTGCGTGTTCGCGGTGCAAAATGTAATCAAGGATCCGCCCTTCTCCAAAATGGATCTGGTGTGTTGCCGCAACCTGCTGATCTATCTTGGGCCCGTGCTGCAAAAACGCGTCCTGGAACTGCTTCACTACGCACTGAAGCCCAATGGTTATCTGATGCTGGGTACCTCCGAATCCGTGGGTAGGCACGCCGACCTGTTCGCACTGGTGGACAATAAGAACAAGATTTACGCCAAGAAATCGAATGCCAGCCGGTCTCCGTACGAGTTCAACTCCCGCCTCCTGCTTCCAGAGCCCATTGCCCGGGAATACACGTATCGCATGCCGCACCCGTCCGCCGACAATCTTCGGCAGGAGGCGGAGCGCCTGGTGCTCAGTGAATACGGTCCTCCCGGCGTCGTTATCAATCGCAACATGGAGATACTGCACTTTCTGGGTGAGAACGGACCCTACCTCAACCCGATTCCCGGGGCCGCGAGTCTCAACCTGCTGAAACTGGTGCGCCAGGAGTTTGCGATGGACTTGCGTGCCGCGGTAAGCAAGGTGGAGAAAGAGGGCGTGGCCGCGGGTAAGGACGGTATTCGCTGTCGCCACAACGGCGCGGAGGCGGTGGTCGATCTCCATGTACTGCCGATGCAGAGTCCCGTCGGCGAAGAACACAACCTGTTGGTTTTGTTCGAGGAAGTGAAGGCACTGGAAGATGCCACGGATGTCCACGCGCCGGAGTTCAAGCAGCCGGCGCCTCACTCCAAAGCCGCGCGCATCCGCGAACTGGAGCAGGAACTCACCGCCTCACGGGGCAACATGCGGGCCATTATTGAAGAACTCGAAGGAGCCAACGAGGAACTCAAGGCCGCCAATGAGGAAATTCAATCGACCAATGAAGAACTGCAGAGCACCAACGAAGAATTGGAAACGGCCAAGGAGGAATTGCAGTCCACCAATGAGGAGCTAGCGACGGTCAACGAAGAGTTGGAAACGCGCAATGAAGATCTGAGTGCTTCCAACGACGATCTCACCAATCTGCTGTCGAATGTCGATCTGCCGATTCTCATGCTCAGTCAGGATCTGCGCATTCGCCAGTTTACGCCGCATGCTGAAAAACTGCTCAACCTGATCAATACCGACCTGGATCGTCCCATCGGCGACATCAGGGCCAATATCGAAATACCGAGTCTTGCCGAACTGGTCAGGGACGTATTGAACACAATGTCGCTCCAGGAACTGGATCTGCAAGACGTAAACGGCCATTGGTACTCGGTGCGAATTCGGCCATACAAAACGCTGGAAAATCGCGTCGACGGGGTCGTCATTACCTTCGTGAACGTGGATGCGGTCAAGGACGTCGAGCGGTTGAATCGGAGTCTCGAGCACGAAGCCCGCTTGGCAACCGTAGTGCGTGACGCGAACGACGCCATTACGGTGCAGACATTCGACGGCACGATAACGGCCTGGAACCCGGCGGCCGCACGTATCTACGGATATACAGAGACAGAAGCGCTAGCGATGGATATCGCGCAGCTGGTGCCGCGGGACCGACGCAGCGAATATCATCAGATGGTTGACGATCTGCAGAACGGGTTGAATGCCTCCTATCGCGAAACGACGCGCCTGAAGCGCAACGGGGACCCGGTTCGAATCGGCTTGACTACCACCGCGCTGATCGATGGGCGAGGGCGGCCCTATGCGATCGCCACCACCGAGCGCTTGCTGTAGGCGGGCGATCGAACACTCCCGCGGTTGCGCAACGAACATAAGACGATGCGCGGGTGGCAAGCGGGTCCCGGGCGGTTCGTGCCAAGGGACTCCGTGAACCCTTCCCTGGGGGCTCGCGATATCACCCTCGATATAGACGCCCTTGGAACGAACCGTCCGGGACCCTTCTGCCGGCACAACGTAGATCAACAAGTTAGCGGATGTTTGATGGGAGCAACCACACCGTTGGTTCAATCCAGGTCTTTGACCCGCCGCTCGATCGATGCCCGTTTGATGATGACTGGCCGGCCGGCTGTTTGTCCGTCGAATAGCCGGTCGTCGTCGGTCGCATTCAGCGCTTGCCGAAACAGCGACCGCGCTTTTTCTGGGTCTCGCGTCACGCCGCCGCGTCCTTCTCGCGCGTATCGCCCCGCGAGAAACACCATGGCGCCGACACGGCCCTTTTCTGCCGCTTCCGTCAAGCGCTGTA
Source organism: uncultured Chromatiales bacterium (assembly GCA_965368585.1). Lineage (GTDB taxonomy): Bacteria > Pseudomonadota > Gammaproteobacteria > Chromatiales > Chromatiaceae > JARRQB01. Next base: position 4,092 of record CBDUNM010000215.1, on the reverse strand, counting down.
TAGCGGTCGCGTACAGATTCGGCGGGTTGGCCGTAGCGCGGAAAACGCGTTGTGCCCAATCGTATTGCGCATCGGGGTGGCCCCGTGTCGCGGCCCGTTCGATCCCCTCCATGGCAGCGGCCAGCCGCCTGCTCAGCAAGGCCTGGCCGTATTCAAATTGCGCGATAACGTCGTCATCCAGCGCGCCTGGGCGAAGATCTTCGATTGACCCAAAATGGGTCAACAATACCCGATACTGCTGATGCAACAGTGACTTGTCGTTCGCGCTCGGCTCTTGCCGCAGATATCAGTCGTGTCGCATTGCCGGGTTGGCGGCGATGTCCGCGTCGTCCTAAGCATTGATGAATGCCGGCATGCGCTCGAGCCATTGGTGAACGTTCTGCGAGCGGTTCACGGCCGTAGACGAAGCGCTGGTGACGATCGTGTTCGGCGCGGCCTGGCGCAGCTGCTCCATGCTGCCTCCGAGGCGTTGTTCGCGTTCGATCAATTTGCGGGTATCTTGGTATTCGGCTTGCCAGCGCTCGACTTGCCACGCGTCGTGCCGGCGCGGGTCTTCGCGCAGTAGGGCAAGGAGCTTTGCGTTCAGCCGTTGCGCCGCTCGCAGATCAATCAGCCCCTTGGGATTGCCGCCTTTATGGTGGCGCACCAGTTCTGCGATTGTTTGTTTATGTCCCGCCTCGGCCGCACCCTCGAACCAGTCTGTGGCTGAGTCCACCCTCATGTCCGAGGTGGCGGCACCTTTGTACGCCATCCCCAGGGCACAAGCCGTCCGCCGCCGCTTGCCGCAACGTGCAGGCTAGCGGTCCCGCCGCGTTCTCTGGACCTTACAATTCGCGTTCGCAATGGGCGCGCGGTAGGTCCTGCGGAAGTCGGGCCGGTGCAGCAGCGTCTCTAACCGATCGGTTCAATGCGTCGCCAGGCGCTGATCGCGATCGAACAGCACGCCGACTTGCGAGTATTCGGCAACCAGTGCCAGCCTCGGTGCCGGCGAGCATCACAAATCGAGTTCCAGACCAAAGCTGGTGATCTCGCCGGTGTCGCGGCGTGCATTGTCCCTGACTTCCAGCGTCCATTTGCCCAGCGCCGGCACACCGATCAGGTCGGCGAGTTGCGGCACGCTCGCCTGGTCGTAGGTCTGCTTGATGGTTTTCTTTTCGGCGCCGAGTTGATCCTGCAGCACGACCTTTACCCCAGCGGGAGATTTCAGCGTGAGCGTCAGATCGCCCACCCAGGAGTGCTCGATATCCACCGTTACCCGGATATCGTGGATCTCCTGGTCGTCGCCGACCATGACCTCGATGCGCGCGGTCTTCATGTCTTGAATGGGCACCTTTTTCATCGTCCGGTGAACGGCCGTGTACGTCGCGTGGCGGACGATTTGCGGAATCGCCAGCTCCACCGCCCGTTTCGCGTTCAAGCGGCCGTAGCCATACAGCGGACTATGGCCCTCCTGGTCATAGGCGCCGTTTTGCGCATCGATTTTGTCGCAGCTTTCCTTGAGCACAACTTTGACCTGCTGCCAATTGAGTTCCGGGTTGCGCGCCAGCACCAGTGCGGCGACACCGGCCGCGCCCGGACAGGCGCTGGAGGTGCCGCCGAAGCTGTTGGTATAGTGACCGGCCGCATCGCCGCGTTCGGGATCACCGGGGTTCTGGCCCAGGGGGCCGCTCACGTCGGTGGTCCAGATCCCGGGCGTCAGTGGGCCGGGCAGACCGGGCCGCGCGAAGTTGTTGCTGGGAAAGGCGCACCACAGTGCGCTGCCCGTGTCGCTGTATACCGCGCGGGTGCCGCGGTCGTTGCAGGCCGCTATAGCGATCACTTTTTCGTAGCTGGCGTAGCCATCGTGGTCGACCGGCTCGTTGCCGTTGCCGGCGGCCCAGGTGATGACGCAGCCCTTGCCGTTGCGGCCTTGGCTGATGGCGTAGTCGATGGCCAAGCGGCTGGCGTCCGGCAGGGGTACGCGCACCGCGTGTTGCGGGTCCGCATCGTCCCACCAGGCGCCGTCGGTCGGCCCCCAGCTGCACGAAATGACATCGGCGCCGTGGTCGGCAGCCCAGACAAAGGCGTCGGCTTCCGCCTGCGACCCCAAACTGGAGACGAAACGGATCGGCATGATGCGCGCGTGTGGCGCAACACCCGAGGCGCCGACCTGGCCGTTGGCCGCCGCGACGCCGGCGCAAGCGGTGCCGTGCGAGTCGCCGCCACGTGGAGTGGGGTCGTTGTCGCCGCCGGTAGTGTCGCGCGGCGCAACGATCTTCCCGGCGCCGACGAATTCCTCGTGAGTCATGTCCAGACCGTCGTCGATCACCGCAATGATGACGCCGTCGCCCTTGCTCAGCGACCATGCGGCTTCGACGTTTGCATGCTGGTTGACGCGGGTACCGTTTATCTGGGTGGCTTTTAAATGCCATTGTTGGGGAAACGCCGCTTTCTTCGACAGTTCCCGCACCAGTTCCGGGTGGCACAGCGCGACTTCGTCGAGATCCAGTAATTGCCTGGCCGCCTCGAACACCCGGTGGCCGCTACCCTCGGGAAGGGCGAGAAAATAGGCATTGTACGCGTAGTGCAGCGAACGCTTGATTTCCAGCCCATGCGCCTTTAGCAGCCGTTTGCAGGCCGTCGCGCTGAGGTCGTTGTCGAACTGGACGAACAGATTTTCCGTGTAAACGATGGGCTCACCATCCGGGGTCATCAGTCCACGGCCCGCGAATCGAATACCGTCCTCGGTACCCAACAGGGTGCGGGCGGAGTTTCTGACGTTGCGCGTGTTGCGCTGTTTGGGTATCTGCCAGACTTCGACGCCGACCTCGGGGATGCGAAACAACGGCACGGTATCGGCCAGGGCGCGACGGCTGTCGGACGATAGCGGAGTGTCCACCAGGCGGCCGCGGTCCCTGGTGCGCACCACCATCAGGTCGGAGCTGAGTTTTACCGTTTGTCGCGGCCCTCTTTTCCCGCCGTACCGATAATAAAAGGTATTGGGCATAGTACCGTCTCCCGCACGCGTCAGTTGACCCTAAATATAGGCCCTGAAAGGTGCGGCGTAATGGAAATCTATATCTGTTTTCCGCTCGACGAGCTAATGCTCGGATCAATTGCGCGCGTTTGTCTATAGTGTCGATATGCGTACAGCCCAGCCATTTTCCTTGTGTCCCGAGCAACTTCTGCAAGGCGAGCAGTCGCACCCGGTGGTTTGGCAACGTGACCTTGCCGTCGTCGCCAGACCCGATTCTGTAGACGCCGAGCTCTTTCGCGTGATCGATGCCGCTGAATACGACAGCTCGTGTTGTCCGGTATATCGGCAGCACGCAGGTACTGTCCCGGCAGTCGCCACGGGTAAAGTCTTTGTGCGATGCGCAGAGGGCATAGCGGCCGACTCGATCATCGAGCGGATAGGTATGGCCCAGCTCGTCGTCGTCAATGCTCCGCACTGGGCGCCCAACACCGCCTGGATTGCGGCGGCGGATCAAAGCCCTTGTACCGCCCTGAGTGTCTTGCAGCAGTTGCGGGCGCTCGCGGACGTTGTAAGCGCAGACCCGCAGTTACTGATGCAGGTGCAGCGTCGCGAGCGCCCGCTTGAGCGGGGTTGAATTGAGGTTATCCCCGGTTCGTCAACTCCACCTCCGTGCTTTTGCCTCGACGGGTTTTCGTTATAGATCAAGAAATCGTCTATCTCTATGTTTACGCAATAAAATCGGCAACCTATAGTTAGGAGGATGAAAAAACCGATAACTACCGGGGACAAAGCTATGGCTAAAGGTAAGAAATCGTCTAAGGACCAAGCCACGGGTAAAAAGAGCGGCATCGCCGATACAGTGATGGCGACCGCGTCGACGGTGATAAAAGAGGTCGAGAAGGTCGGCGACTTTTTTCTGACGGAAGTGCGTGACGGTTTGAGCACGGTGACCGATAAGATCGCAACGACCGCCAAAGGCGTTACTGAAATACAGGCGCGGCAAGGCCTGAAGAGCCTGGTGAAAGAGGTCGAAGAGATCGGCGACAGCGTGGTCGAGGCCGTGAGTCAGAAACTGGACCAGCTGCGCGGTAAGGTCGAACAGGAGACGGCAGAACTTCGAAATACATCGGACAAGA
>CBDUNM010000214.1:0-6595 GCA_965368585.1 uncultured Chromatiales bacterium | reverse complement strand
TTTCACTCGCCGGCTCAGAGGAGAAAAGGCGGCAGCAACTCGAGTTCGAACATCACGCGGATTTGATAGGTGAGGCGCTGACCAAACAGTTCGCCCGCTACCTCGATGTGTTGCACGCAATAGAGAACTTCTTTCAGAGCTCCGACGAGGTCACCCGCGAAGAATTTCATACCTTTGTGAACCACACCATCGACAGGGTGCCAGGAATCCAGGCGATCGGGTGGAATCCCCGCGTACTTTCCGCCCAACGTGCCGCGCTGGAAAAGCGTATTCGTGACGAGGGTTTCCCGTCGTTCCGGGTTACTGAAATCGGGCCCGACGGCGGTGTGGTGACGGCTGGCGAGCGCGACACATACGTGCTGGTGCAGTACATCGAGCCCTTCGATGGAAACGAGACGGCGATCGGCCTGGATATCTACGCTAACCCTGCCAGACACCAGGCGCTAGACCAGGCACGCGATACTGGGCAGGCAGTCGCGACGCGCGCGATCACGTTGGTTCAGGAGACAGGCGAGCAGCAGGGCGTACTGGTAGCCGTCCCGCACTACTCGGGCGTTGATGCGCCGTCATCGATGGAGCAGCGCCGCGCGCAGCTGTTGGGCTTCATCGTCGGCGTGTTTCGCATGGACGATGTTTTTTCGGCCGCGCTGTCCGGGTTGGGCATTCGAAACATCGACGCGCGACTATACGACGAAACCTTGGTGGACGACGTTACGTTGCTAGCTTCCCACGTGTTCGACGAAGCGGGCGTCGGCACGCGCGCTGCCCCCGGTCAAGACCAATCGCCAAGCCAGGGTTTAAGTTGGTCGCGCGAATACCTTATGGCAGGGCGACAATGGCGAGCCATTGTCGCGCCAACGCCAGCTTACTTCTCAGGCCGGCGGCCATGGTACAGCTGGGTAGTATTGGCGGGAGGGCTTTCGCTGACGGGAATGCTCGGGCTGTTCTTGATTGCCCTCACCGGCCGGCAGTTGCAGACCACGCGACAGGCGTCTGAGCTCGCGTCCTTTAACGAGGCGCTGCAAAACGAGGTGACGAAGCGCAAACAGATGCAGCGGGCGCTGTACCAGGAAAAGGAACGCATAGAAGTCACGCTTCATTCCATCGGTGACGCGGTCATCACGACGGATGCAAAGGGCATGATTGAATTCATCAACCCGGCCGCGGAAGAACTCACCGAATGGTCCAACGCAGAAGCCGTCGGACGCCCGGTCACATCCGTTTTCACTATCTTTAACGAAGCGACCGGCGACACCCCAAAGGATCCCGTGGCGCGATGCCTCGAAGAAGGCAAGATCATGGGTCTCGCGAACCACACCGTGCTCGTCAGCCGATCGGGGCGCGAGTTTGCAATCCAGGACTCCGCGGCGCCGATCCTCGATCGTAACAACCAGATGATCGGCGTGGTGCTGGTCTTCAATGACGTTAGCGAGACCCGGCGCATGGCGCGTGAGGCCGAGCATTACGCCAGTCACGACGCACTAACGGGATTGGTCAACCGCCGGGAATTTGACCGCCGTCTCGAGCAATCCCTCGCCAGCAGCAAGCAGTACGGTGCTATGCACGCTCTTTGTTATCTTGATCTGGACCAGTTCAAGATTGTCAACGACACGGCTGGTCACGGCGCCGGGGATGAACTGCTCAAGAAGTTGGCGTCACTGCTTGCGGGTCAGATGCGAGACCGCGACACCGTGGCGCGTCTGGGCGGCGACGAGTTCGGGGTTCTGCTCAACAATTGTCCATTGGAAAAAGCCTTGGAGATCGCGGAGTCCGTGGTCGCCGCGATCAGAAATTTCAAATTTGTATGGGCCGAGCGCTCATTCGAACTCGGCGTAAGTGTTGGTGTGGTGCGCATTGGAGGGGGCACCCAGACGGCTGAAGAGTTGTTGAGCCAGGCCGATGTTGCCTGTTACGCCGCTAAAGACGGCGGGCGCAATCGGGTTCACCTATACGCGAGCGAAGAAATAGACGGCGCCGATCCGCGCCATCGTGAAATCATCCGTGCCGCTGACATCAAGGGAGCGGTAGCGGGAGATCGCCTGATGCTGCACGGTCAGCCGATATTCGCGCTGGGAGGTTGCAAGATCGAGCGCCCGTGGGGCTACGAACTTCTGGTACGAATGCACGACGACGACGGCCATATATCGAACCCCGCGGCATTCATTCCGGCGGCTGAACGATATGGGTTGATGTACGCCATAGACCGGTGGGTCATCGAAACCGCGCTGCGCGACCTGGACTCGCTGTTTCCGCGCGATCCGGACGCGCTCATATGTATAAACCTTTCGGGGAGTTCGCTCAACGAAGAAGGATCCCTGGCGTTTGTTCGCGATCGGATTGATCGGTACGGCATTTCGCCCGAACGAATCTGTTTTGAAATCACCGAAACCGCCGCGATCCGGAATCTAAGCGCCGCGCGGGGTTTTATCGGGGACGTGCAGGCTTTAGGCGGTCGATTTGCGCTGGACGACTTCGGCAGCGGTTTGTCCTCGTTTGCCTATCTCAAAGGATTGGGGGTGGATTTTCTGAAGCTCGACGGCAGCTTCGTGCGTGACGTCGCCCGGGATCCGAACGACCAGTCCATGGTCGAGGCGATCAGCAGCGTTGCCCACACCTTGAAGATTCAGACTGTCGCGGAGCACGTAGAGACCGCGGATTGCGTCCGCGTACTCAATGAAATCGGCGTCGATTACGCCCAAGGCTATTTTCTCGGCCGACCCGGTTCGCTTCCCGGCAAAATTTGACCCAAAACCCGAGGCATGTATATGCCGGAGTAAAAGCGCCGTTTCCTCACCCACGATTTGCTGTAGAGCCCAACCCGAGACTTTCGTCGTTGGAGTCTTCTGGTCAGAAATTCTGCGCACCACAGTACTGCGCGATTTCCGCCTCACTCATCGCCGCGGTTTCCATCACAGCGGCAAACTTGTCGCGCGATGACCAACCTTCGGGCGTGTCGTCAGAATTCGGCATCAGTCGGCCCTTGTTCCTGGCTTGCTTGCGCCAGAGATATAGGGTCGCAGCTGTCTTCCGCCAGCACGGTTATCGACGCATTGCTTGAAGGCAGGATCTTCTTCAGCACTGCTTCTCTACGTTCCGGTGAATATCTCATTGTCGTTCTTTGAAACGCCCTCTCTAGTTATCAGAATTCTCTCAGAGAGAGAATGCAACTATCCTGGCACTGGGGGACCAGTTGAGCTTGAGCTAAAAGCCCCCGTGGGGGGCTCAAGGTGCCGCATGCGGCTCCGAAACAGACTGCTTCGAGCGGTTCACAACTAAAGCCTCCGGCTTTGCCGGGGATCTTTACTGTTTAAGTTCATCGTACAGCCCTACGTCATCCATGCTGTTGATTATCGGCAGCAGCGTTTCGGCACGGTACCTCAGCGGAATCATTTCACCATCGGTACTGGTGTAGACACCGATCCAGGGAATGTTGCCGCTGAACACCACATCGTGGTGTTCGATGCCGCCGACATTCGACCAAATGGTGTCATGCCGTGTCAGAGGCGTGTGGCCGACGAACAACTCTGCCTTACCGCCGAGCTTGAGGGTTTTGCGGAAGCGCTTGACGTCGCCTTTGGTATAACCGGCCGGCCGGTTGGGGCGTTGCAGCCTGTTGCGGGTGACCTCGTTGATCAGTGCCGGGTACTTGTGGATATTTACCAGCATGTCCATGTCGACTTTTCCCCTCGGTGGGGCGGCATGGCACGCGACGTAGGTTCTCGACACGACGACGAAGGGCAACAGCTCGTAGAAGCGATCCATCGCCTTCTTGTATGCCTCGCCGCGCGTGTCGCGCAGTGCCTTGGCCCATAACAAGCCCTGGGGTATACCGTCCTTGCCGATTTCCTCGTCGAAGCTGTCGTGGTTTCCACGTAAATAAAATACCTGCTGCGGGTACCAGAGTTTGAGGCGCAGTATCAGGTCCATGATCAGCAGCGATGACTCCATTTCCTCCATGCTGCCATCCATCTCTGAGTGCACGGCATCTCCCAGGATGACCATGGTGGCCCTGCCTTCGGACATCTGTTCGAGAAACCGGTTCTGGCTCAGCAGGGTGAGCAAATTGTCTACCTGGGCATGCAGATCGCCGACGATGATGGGGACCATCTTCTTTGGCAGGTGGACCACGCCTCCGGGCATGCCACGCCAGTCTTTAGCGCGCAAAGGTTCTTTTTCGAGAATGTCGTTTACCCGGTGCAGGTCATCCAGAGCCTGATCCGGCGGCAGGAGCTGGATTGGGCCACCGAAAATACGGTAGATTTCACGCAGGTTGGCGATCCTTTGCTCGGTGGTAGCCGGATGAACATCGGTCAAAGGGGACAGATGGGTGCCGGATTCCCCACTCAGGTCCTGGAACACCAGCGCATCACCCTCGTGAACGACTGAGAACAGCCGTTTCGGTGCGGCGTCTGGTAGTCCGAGGATGACGGGCTGACGCTCGTCTTCGCGGCCGACAATCAGATGGTCGCCGGCGGAGACACGCAAGAAACCACCGATACGGTTGTAAATGCGTTCAGGATCCAGCAACAGGAATGCCGGCCGAGGGTCACCGTAAGGCTGGCCGACGAAGGTCTCCCGGATCAGGTGCAGCCTCTTGCTGGCGCTGCCCACCGAAATCCCCTCGGTACAGAATTCGAGCGGGATTTTTACGCATCCGGTATTCAGGGCGATGGGCTTTTCCAGGTTGGTCTCGGGACACTTTGCCGGGTTGCCGAACACCGATTTGAGGCGTTTGAAAAAACCCTTGTCTGCTGACACTTTGCTTTTCATGTTGCGTGTCGGCTGTGGAAGCCTTCAGTCGTCCAGCGTCGGATTGTACCTCAGAGCACGACTATTTTCCCTTCGACCACGCTCTTTCCGCCGACGTGCAATTCGCCGTATTGCGCGCCGACGTAGGCTTTTCACTGCCCCTCCTCGGTGTAAAGGCGGCATGAAAGGCCTCTTTGCCGCCGACTGAGTCGCGTGATCGTGGCCATCGACCCCAGCGTTCGGCCGCCCCGCTGACAAACGAACGGCTACCGCCTCTACGAGTATCGCTTGGTGATCATCACCGCCAACGAGGACTTCACCAACTGGGGTGAGTTCTTCCACGACGACAACCTGGCCGTGCCCATCGTGGACCGCTTCATCCATCACTCGCACATCGTCATGCGGAGAGGGGAAAGCTATCGATTGAAGCAGAAACTGGGAAGCTGACTTTTTCGAGCTCCAGGTGGGTCAATTCTATTGGCCATTGACGCTTCCGAGATCACTCTGCTTCGCGGTCTCCCCACGGGGTTCTGGCACGCACCTCATCGATAAGGAAACGCACACCCTGATGGTCCGATGGGTTTAGCCAGAGCATTCGATCGAAGACGCGTTCCGCCTCCTCGAACCGTTCGAGCCGCCAAAGACACAAGCCGAACCCGTGCATGTAGCGCAAGAATGGCAGGTCGTCGATGTTCCCCCAGGGCAAGAGGCCGTCGAAGTCCGGCCCAAGGGAACGCTCGCAGATGCCCACGCCGACCACGTAGTGGCTTATCGCTAACTTGGCCCAGTTTTCAAAGACGAAGTTGCCGAGATGAGCGTGGGCATCGAGGCCACGCAGATCCGCCTGGCACAGCGCCATCAGGCTCTGCGTGGCGGCTACGGGATCGCCCAAGTCCTTCAGGTCATTGGACTCGTGGATCGGATCGGAGTCGAAATCGTCGGGGTCTCGGCCCGGCACGACCTGCTCCATCGCGAATGACTGCCTGGGACCACGGGCGATGATGGGCTTGACCCACTACTGGACCGGCGGTTCGTCGGCATCTCCCCAGCAGTGCTCTTCGGGCGTTCAGAGTCCCCGCTTCTCGAGCCTCAACGGAACCAGCCCCAAGGCGTCGATGTCCAGGTGCGACGATTCGATCTCGCCGGACAGATAGGGGTGCCCTGCGCAGGTCCACTGCTTGCGCGGGGTCACCATCGCGATCTCGCCCGGCACGCTGTCCCGCAGCCGGCGATGCTGAGTTGTCAACGAGTTGGATTGGTGCAACTCGGAATTGTCCACTTGAATCAACAGGACAGAAACCATGCATGAAGATGTCACGCAGTATCCATCCGCGGACGCCCCGATTCCCCGACTGCCGTCGATCGTCTTTCTCGTTTTTCCGCCAGCCGCGAGTCGTGCGGCGGCCAAGGGCACCTAAATAGCGGCGTTTACCATCGCGAGTCGGCGCTGAACGCAATGGGTACGAGAAGGCCGGGCAGGCGCAGTCCGATATCGACAGCGGTCGTTGCTTTCGCAAGCTCGGTGAGGGCGAGAAAAGGGCCGCGTATAGATAGGTCGGTCCGCTTTCTTCCTGAATCGAAGGTCATTATTTTGGCGTCCGCCAGCGCCGCGGCACTCTGCTTCTGTTTCCTGGCGACCAAAGGAGTGATGCCGTCGATGCGCAGCTTGCGCGCGTCCAGCGCCTACTGCCGCGCCTCGGCCAAGCTCACGGTATGCATTGGCCCTAGTGGGCTGCTTGGTAAGTTCGGTAACGCTCAGCCGGTCCACCAGCGTCATCGGCAAGGCTCGCGAGCGCCGGACTAGCCGGTGCTAATTCAAGCGAGCGAAACACAGCCGATGGCGCTG